>JAHLAX010000051.1 GCA_020625875.1 bacterium | reverse complement strand
ACGAATTAGTATCTACTCTGTCTTTCTGCTACCTCTATTGTAGCACATCGTCAGAGTTCTCGGATTACTTTACCACTTACTTTTTATCATGCCTCCAAAATTTATTTATATTTTCCAACTATTACACTTGAGTTCTGACCGCCAAAGCCGAAAGCGTTTGACATAGCGTATTCTATATCAGCCTTTCTTGCCTTGTTCGGAACAAAGTCAATTTTGGCGTCGGGAATAGGATTCTCAAGATTAATAGTCGGCGGTACAATTCCTGTTTCAAGCGACTTGATACAGGCGATAACTTCCGTAATACCGCCCGCGCCCATCATATGCCCTGTGGCGCCCTTTGTAGAGCTTACGAGCGGAGGATTGTCGCCGAATACCTCGGTGACAGAGTGCACCTCAACCTCGTCTCCCTTTGGCGTGGAGGTGCCGTGAGCGTTGATGTAGCCGATGTCCTCAGGTTTTAAATCAGCCTCCGCCATAGCCTGCTTCATACAGGCGATAGCGCCGCGTCCCTCGGGATGAGGAGCGGTAACATGGTACGCGTCGCATGTGTTGCCGCAGGCAAGGAGCTCGCCGTATATTTTAGCGCCGCGCGCTTTGGCGTGGGACTCGGTTTCGAGCACCAAAGCTCCGCCGCCCTCGCCGATTACGAATCCGTCGCGGCTCTCGTCAAACGGACGTGAGGCTTTTTGGGGATTTTCATTGTTTCTTGAAAGCGCCTTTGCGTTGGCAAGACTATATATAAAGATAGGACAATGAGCGGACTCGGCGCCAACGGCGATCATAACATCCGCCTTGCCTGCTTTCAACAGCATTGACGCCTGGTTAATTGCGTCGCCGCCCGATGAGCAGGCTGTTGAGATCGTATAGCTCGGCCCTTGGATATTATGAGCGATAGCAATGTTAGCCGCCGCGATATTACCGAGGATTTTCGGGATAAAACGCGGACCTACCTTTTTATGAGAAGCTCCTGTGAGCGCTTCCTGTGTAAAAGCGATCGTTGAGATACCGCTCATTGCAGTACCCATAACGATACCTGTTCTTGTAGGATCAATCTCGAGCTTGGATTGCTTCAGAGCCTCCTCAGCGGCGATGTAAGCGTACTGCATAAACGCGTCTGTCTTGCGCACAACATCCTTCGGAAGGTACTCGGAGGGGTTAAACGCTTTGATCTCACCCGCGATCTGAACCGCAAGCTCCGAAACGTCAAAGTTTTTGATTATGTCGATCCCCGACTTGCCCTCTATAAGATTGTTCCAATAATTGTCTACACCGATACCGATAGGTGTGACGGCGCCCATACCTGTAATAACGATTCTTTCCATGATTATCCTCCTAAATCTTTTATTTACAATTTGCATTTTCTTATGCTATAATTGAATTATAACAAATCCTGAGATAATTAGCAATGATTTGTTAATGCAAAATCAGCATTTATATTTTAATTATAGTTTATTTATTGCATAGGAGCGAAGTATGGACCATATACAGTTAAAATGTTTTATTTCAGTGGCGCGTACACTCAGCTTTTCTGAAGCCGCGCGTCGGAATTATGTGAGCCAGTCGACGGTCAGCAGATACATCCGAGACCTCGAAAAAGAATTTGGTGTAAAGCTGTTTGAACGAACAAGACGCGAGGTTTCTCTGACATATGAAGGAAAACTATTGCTTCCTTACGCTCAGGAGATCATTGACACGCTTAACAAAGCGACCTCTGTGGTTAATCGGCTTAACAGCGGAAAGGGCGGAAGCCTTCGACTTGCTTATGATTCTACTTCTATCAGTTGTCCTACGAAAATGCTGAAAAAGTTTTCAAAGAAGTATCCCGATATTTCTGTCGATATGGAGAGTCTTTCGGGAGTGGACAGCTTAACGGCAATCAGCGGTACAGACTGCGATTTCTATTTTATGCTGAGGGATATGCTGCCCGACAGCGATGATATTGATTATGTAGTGACTCATAAGGATACGCTCAGTCTGATTGTTTCGTCGGACTATAAAGCGAAACAGAATATTATGAAAGCGTTTGATTTAAAAGGTCAGAGCTTTATCTTGTTGTCTGAGACCGAAAACCCTATTCTGTATATGGAGATAATGGATATCTTCAGAACGTTTCATTTCTCTCCGAACACACTCGATGAGTTTGACGATGTGAGCTCTGTGTTTATGGCAGTCGGAGCCGGCAGAGGAGTATCTGTACTCCCGACAAGGCTCGTGGAGAGCTTTCCTCTTCCGTTGATAAAAAAACTGGATCTCAGCGGAGTGGAGACTGACTTAACATATGTTATGGCTTGGCGGAAAAACAACGCCAATCCTGCTGCACAGCTTTTTTTGAGCACTGTTAAAAACTGTTTTGAACAAGAAGATGATGAGGATTATATTATTTAGACTCCGCTGCCAGTTCCCTTAGCTTCTTGTATTGTTCGGGAAAGTCTTTTCTGAACGAAATATATGGGAGATATTGCTCGTTGCCGCAGTCTTTGGCAAAGAAATGACTGCTTTCTCCCGTGTAGCAGAGTTCCTCGGTATTCTCGTTGAAGATTTTATACGAGAAAGTCATCTTTATTCCTTGAAAATCAATCAGCTTTACTTCGATTCTGAACGGATCGTCAAAGCGTAAGTATGAAAGAAAGTTTTCACTTGCGGAAGCGGCGGGGATAATACAGCCTCTTTTTTCCATTTCCTTGTATGTCATTATGTTTTCGTCACACCATACCATACGCGCTTCTTCGATTATTCTCAGATAGTTTGAATGATGGACAACGCCCATTCTGTCGGTTTCGTAGTATTTTACACGGCGTTTATATGTGAACAATCAGAGCACCTCCCTGTGTTGTTGTCAGATGTTACTGCTATTATAATAAAAAGGTTTCAACGGTTCAATATGTGTTATAATGCAAATAAACGACAAAACGAATCAGCTTATGCAAAAACCGCATAAGCTGATGATTTATTTGTGCTTTTATTCTATTGTTCCGCCGCCGACCACTGTGTCGCCGTCATACAGAACTACCGCCTGTCCCTTGCAAATCGCTCTTTGAGGTTCGTCGAACACAACGTGAAGTCTGTCACCGACTTGCTCGGCGGTAGCGGGCTGTTCCTTTTGATTATATCGCACCTTCGCGTTAACTCTCACAGGTTCTTTTAATTCTTTAACAGAAATAAAGTTGACATCCTCGGCATAAAGCTCCCGCGAGAACAAATCTTCATTTTTGCCCAGAATAACCTTGTTGTTATCCAAATCCTTTTCACAAACATACATAGGCTCAGGCAGCGCCAGCCCCAGCCCTTTGCGCTGACCGATTGTGTAGCGGATTATACCCTTGTGCTCGCCGAGTATGTTGCCGTTCTTGTCAACAAAGTCGCCGTTTTTATAGTTTTTGCCTGTGTAACTCTCAATAAACTCCGCGTATTTTCCGTTAGGTACAAAGCAAATATCCTGGCTGTCGTGCTTTTTAGCGTTAATAAAACCGTTTTCCTCGGCGATTCTGCGCACTTCGGTTTTGTTGAGCTCGCCGAGAGGGAAGAGGGTGTGCTTGAGCTGTTCCTGAGTTAGGGAGTAGAGCACATAGCTCTGGTCTTTAGAGTCGTCAACCGCTTTTTTCAGTAAATATCTGCCCGAGCTTTCGTCAAACTCGATTCTCGCGTAGTGCCCTGTAACAACATAGTCCATTTCAAGCTCTTTCATTCTGGTCATAAGCCGCTCGAATTTTATATAACGGTTACAGTCGATGCAAGGATTTGGCGTAGCGCCGTTTTCATAAGCTTTTATAAATCTGTCTATTACTTGTTCGTTGAAGCTTTCTTTGAAGTTGAAAACATAATAGGGGATAGACAGCCTGCCGCATACTGCTCTGGCGTCGGCAATATCGTCAACACTGCAGCAGGTGTTGTCTTTCTTTAGCCCGACATCGTCATTGTCATAGAGCTTCATTGTTATTCCTGTGGCGTCAAAGCCCTTGTTCTTTATCAAAAGCGCCGCGACCGAGCTGTCAACTCCGCCGCTCATAGCGATTAATGCTTTCATTTTTGAGACCTTTCTGTTGTTGTTTATCCAATTATACAGTTAAAACAGGTCTTTTTCAAGTGAAAATTTTACATAAAACCTATTTACAATTCAAAAAAACTATGTTATAATTCAATATGTATTGATGTAACTATGCATTTTTTGTCTGAAGGGATGATATTTATGAAAAGAGTATTTGCTATATGCTTTGCGGTGTTGATCGTTGTTTTAGCGGCAGTTCCTGCTTTCGCGGCAAAGAGCGATAAAAACCCAAGTCCTACTAAACCGACTGAATATAATGTTGTTGTTCATAACAATAACGGCGGCACAGCTACATATACCACCGAGGTAGATGAAGACGGCAAGCACGTTACTCTGGTTGCGCATCCTAAGAACGGTTATAAATTCAAGGGCTGGAAGATTAACGGCAAATACATTTTAGAGCTTGGTAAATTAACCGATAAAGAAATCACAATATTGCTTCAGGGCGATGTAGAGGCTACTCCGATTTATGAAAAAATCGGCACTTCCTCAACAAGCTCAGGCAGCAAGGTTTCAATTAACTCGGGCACCACATCGCCTAAAACGGGCGACAACAGCGGACTGTACTTCATAATCATTTTCGCCGCTGCTTTCGCGGTAATAGCGGGCGCTGTCGGAGTTAAGCTTGCGATTAGCAAGAAATAACGCATAAACTAAGGCTTCCTTCGGGAAGCCTTTTTTCATATTATATAACTCTTGACACTTCGCGTTATAAAGATTATAATGTACTTTGTGAAGAAATGCGCAGGTGCTAATTATGAACAGAGAAAAGCGTTTTAAAATTATCATCATCTCGGTTATTCTGATACTGATAATAGCTATCGGAGTACTGGCTTATTTTGTTTTTAATCTTCTCAATAATTCAACTGACAGCTCTGATAAAGTGACCGAGGCGACAGCTTCCTCTGAAACAACGGCAAAAGATTTCGGCAAAAAAACCGACGCCGCTGTTTCGGATAATCCGATTGATTTCAAATCGCTGAAAAAAATAAACAAAGAGATTTTCGGATGGCTCTATATCCCCGGTACAAATATAGACTATCCGCTGCTTCAGAGCAATTCGCGAGATGACTATTATCTTCATAAAGATATTTACGGCAACTATAAGTACGCGGGTTCGCTTTATTGCGAGTACTGCAACAGTACCGACCTTGACGACAGAGTTACTCTGATTTACGGTCATAATATGGCGGACGGCTCTATGTTCGCCGACCTTCATAAATACAGAGATTCTTCGTTTATGAATAAGCATTCAAAGTTCTATATTTACGCGCCCAAACGCAAGCTGACATACAGGGTTGTTTCAGCCTATGAGTTTGATGATCGTCATATTATGAACACCTATAATTTTGCTGAGGACAAGGTTTTTAAAGAGTATCTGGATTCAATCCAGAACCCGCGCTCAGTCAGCAGCACAGTCAACGATAAACTAAAACACAGGTTTAGTGTAAAGGATAAGATAGTAACATTGAGTACCTGTCTTAATTCGGGAGACGGCAGGTATCTATTACAGGGGGTTTTAGTGAAGGATGAGCCTACAGGGTAACGGAAACAATCATAATCATAACCCGAATCTTCAGGATGATAATGATTCGTTCCTTAAATTCAACGATAGTGAACAATATGCCAGAATAACAGGTCAAAACCCTGATTCAATTGAGCAGGACGGCAGTGTCGCCTTTGGCGGCGCCGATGATGAGCGAAAGAAAAAGCTTCAGGAAGCTATAGAGCGTGAGAACTCGTCGGCGTATGAAGACCTCGACGATTTTGTTTATAGGCAGAACAAGCGCCGCGCCAGAACGAGCGGCCGTCACCACCACCATCATCACATCAGTCCGTCGGTGCTCTCGCCCGGGCATATCAGAAGAAAAAGAAAGAATAGCAACAAAAGCCATAAGCATAAGCACCATTACCATAAGCATCACCGCAGAAAGAAGCGTCTGAAGAAGTGGCAGAAGATTTCTTTGGGAATCATAATCGCGCTTATTTCACTTATTGTGATAATGGTTACGGCGATTGTTCTGATGTATTTTTCGGGACAAAACGCGCTGCTCGATAACGGCGGACTTAACATCAAGACTCCTTCGTTTGCCGAAACGACAGACAACGGACAGTATATCATATACAAAGGGCACAAGTATAAATACAATGACAAGGTTATCAATATCCTTTGTATGGGTTCTGACCGTGACGCGGAGATTACCAATGTTAATTCCACAAGTAATGATTTTGCCACAGGCGGTCAGGCTGACTCGCTGTTTATAGCTTCGATGAATACAGACACGGGCGATATAAATATGGTCAATATCTCTCGTGAAACAATGGCTGAGGTCAATCTTTATACCTCCAGCGGTAAAGCCGCGGGCAGCCGCGTCGAGCAGATATGTCTCGCGTACGCCTACGGTGACGGAGCTGAGACAAGCTGTCAGAACGAGGTCGTAGCCGTCAGAAGACTGTTCTATAATCTTCCGATTAATTTCTACTTGGCGCTCAATCTGGACGGTATCGCTCCGATAAATGATTCTGTCGGAGGCGTAACGGTAAGGTCGCCCGAGACTGTAGCCGAATTCAACGAGGGCGAGACCTATACTCTGCACGGAAATCTGGCGCAGTCCTTCGTCCGCGCGAGAAGCCACGAAACTGTCGAGGGCAATAACCTGCGTATGGAAAGACAGAAGATTTACCTCGAGAGCTTTGGTCAAAATGTCTTTACAAAAACAAGGTCTAACATCTTCGCTCCCTTGGATGTGTACAACAACTCTAAGGCTTATATCACAACCAATGTCGGACTCAACGAGGTCGCGTATTTCTCTGTAACCGCGCTTCGAGGCGGATACGGCGGTCTTAACATCAAGAACGTTCCAGGTAAAGTTAAGCAGGGTAAAAAGTACGCTGAGTTCTATGTAGACGAAAAGAAATTCTTTGAGATGTTCCTTGATTTGTATTACACAAGAGTAGATTAATAAAAGCCGCCTATATGGCGGCTTTTTTTATCAGCCTTCCCCCGTTTGGGGAAGGTGCCGAGCAAAGCGAGGCGGATGAGGGCAGGCATACGTATAAAACAGTATATGTAAGAATGTAATAAGCCAGCTATCGTGACTTCTTACATATTAACTATAAAAACTCCCAGCGTCAGGTATGTCGCGAACGCTGTCCAGATTATATACGGTATCTGTAAATATCCCGCTAGAGGGCTTATATCATAAAACATTTTTGTCATTATCACAATAAGCGCGAGCAAAAGCAGGATCCACACAAACGCGAACAGATACGCCGATAAGTTGAAGAATATAATCGACCAGAAAAAGTTTACGGCAAGCTGTGCCGCGTATACCCCGAGAGCTTTGTTTTTTGTCTCGCGGTCGGCGTAATGATTTGTATAGATTATATAGGCTGAAACTCCCATAAGTAAGAACAGTATAGTCCATACAACGGGGAAGAGCCACGAGGGCGGAGTGAGCGGCGGCTTCTGAGCGCTCTCAAAATTCTTCATCCCCGACATTGAGATTAACCCCGACAGCGCGCCCACGCCAAGACTTATGGCGCAGCTTGCCCCGAGCTTTTTAAAATCTATATTGTGTATAAGCTTCATAAAAAACAACTCCCAAGCTATTATATGCTTGGGAGCGCTTTTTTATGTAATAAATAGCAACTGATCACTGACCACTGTCCACTGACCACTGCTTATACGTATTCCGCTATATTCGCCCAGTTCATAAGCAGTTCGCGTTCTTCGGGAATCTTCTTGACTGACTGTGAAGCAGCGACAATCGGCATCCAGCTCTGTACAAGCTGTTTTGCGGTGTCGGTTTTGGAACAATAAGCGTTGAGATACTTTTCGGCGATTTCTTTTTGACCTTTCAGCGTGAGCATAAGGTAGGTTCTCGCCGCGTCAGCCGCGCCGTTGCCCTGAGTTACGTGAGCCCAATCGATGACATAAGCGTCGCCTGTAGGAGTGATGATAACGTTGCTCGGTACAAAGTCGCCGTGACATACCTTGTTGTGTTTCTTCATACCGTTTACACGGTTGTGAAGCTCATAACGCACCGTAGCGTCGAGGTCAGAGGCGCTGATTTTCTTCTGCATCTTATCGCGCAAATCTGTGAGCAGAGGAGCGCGCTCTGAGAGAATTGAAATCTGAATATCAACAAACTTGTCGATAAACTCATCAAGCTTGTCGGGGTTTTCTTCCATAAGCTGAGCCATAGTCTTGCCCTCGATATAGTCTGACACAATCGCCCACTTGCCGTCAATCTTGGTTACCTCGTGGATTTTGTTGATTTTAATTGTGCCGATTTCCTCAACTCTCGCCTGATTGAGCGCTTCGTTCAGAACAGCGGCTTTTGAGAAGTTTTCGTCAAAAATCTTTATTACCTTATCGCCGTCGCGATAAATCTTCTTGCCTGTTGTTTCATAGATGATGTTATCAAGTTTCATTATTATGCCTCCTTGTAATCCTTGCCATAGTAAGCTTTGAGGTACATTTCCTTAATCTCGCCCATAAGCGGGTATCTCGGGTTAGCTCCTGTACACTGGTCGTCGAACGCCTGCTCGGTCATATCGTCAAGAGTATCGAGGAAGTACTTTTCGTCAACGCCGTAGTCGCGTATTGTCTCTTTGATACCCACACGGGCTTTGAGGTCGTTAACCGCCTTGATAAGGTTCTCTACGCTCTCGTCATCATCCTTGCCGCCGAATCCGAGGTAACGCGCGACCTCTGCGTATCTAGCCTTTGTATGCGGATAAGCGTACTGCGGGAACGTACCCATCTTTCTCGGAACCTCAGCGCTGTTGAAGCGGATTACATATTCAAGCATAAGGGCGTTTGCCACGCCGTGAGCTATATGGTGGAACGCGCCGAGCTTGTGAGCCATAGAGTGGCATACTCCGAGGAACGCGTTGGCGAAAGCCATACCCGCCATAGTCGCCGCGTGAGCCACTTTCTCGCGGGCTACGGGTTCGTTCTGTCCGTTGTCATAGCACGCGGGCAGATACTCAAAAATCACCTTTAACGCTCTCTCGGCGAGGCTGTCCGTAAAGTCAGTCGCGAGCATTGAGGCGATAGCTTCAAGCGCGTGGGACACGGCGTCAATTCCCGAGGCGGCTGTCAGTCCCTTGGGACCGCTCATCATCATATCGGCGTCAACAATCGCCATATCGGGCATAAGCTCGTAATCGGCGAGAGGATATTTTGTGCCGTCGTTTTCGTCGGTGATTACGGCGAACGGCGTAACCTCTGATCCTGTACCCGAGGAGGTAGGGATAGCTACGAAGTAAGCCTTGTCGCCCATATGCGGGAACTTATAAACCCTCTTGCGAATATCGCTGAATCTCATAGCCATATCGGCGAAGTCAACCTCGGGATGCTCATAGAGTACCCACATGATTTTACCCGCGTCCATAGCCGAGCCGCCGCCTATCGCGATTATAACGTCGGGGTTAAAGGCAGCCATAGCCTTAGCGCCCTCTTTAGCGCTCTTGAGCGTCGGGTCAGGCTGAACGTCAAAGAACGTGGTGTGAGTTATACCCATTTTGTCGAGCTCGTCGGTTACGCATTTGGTGTAACCGTTGTTATATAAGAATTCGTCAGTTACGATAAAGGCTTTCTTTTTATCCATTTCCTCGCCGAGCTCTTTGATAGCGACGGGGATACAGCCTTTCTTTATATATACCTTTTCAGGCGCTTTGAACCACAGCATATTTTCTCTCCTCTCAGCGACAGTCTTAATATTGAGTAAGTGCTTGCATCCTACGTTCTCGCTAATCGAGTTGCCGCCCCATGAGCCGCAGCCGAGTGTGAGCGAGGGTGTGAAGTCGAAGTTATAAATGTCGCCGATGCCGCCGAGTGACGAGGGAGTGTTTACAATAAGGCGGCAGGTCTTCATTCTGTTTGCGAAGGTCATCAGCTTTTCTCTCTCGTTGACGTTGTCAATCCAGAGTACGGATGTATGACCTAAGCCGCCGTTATTAAAGAGGAGCGTCTCGGCAATATTGAGAGAATCCTCAAAGTCTTTAGACTTGTACATACCGAGGATTGTTGTCAGCTTTTCATGACCAAAGGCTTCGTCTGTGTCGGTGTTTGAGGTCTCGCCGATAATAACCTTTGTGTCCTCGGGAATATCAAAGCCCGCCATCTTAGCGATTGTAACAGGGCGCTGACCTACGATTCGGGCGTTGAGCGCGCCGTTAATCATCATTGTGTTTCTGATTTTGTCTTTTTCTTCTTCGTTAAGGAAGTAGCAGCCGCGCTTTTCAAACTCAGCCTTGACAGCGTCGTATACGCACTCCTCGGCGATAATAGTCTGCTCGGTGGCGCAAATCATACCGTTGTCAAATGTTTTTGAATGGATGATTGAGTTTACGGCGACCGTAATATCGGCGCTCTTGTCGATAATAGCCGAAGCGTTGCCCGCGCCGACGCCCAGAGCGGGCTTGCCGCTGGAATACGCTGCCTTAACCATCGAGGGACCGCCTGTGGCGAGAATTGTGTCGACCTCGCTCATTACCATATTGGTCATCTCGAGTGAGGGCTTGTCAATCCACGCGATAATATCCTCGGGAGCGCCCGCTTCGACAGCCGCTTCGAGAACGATTTTTGACGCCTCAATTGTGCAGTTCTTGGCTCTCGGGTGAGGGGAGATGATAATTCCGTTTCGTGTTTTGAGCGCTAACAGGCATTTGAATATCGCGGTTGAAGTCGGGTTGGTTGTAGGAATAACCGCCCCGATAATACCGATCGGCTCCGCGATTCTTGTGGTGCCCATAGCCTCGTTTCTTTCGACAACGCCGCAGGTCTTCGCGTCACGGTACTTGTTGTAAATATACTCGGAGGCGTAGTGGTTCTTAATGACCTTGTCCTCAACTATACCCATTCCCGTTTCTGATACCGCCATTTTAGCGAGCGGAATTCTCGCTCGGTTCGCGGCTGTGGCGGCAGCGAGGAAGATTTTGTCGACCTGTTCCTGTGTGTATTCGGCGAACTTAGCCTGAGCCGCTCTTACTCTTTTGAGAGCGTTTTCAAGCGCGGGCACGCTGTCTACAATCTGGTATGTTTTGTTACTCATTTCAGAACCTCCGTGTTATTTTTCTGTATAGCTCAGCTTCTGTTTCTTAGCGACCTTAATCGCCGAAGAACCTTTAGGAGCGATAACTTTTGTTTTTGCGGTTGTGTTAAAGGCTGTTGAAGCCACTTTAGTATTTTTGCCCAAAACCGTGATTGTTTTCAGATTGGAGCAACTCGCGAAAGCGTAATCTCCAACTGATTTGACCTTCTCGGGAATTATGATTTCCTCAATCGCCGAGGCGTTAAAGGCGTTGATTCCGATTTCCTCAAGATTTTTGGGCAGCTCAATTTCAGTTAAGGCGAAAGTGCCGAAAAACGCGTTGTTGCCGATAGATGTTACGCTGTCGGGAATGTTGACGGTGTTTAGCTTTTTGCACAGAGCGAACGCGTAGCCGTCAATGGTCTTTAGCCCGTCAGGCATCGTTACCGATTCAATATCCATACCCTTAAAAGCGCTTTGGGCAATATTCTTAACCGTTTTGTTGTCAAATTCGGTGTCTATGCTGACGTCCATATCCTTGCCGCTGTATGATGTAACAGCCAGAGTGTTGTCGGAATTCACCTTATATCCCACTCCGTATTCGTCCTTCAGGGCAGGCTCGGTGGGCGCCTGAACAGATACCTGATTATCCGAAGAACAGCTGTGTACGCCGAACACGAACAGTCCGATTGCTATCGCGATTACAAGTATTATCACTAAACTTTTTTTCATTTTCATCACCAATTTTTAGTATAACACAATATAATAATCTTGTATATAGTTTAACGCATTTTAACACATTGTTAATTTTTTGTCAATCTTTTTGAAACAAAAAAGGAGCTGAATTTTTCAGCTCCCTTATATAATAAAAAATCCGAATATTCCGAGAATAACTGCGATAACCGCTCCAACGACAACGTCCGACACAAAATGCACGCCCGCGAGCACCCTCGACACGCACATCAGAACGCCCAAAATGAACATAGCAACTCCCGCGTAAACTTTCACATACAAAAACGCCATAGCTATAATAAAAACGCTCGCCGCGTGGCGGCTGGGGAAGCTCTGTCCGCTTTTGTTCTTTTTAATCAGCGGGTTGATGTCGAGCACCTCATAAGGTCTCGCCCTGTTGATAAAGTACCGAAGCAGCGTGACCGAAACGAAAGTCACCGCGGGCACTACCACTATCCGTACAGCGTCCGCTATCCTGCCGCAGTATATAATATAGAAATGCATCAGCGGATACATAACAAAAACAGGGTAGGGGCTGAATCTGTATATAATTCTTAATAAGAAATATAATTTATCGTGGCTTCTAAAAAATCTCTCGATTTTATCGTACCGTGATTTTGTCATATCATCACCACAGCTATCATAACACATAAGCCGCGATTAGACAAGCCTTCCCTTGTGGGAAGCCTATAGCGTTATCTCAACTCCATATTCCTCAAACCAATAGTCAAGCTCAATAATATACGCCAGAATCTGCGGAGCTTTCATAAGCTGACCGTACCACGGCGAGCTTATTCCCTCAGGGTTGTTTATTATGTCTCTCACGCCGCTCTCGCTGAGAAGTTCTGTGAGAACAGTTTTCTTATTCAAAATCTTTTCAACTCTTTCGGCGCAGATTCTCATATATTCGGGATTGTGAGTTTTAGGGTAGGGGCTCTTTTTTCGCCACGCTATATCGCGCGGCAGAATATCCTCGAACGCCTTTCTGACAATGCCCTTTTCGCGACCGCCGTACGCCTTGATTTCCCACGGCATATTGTACGCGTATTCAACCAGCCGATAGTCGCAGAACGGCACTCTCACCTCAAGCCCGCTGTACATACTGCATCTGTCCTTGCGCTCAAGCAGGCACTGCATAAACCAGTAGTAGTTGAGGCTGAACATCTCTCTCATTCTCGCGCTGAGCTCGCTGTCGGATTTAAGCTTATCGGTTCCCTTGATTGTGTCGAGGTACTTTTGGCGTACATATTCCTCCCCCTTAGTCAAAACTCCGTCTTTTAATATACTCCTCCTGATTTCAAGCGAACGTGACCACGGAAAATTGTCCTCAAAAAGTATATCCTTATTATGATACCACGGGTACCCGCCAAACAGCTCGTCGGCGCACTCGCCCGAAAGCGCAACGGTAAAGCTTTTCTTTATCTCTGTGCAGAATAACAAAAGCGAGCTGTCCACATCAACATATCCCGGCAGGTCTCTAGAGAGCACACTGTCATAAAGAGCGTCCGCGAGCTCTCGGTTATCGAGAATAATCTCGTGATGAATTGTGTCAGCGTTCTTGGACATACGCTTTATGAATTCAACGTCAGCCGTCGGCTGAAACAGACTCTTTTCAAAGTATTTCATATTGTCGCGGTATTCAACCGAGTAAGTATTGATGTTCTTCCTGTTATTTCTTTTATAGAAATTTGAAGCTGTCTGAACTATAATACTGCTGTCCAGTCCTCCCGACAGAAAAAAGCACAGCGGAACATCCGACACAAGCTGCTTTTCAACCGCGTCGGTCAACAGATAACGTACGCGTTCAACTGCCGTTTTTTCGCTGTCCTCAAACTCAACAGCTTCAAGCTTAAAGTAGCGCTTTTTGCTGAGTTTGCCGCCCTCGTATACCGCGTATTCCCCGGGCAATAATTCCTTAACGTTCTTAAAAACTCCGTTGCCGGGCGTCCTCGCGGGACCGAGAAAGAAGATTTCATACAGTCCCTCCTCGTCAATAACAGGCTCAACCTTTCCGCTTTTCAAGAGCGCCTTTATCTCTGAGCCGAACACAAGCCCGTTTTCAAACTCGCTGTAAAAAAGCGGCTTTACTCCTATTCTGTCGCGGCATAAAAACAGCTTTTTGTTGTACATTTCGTAAACCGCGAAGGCGAAGATTCCGTTGAGCCTTTCGGCGCAGCTCTCGCCGTACTCGATATAACTTTTGAGCACAACCTCGGTGTCGCTGTGTCCCTTAAAGCTGTAGCCCTTCGCGCTCAAATCTGCCCTCAACTCGTCAGTGTTATAGAGCTCGCCGTTATAAACAATAACGTATTTTTCGTTATTCATACCGCACATCATCGGCTGTTTTCCGTTTTCTTTGTCGATAACAACAAGCCTGCGGTGAATCAGCGCCGTGTTGTGGTCGATAAAAATCCCGTTCTCGTCGGGACCGCGCCGAGTGAGGGTTTTGCTCATATCCGAAAGCACACTAAGCTTTGTTGATAAATCCTCATACCTGTCAATCATTCCCGCAATTCCGCACATAATATTTCCATAGCCTTTCTGCCCACAAAATGTCGTTAAAGATGTTTACAGCCTTATAGTGGGCAGATAAGGCGTAAATGGAAATTCAGTCATCGCTCGTTGTCCCGCAGGGACAAACTGAGCGGAAACATAGATTTTGAATAGTGTGATTTATCACACTGTTTTCATCCTAATGGTTTTTAATAGAGTAAATAAAGCTCAGCCCGCAGATTATCAACATAGCTCCGCCGACCGCCGACGCGCTCAGCGCGAGCTCGGGCGTATGCTTTACGCTTGAGAAAACAGGCAGGCTGATATTGAAAACTTTTATTAAAAGGCTCGTGATGAGAGCAGTCAAAATACTTTGTATAATTCTGTATAAGAAAAATAATCTTTTTTTCAGTTTAATATCCTTTAGCGCGGCGAACACCTGAAAATGCACACAAACTCCGCCGAAGCCTACCGCGAAAGCTATCAGTATTATATTGTTGCTTCGGCTGAGATATTCGCACGCCGAGCTCACCTCGAGCAGCATACATATATATACATTAAACTGACCGAAAAACCGCTCGCTTATCCTCAACACGACAGAAAAAGCTATGACCATCCCGCTCATCTCCAGCATAGCGTATACCGCGCTGGTTATTGATTCTGTGAGCGCGTTTGAGAGGGGGAGAGGAGCGCTGTTTATTTCTTTATAAGAACTATTGTGCTCTTTATCTCTGAAAACAATTCTATTCAGATTGCCGAGAATTATGACCGAGATAATCTGGGCACTCAGCATACAGACGCCGATTTCCTGATATCCGAGAAGCCCGTTTCCGACATAAGTAATCAAAAACCCTGGCCCCGCGCCAACGGTTATTAAAGCGGCTTTCTGAGCCTCCGTGTCTGAGATTGCCCCGCGCTTTCTGAGCGCCGCGATACCTCTCGCTCCGACGGGATAACCTCCTATCAGGCTCATAATCATTACCGCCGACAGGTTTTCCGAAACATTAAAAAGTATCTTAAAGGCTTTACCCGCCGTGCGCCCCATATGCTCCGACAGTCCGCTCTCAGCCGCGAATACCGACAGCGCGGTAAAAGAAAACAGCGACGGTACAAGCACCCCGAGGCACAGTCTGATACCTTTGAGCGCTCCCTCACAAGATTCCCCGCCAAAAACAAGCAGAGCGATAATCGCCGCGGAGAAGCACGTGAATAATACAAATACTCTTTTGTTTTGCTTTTTTATCATCAATTCAATTCACCTTTAATATATATGTTAACGGGTGACAGATAATGAAAAAATCAGAAAAAAGCCGCAAAATCCCTCTCGAGCTTACCTACAATCTGCCTGTTATAGAGTTTACGGGCGACCGAACCGTAATGGTAGAGGGCTCAACAGGCGTGCTCAAATACGAGAGCGAGGTTATCAGAATCAACACCCGCTCAATGGTAATCGCGTTTTACGGAAGAGGGCTGACGCTCAAGTGTATCTCGCCCACAGCCGTGATTATTGACGGATGCATCACAAATACAGAGTTTATCAGGTGACGTTATGCTGCTTAAGATTATAAGACTTATCAGGGGCTACATTGTTTTTTCTATTAGCGGACCATATCCCGAAAGATTTTTGAATATCCTCAGCCGCGGCGGAATACGTCACTGGGATTTTATCCCGTATGAAGGCGGCTATGAGGGAAAAATGTTCCTGCGTGATTACCTCAGAATTCGTCCCGCCGCGCGCTTTGCCAAGGTAAGGCTTCGCTCAAAGCGCAGGGTGGGGCTGCCGTTTTTTATCAAAAAATACAGGCGCAGAAAGGGCTTGCTTGTCGGTGCTGTTCTGGCGGTAATTATACTCAGCGTTATGAGCAATTTTGTGTGGGACATCAAGGTGGTCGGCGCCGAGGGGCTGAGTATGTCGAAAATCAACTCGGTGTTTGACGAGTGCGGGTTCAAGGTCGGTATGCTTAAAAGTAACCTCAACACACAGTCGTTGGAGCGGCAGATTCAGCTCAGGCTCCCCGAGGTTCGCTGGCTGTCGATTAACGCCATAAACAATGTCGCGACAGTCGAAATCAAACAGCTCGCCGAACGCCCGAAGAACAAGACAAAAACCTATCCCTGCAACATCAAGGCGAAGCGCGACGGCGTGATAACAGATATTGTTGTCAGTAACGGTACCGCCGAGGTCAAGCGAGGGTCAGCGGTCGCTAAGAATCAACTGCTCGTGAATTCGGTCGTCATCATAGGGGAGAAGCAGAGGTATGTGCACAGCGAGGCTGAGGTTATGGCGGACGTCAGGGAGGAGTACGAGGATAAAATTCCAATTAAGAAATATAATATAATTCCCGAAAAGAATTATATCCAAAAATCCGAGCTTTCCTTTCTCTTCCTTAAACTGCCTTTTGAGCTGTCGCCGTCGGTCGGCGAAGTGACAGCATTTAATACTTATCACGAAAAGCTCAAGCTCAACGACGTCACTCTGCCGCTTGGAAAAACCATTCGCCGCGAATTCGCTTTTAGGCGGAGCGAATGGGAGAGAGACTATAAAACGGCACGACATATTCTCAGAACCCGTATGGCGCTCAGAGAGTGCTTTCGCGAGAGTAATAGCACAGTTAAAAAACGGACAATAAAATTTATAAAAGACGATGAAAATTACTCGATAAAGGTCGACTATGTTCTCAACAAGGATATAGGGCAAAAACAAAGGCTGAAAGTACAAAGATAACTCTTTACAACCTCGCCTTCGTTATGATAAAATACTGTTATCATAGATATAGAAAGATGATATTATGAAAATCCTTTGTATAGGTGACGTCGTGGGCAAGGTCGGCTGCGAGTTTCTGCGCTCAAAGCTGCCCAACCTCAAAAAGTATTATGATATTGATATGGTTATCTGCAACGGCGAGAACTCAGCCGACGGCAACGGTGTAACGCCCGTGTCCGCGCGCTATCTCTTTGACAGCGGAGTTGACGTTATTACTCTTGGCAACCACTCGTTCCGCCGCAGAGAAGCCTACGATTACCTCGACAACACGCCCTATATTATCCGCCCCGCCAATTTTCCTGAGGGCACCACACCTGGCGTCGGCTTTTGCGAGTATGATATGGGCAGGCTGAGCGTCACCGTCATAAACATTATGGGCTCGATGTTCCTTGATAACTCGCTGCAAAGTCCGTTTGACGTGATTGACGGTATTCTTGAAAATACTGACAGCAAGATTATTGTTGTCGATATGCACGCCGAGACAACCTCCGAGAAGCTCGCCATGGGCTTTTATCTTGACGGCAGAGTTTCGGCGCTGTTCGGCACTCACACTCATGTCCAGACCTCCGACGACCATGTGCTCGAGGGCGGTACGGGCTATATTACAGATGTGGGAATGACAGGCCCGATGAACTCCGTTTTGGGCGTAAAACCCGAGATTGTTATTCACAAATTCAAGTCGAGAATGCCCGTGCGTTTTGAGCTCAAAAAGGACGAATGCAAGCTCGAGGCGGTTATTTTTGATATTGACGAAAAAACCGCGAAAACTAAATCTACCGAAAGATTAAGAATTTTATAAAATATACTTGAAAAATTGTTTTATTATTAGTATAATATATACTGTATAATCCCTTATTGTGGGCTTAATGGTTAGGAAGTGTTTTTATGAACGGACAAGACTTAAAACAGGCTGTTATCTCTGGCTCTAACAATATCTGCAGCAAAAAGCTGATGATTAACGACCTCAACATTTTCCCTGTTCCCGACGGCG
This sequence comes from bacterium, assembly GCA_020625875.1. GTDB lineage: Bacteria > Bacillota > Clostridia > Oscillospirales > Acutalibacteraceae > Ruminococcoides. Next base: position 23,514 of record JAHLAX010000051.1, on the reverse strand, counting down.
ACACAGGCACAAATATGTCTATGACGACTACCGCTGCCGTAAACGCCATAAAGGACGAGGACAGCACAGAGGCTGGTGTTATCGCTAAAGCTGTGGCTTCGGCGATGCTCAGAGGCGCCAGAGGCAACTCGGGCGTAATCCTTTCGCTTCTGTTCAGAGGTTTCTCTCAGGGCCTTAGCGACAAAGAAGAAATCACAGGAAAAGACGTAGTAACCGCTTTAGGTTTGGGCGTTGACGCCGCTTACAACGCTGTTATGAAGCCCACCGAGGGTACTATCCTCACCGTAGCCCGTGTAGGCTACGAGGGCGGTCTTAAGGTTGTCAACAAGAACGACGACCTCGTATATGTATGGGAGCATATTTGCACCGCTGCGGCTGAGGCTCTCGAAAAAACTCCCGAGTATCTCCCTGTTCTCAAAAAGGCTGGCGTTGTTGACGCGGGCGGAATGGGACTGCTCTCTATCTTTGAGGGTATGCTCTCTTACTTCAAGGACGGCAAGGTTGTTGAGTTTGAGGAGCAGAATTCTCAGGAGGAGCTCGACAACTTCACAAGCACTGTCGCGGAGTTTGACGAGGTTATCAACTTCACATATTGTACAGAGTTTATCGTGGGCAGAGATGTCGAAATCGGCACCGACCCCAACGAGCTCAGACTTTTCCTCGAGACTATCGGCGACTGCGTTGTTGTAGTTAACGATGAGGAAATTATAAAAGTTCACGTTCATACAGAGCAGCCCGGCGACGCTCTCAAAAAAGGTCTTGAATACGGCCAGCTGCTCACCGTTAAGGTTGAGAATATGAGAGAGCAGCACCGCAAGGCTAAAGAGGACAACGCTTCCGCAGGCGCTAAAAAGAAAGAGACTAAGCAGAAGTTCGAGCACGCCGAGCCCACCGAGGAGGTTGGCTTCGTAGCTGTAGCCGCGGGCGACGGTCTTAAAAATCTGTTTAAGGATTTGGGCTGCGCCAATGTTGTGTCGGGCGGTCAGTCGATGAATCCCAGCACAGACGATATTTACGAGGCTGTTATGGCTACACCCGCCAAGACGGTTATCGTGCTTCCCAACAATAAGAATATAATTATGGCTGCTCAGCAGACAGTTCCCATGGTAGAGGACAGAGAGGTAATCATCGTGCCCACACGCACAATCCCGCAGGGTATGACAGCTATCCTCAACTATGACCCCGAGCTTTCGCCCGAGAGCAACAAGGATATGATGATGGACGCCGCCAAGGCGGTAGCCACAGGTCAGGTTACTTTCGCCGCGCGCAACAGCGAGTTCGGTCATCACAAGATTAAAGAGGGCGAAATTATCGCGCTCGAGAACGGCAAGCTGACTATCACCGAAAAGACTCCGATCAAAGCGGTCGTTAAGCTCGCCAAGAATATGATTAACCACGACACTTCGTTCGTAACCATCATTTACGGCGCGGACGTCAGCGAGGAGGACGCTCAGGAAGCCTACGACATCATCCAGGATAAGTACGGCTCAAAGGTTGATGTGTCTATGGTGAACGGCGGACAGCCGATTTACTACTTCGTTCTCAGTGTAGAATAAATATAAACCGTAGGGGGCTGGCTCAAAAGTTGTTTGAGCTGCCCCTTTTGTGTCATTCTGAGGATTTTTTCATTTCTCTGTCATTCTGAGGAGCTAAGCGACGAAGAATCTTATCATAATGTGTTTTAAGATTCTTTGCTGACGCTCAGAATGACAGCAGGGTTGGCATCAAGATTTTTATACTGTTTTAGGTCACGGCTATGTCATCACTATACTCAATGAAAATTGAAAATTTGAGCGGTATCGGCAAGAAGCGCGCCGAGCTTTTTAATAAGCTCGGTGTATTTTCCGTGGGCAATCTGCTCAACTATTATCCCCGCGACTACGAGGACTGGTCCGATATAACCGAAATATGCGACGTCGCCGACAACACCACCGTGTGCATTCGCGCGACTGTCGGCTCAGCGTTTAAATCGAATTACACCAAAAGCGGAAAGTTTATCGCCAAGGTCGCGGTCTATGACGAGAGCGGCGGGGCTGAGCTTGTGTTTTTTAATAACCGTTACATTATGAATATGCTCGCCTACGGTCAGACGTATCTGTTCTTCGGCAAAGCCTCTCATACCCTTGACGGGGTGAGTATGACCTCGCCCACATTCCAGCCCGATAATCAGTCGAGCGCGGTTCAGCCTATCTATAATCTTACCGCGGGGCTTAACAACAAGGTCGTTACAAACGCCGTAAAAAAGGCGCTGAAGCTTCTGCCCGAGACGGTTAACGACCCTCTGCCCGAGAGCGTCCGCTCACGTTTTAAGCTGTGCGGCTTAAAATACGCAATTGAAAATATACATTTTCCCGAAAGCATAGAGGCGCTCGAAACAGCCCGAAAACGACTGGTTGTTGAGGAGCTTCTGGTTTTAAACCTCGGCTTGCGCGATTTAAAGAACCGCAAGCGCGCGGCTAATAAAAACGTTATTATAAAAGATTATTCCGACAGCTTCGCTAAGCTGCTGCCGTTCAATCTCACAAACGCTCAGAAGCGCGTGATAGGCGAGTGCGTCGGCGATATGATGAATCCCGACATTACCCTCAACCGCCTTGTTCAGGGCGACGTCGGCTCGGGTAAAACCGCTGTTGCCGCGTCAATCTGTTATACGACCGTTAAAAACGGAAAGCAGTGCGCCTTTATGGCTCCCACAGAAATTCTGACGGAACAGCACTATAATTCTATAAACGAATTATTGTCTCCTGCGGGAATAAAAGTCGCTCTGCTCACAGGCTCGCTCAAACCGAGCGAAAAAGAGAGTATAAGAGCGCGTCTCGAAACAGGCGAAATCGACCTCGTCATCGGCACTCACGCGCTGATAACCGACAAAACGCTGTTTAACGATTTGGGGCTTGTGGTCACCGACGAACAGCACCGTTTCGGCGTTGCTCAAAGGGCAAAGCTGCTCTCAAAGGGCAACAGCCCTCATCTGCTCGTAATGAGCGCCACGCCGATTCCCAGAACGCTCGGACTTATCATCTTCGGTGATTTGGACATTTCGATAATAGACGAACTGCCCCCTGGGCGACAGGAGATTGACACCCTGCTAATCGATTCCTCAAAGCGCGAAAGAGCCCTCGGCTTTATCAAAAAAGAGGCTCAGAAGGGCAGACAGGCTTATATAGTTTGTCCGCTTATCGAGGAGAGCGAGAGCGATTTGATCTCAGCCGAGGAATACGCCGCCGAGCTTATGCTCAACTATTTCAGCGATATTCCCGTAGGTATTCTTCACGGCAAGATGAAGCCCGCCGAAAAAGAGAGCGTGATGCGCGACTTTGCCGACGATAAGCTCAAAATCCTTGTCGCCACAACTGTTATCGAGGTCGGTATAGACGTGCCAAACGCCACAATTATGATGATAGAGAACGCCGAGCGGTTCGGGCTCTCGCAGCTTCATCAGCTCAGAGGACGAGTTGGCAGGGGAGAAGAAAAGAGCTATTGCATTCTCGTTTCGGACAGCACCGCCCAGACCGCATTTGAAAGGCTGAAAACTATGTGCTCAACGAGCGACGGTTTTAAAATAGCCGACGCCGACTTCAAGCTCAGAGGCCCCGGTGATTTCTTCGGCTCGCGCCAGCACGGTCTGCCGAAGCTCAGCATCAGCAGTCTTGCCGACACACGCAACCTCGATTTGAGTCAGAAGATAGCCGACTATGTGATTCTCGATTCAAACAATCTGCTTGACGACCGCTACAGGGCGCTCAAGGCAGAAATAACACGCTTGTTCAAAACCACAGGCGACGAAACGTTGAATTAGCATTTGATGAGGATATAGGCTGTTATATACTGTAGGGGAGCTGCTCCTGCCGCTCCCGATAATTTAGCATTCACTTACCACTTACCACTGATAATACGCTCTTGTCAAAAATATAACTTTGTATTATAATAGGCTCATCCGATTAGGAGGTTTAAAATATGAAAAAGAGACTATCCGCGTTTATCGCGTTGCTGATGGTTGTGATTATGATTGTTTGTTCAAACATCATCCCCGCCTCAGCCGTTAACTACACAAACGACGTAAAGCTCAAATCAAAAACCGCTTTGATTGTCAATCTCGACACGGGGCAGGTAGTTTTCAGCAAGGACGCCGACGTAAAGCGCTATCCCGCTTCAACTACCAAGATTATGACATATATCGTAGTCGCCGAGCACGTCAAGGATTTAGAAAAAACCAAGGTCAGAATCAAGCAGAAGGTGCTCGATACCCTCGCCGGTACAGGCAGCTCCACTTCTAATCTTCAGGACCACGTCAACGAAAACCTCTCTGTTCTTGAGCTGCTCTATTGTATGATGGTTCCCTCGGGTAATGACGCCGCTATGACGCTCGCGGATTTTGTGGGCAAAGGCGACATAAAGAAGTTTGTCAAGATGATGAACGACAAGGCTAAGGCGCTTGGCTGTAAAAACACTCATTTTGAGAATCCCGACGGTCTTCACCACGCCAACCACTACACCACCGCCAGCGATTTAGCCAAGATGGCGCGTTACGCGCTCACTCTGCCCGAGTTTTCAACAATAACCAATACAGATACATATTATCTGAAAAACAACGACTATCCGCTCGTTACGACTAACTACCTTATCGACGAAAACCGCGGCGGCAACTATTATTACCAGTACGCTCAGGGCATCAAGACGGGTACTACCGACGAGGCGGGCCACTGCTTGGTCACCAAGGGCGAAGCCGACGGCTATTCGTATCTCGGCGTATTTATGATGAATCCCATCAAGGAGCCCGATGAATACGGCACAATGATTGACGCCAAGGCTATGTTCCGCTGGGCTTTGACTCAGCTCGAGCTCAATCAGGTCGCTTCTTCCGAAACTCCCATCTGTGAGGTTAAGGTCAACCTCGCCTGGGGCAAGGACAGTGTACAGCTCGTCCCCGAAAAGAACATTAACGCAATTGTGCCGATTGACTATAAGGAATCCGATATAGTTATCGAAAAGAAGGTTCCCAAGAGCGTCGACGCCACAATCAACAAGGGTGACGTAATCGGCAAGGCTACCGTTTATTACAAAGGTCCCGAAGCTAAGGGCAAGCAGAAAATCGGCGTAGTAAAGCTCGTTTCGAGCGAGACAATTGAGCGCAGCGGAATCCTCTATGTGCTCGATGTCATCAAGAATATTATCGCTTCAAACTGGTTTATTCTCGCGATTCTGGTTATTGTAATCCTCCTCGTAATCTATATCATAATCAGTTCGATAATTAAGCGCCGCAACCGCAAGAACAAGCGCAACGTAAAACACTATAGGAACTTTTAAACTTAAAAATATGTACCCCTTTTTAAAGGGGTCAAAATCGTTAAGCGTTTACGCTTCGATTTTGGGGGATTATCTTTCCTTTATATGAACATTCATTTAGAGGACCGCTAACGCTAAACAATCCCTCTAAATTGAAATGCTGCGCATTTAACAATTTAGGTCCCTTTAAAAAGGGACACAACTAACGTTGAATGTACCCCTTTTTAAAGGGGTACTATTCTGTTATTACGCGTTTTGTATTTTTACATCCTTAAGATACCTGCTCAGGCTTTCTTTATAGCTCAGACCGTTTTCGCACAGAGCGTTTATCGAGTTGAGGCTGACATTTGACTTAGCGTCAAAGGTGTAGCTTTTACTCAGCAAATCCCACGGGCTCGATGTTTTTCTGATATACGGGTAATCAATCTGGCATTTCCCGTTCGATATGTAACAGCACGGAATCCGCGCGGGCTTGCCTTTGTATGTGATATAACTGCCGCTGATTTCTTTAACTGTTTTTTCTATTTTAGAATAATAACTTGCTCCGTTTTTATATTTCTTTAAAAAATCTTTTTTGCTTATTCTTTTGAGCTTATCGCCCGCCTTATAATTCGAATTTAGAATTATAGCGAGCGCTTTAAGCCCCTCACCGCAGTAATCTTCTTTAAAGTTATAGGCTACAATCTCCGTTAGCGCGTCGGATTTTGCTTCTTTTTTAGAATTAAACATCTTTTTGATGTCACCGAGCGCGTTGTTTTTTACCGTAAACAGCGGAATCGCTATCATCAGAGCCGCCGCCAGAGCCGCGGCTGCCAGCAGTTTTTTCATATTTTCCCTCTTTTTGACTTTTATTTCTTGACATCCCGTACGGTTTGTCTTAAAATATTATATGTTTAACGTTACTATATATTACCTTTGAAAGGATAGTTATATGAAATCAAAACTTTGTTGGGCAACGTTTGTCCCCGCTACCATTATCGCGGTTGCGCTAAAGGTGATTGAGGCTTTTAATCTTATTCCTTCGATACCGTCCAAAACTCTTTCATACAGCGCGCTCGGCGTGATACTGCTTAGCTTTGTTATCAACATCTTCTTTGTAGCGTCCGACCGCGAAACCTCGCCCGCGTATTTGCTGGCCCGCAACATTCCCGCGGCGGTATTCGCGCTTCTGGCGGCGGCTATGATAACCTCTAAGTCCGCGCTCACCGTTATTCTTGACGTTCAAAACAAACAGCTCGACGCTATGACCTTCGCGCTCGCTATTCTGGGTATGGTTACGGCGATATGCCTCGTCGTTATTTCTCTTGCTCATTTACAGGGACGCAACTTCCTTCCGCGAATGGGCGCGTTGTTTTTGGTTATGCCTGTGTGGACAGGTCTTGTGCTGGTTAATGAATTCCTCGAAAACCGCAAGGTATCGGTGGCTGACGTTGACGAGTTCAAGCTCTTCGCTCTGGCGTTCGGTATGATTGTTCTGTTTAAGCTATCTATGATTATAGCTACGATTGACGGACGAAATCCCGTCAAGTCCATGTATCTCTACGGTCTGCCGATGGCTTCTCTTGGAATCTGCATAGGCGTCTATACCATATCGGGCATCATTCAGAACGGTCTTGATTATTCGGAGAATGTATTTACCTTTGCAATCACCGCTCTCGGACTTTACGTTTTGTTCTTTACCCGTGAGATTACGAAGCTTTCAAGAACCAAAAGCGAGCAGATGATTAAATTCGACCTCGACGACTTTGACGAGGAACAGCGCGTATACGGTGCTCACCAGGATAACTTTGTAGCCGCTCCCGAGGAGCAGACAGGCGATTACGACTATGACTACACAAGCGCCTCTGAGGAATCTGAGGTTTATGTAACCGAAAAGGATAAGCATTATACTTCGGATTACGACTACGATTACGACTACGGCGGTTACGGCGGCAAAAGCGATCAGGATGATTTGGTCGCTCCTCCCGAGCCCGCCAGCGAAGAAGACGACGACATAATCTATGTTGACAGCAGCGTTGTTGATGACTTTGAAGGTAAGGTTGTCGGTCAGAAAACTCAGAACGTTACCTCTCTCGTTAACGAGGAGGAGACTGAGTACGACGATGAACAAATGGCAAAAATTAATAAGTTGCTTGATGATATTAACAGCTAAAATCTGTTGACATTTTTCTTTTTCAGTGATAGTATAATAATGCTTTGACGAAGATATGACATAACGTAACGCTTTTTCAGAGAGTATGCGGATGGTGCGAGCATACAAAGAGTCGTTTTGTTACCGCTTCTGAGCTCCGCGCAGGAAATGGCGCGGCGGGTAGTTCCGATATAAACGTCAATGAGTTTCAATTCAGGTGGAACCGCGTTTGATTATTCAACCGCCCTGATGTCCTATGGATGTCACGGCGGTTTTTGTTTACAGCTCAGTGTCATTCTGAGCGTTAGCGAAGAATCTGTAAAAAAATATAAAGGAGTAACAATTATGTTGAATGTAGAGCTTAAAGGCGGAGTTGTCAATCAGTACGAGGACAATATTACACCCGCCGAAATCGCGAAATCAATCGGAATGGGCTTGTATAAGTCCGTATGCGCCGCCAAAATTGACGGCGAGGTATTTGACCTCAGAACACCGATTACAAAGGACTGCAAGGTTGAGCTTCTGACCTTTGACGATGTAAACGGCAAAAAGGCGTTCTGGCACACCGCCTCCCATATTCTCGCTCAGGCTGTCAAGCGCCTCTATCCGAACGCAAAGTGCGCTATCGGTCCCGCTGTCGACAACGGCTTTTACTATGACTTTGATGTTGAAAAGCCCTTCTCACGCGAGGATTTAGACAAGATTACAGCCGAGATGAAGAAGATTGTAAAATCAAAAATCTCTATCGAAAGATTCGAGCTTGACCCCGACGAAGCGGTCAAACTGCTCGAGGATATGAACGAGCCCTACAAGGTTGAGCTCTGCAAGGAGCACACCGACAAGGGCGAGAAGATAAGCTTCTATAAGCAGGATGACTTCACCGACTTGTGCGCCGGTCCTCACCTTATGGACGTAAGCTCGGTTAAGGCTATCGCCCTCACAAACTGCACGGGCGCTTACTGGCGCGGCGACGCCAAGAACGCTCAGCTCTGCCGTGTTTACGGCGTGGCGTTCCCCAAGGCTTCGATGCTCGAGGAGCACCTCACTATGATGGAAGAAGCCAAAAAGCGCGACCACAACAAGCTCGGTCGTGAGCTCGAGCTTTTCACCACTGTTGATTATATCGGTCAGGGACTCCCGATTATGCTGCCCAAGGGCGCGCGCATCATTCAGCTTCTTCAGCGTTTCGTTGAGGACGAGGAGCAGAAGCGCGGCTGGCTGCTCACCAAAACTCCGTATATGGCTAAGTCCGATTTGTATAAAATCAGCGGCCACTGGGGACACTATAAGGACGGTATGTTCGTACTCGGTGACGAGGAAAAGGACGACGAGGTTTTGGCTCTGCGCCCGATGACCTGCCCGTTCCAGTATCAGGCGTATCTAAACCGTCAGCGCTCCTACCGTGACTTGCCGCTCAGATATAACGAGACTTCAACATTGTTCCGTAACGAAGCGTCGGGCGAGATGCACGGTCTTATCCGTGTGCGCCAGTTCACAATATCCGAGGGACACCTTATGTGTACTCCCGAGCAGCTTGAGGACGAGTTCAGAAGCTGCCTGGAGCTCGCTGTATTTATGCTCAAAACAGTTGGCTTGTACGATGACGTAAGCTACCGCTTCTCTCAGTGGGACCCGAACGACCGCGAAAAATTCATCGGAACAGAGGAGGAGTGGAACTCCGTTCAGGGTATGATGGGGCGTATTCTCGAGCATCTCGAGATTCCCTACGAAATCGGCGTTGGCGAAGCCGCGTTCTACGGCCCCAAGCTCGATATTCAGATTAAGAACGTTTACGGCAAGGAAGACACTCTGATTACAATCCAGATTGACGGCTTTATCGCTGAAAAATTCGGTATGGAATACGTCGATAAGGACGGCAAAAAGAAGAACCCCTACATCATCCACCGCACATCCATAGGCTGCTACGAGCGCACGCTCGCTCTGCTTATTGAGAAGTACGCGGGCGCGTTCCCGATGTGGCTCGCTCCCACTCAGGTCAAGATTCTGCCCATCGCCGACCGTCACCTCGACTACGCTTACGCCGTTAAGGCTGAGCTTGAGAAGAACGGTATGCGCGTTGAAATCGACGACCGCTCAGAGAAAATCGGCTATAAAATCCGTGAGGCTCAGTTAGAGAAGGTTCCCTATATGTTCGTAGTAGGCGACAAGGACATCGAGAACAACGCCGTATCGGTACGTCACCGCAAGGAGGGCGACCTCGGCTCAATGACGCTTGCTGACTTTATAGCGATGGCTGTTAAGGAAATTGACTCCAAGGAGATAAAATAATTGAAGCGTGCGGGCAAAAAACGCTACGAAAACTCAATTGAAAGGACGTTTGAGATAAGTCTCGAAAAACCCGCGAGAGGGCTCAAGGCGATAAAGATTATTGTCGCTCTGCTCATTGTCGCGGTCATAGCGGGAGGAGTCGTTCTGGTGTCGCGGCTGTACTTTTCGGGCGACGCCAAGCGTGAATCCGCGGCGAGCTCAACCGCCGCCGAAGAATCGGGCGACGACGAACTGTTAAGAGTTGTCAACAAAACCAATCCGCTCGAAAAGAGCTTTGTGCCCGAGCTTAAGGAGTACGACGGCTACAGCGTGTCGGTGCTCGCCGACGAACAGCTCAACAAGCTTTTAGCCGACGCCGATAAAAGCGGAGTTAATCTCAGCGTAGAAAGCGCCTATATATCGTACGAAGAACAGGCGAGGCTCTATAATAAAGCTTTTAAGGCAAAGCTCAAAAACAGCAGCCTAACTGAGGTCAGAGCTCAGGCAAAGACCGAGGCAATCACGCCCCAGGCGGGCAACAGCGAGGCTCAGACAGGCTTGCTTGTCACCTTTAAGACGAACGGAAAGTTCAGCGGCTCGGACGCGTCAATCTGGCTGAGGAGCAACAGCTTCAAATACGGCTTTATTGAGCGTTACCCCGCCGATAAGACTGACGAGACCTCGATGAACGCCAATCCCAAGGCGTACAGATACGTTGGAATTGACAACGCTGAGATGATGCGGAGCCTCAATAAATCACTCAATGAGTACGTAGTGTATATAAATTCCAGATAAAAAATGAAAAAAACACTTGCATTTTGTAAAAAGATATAGTATAATCACAATGTTACGAATGAATTTATGCCGAATGAGGTGAATAAAATGAAAAGTGGAATCCATCCCAATTACTATCAGACAACAATTACATGCCACTGCGGTAATGTGATCGAGACCGGTTCAACCGAAAAGGATATCCGTGTTGAAGTTTGTTCAAAATGTCATCCTTTCTTTACCGGTAAGCAGAAGTTAGTTGATACAGGCGGACGTGTAGACAGATTCAAAAAGCGTTTCAATATCGATTAATTTATTGAGAATTTTTAGGGCGACTGTTGTCGCCCTTTTTTCCTATTTTATTAACAATATTGTACCCCTTTTTAAAGGGGTCGAAATCTATTGATTTCGGGGGATTATGTTTCCTCTTTCGCTAACCCTTATAGGTGATATTTATGAACAATTCCTACAAAACCGTCAAAAGCTTCTCTCACGATGAGCTTGTCGAAAAGCGCTCGCGCTTTATCGGCTACTGCAAGCCCGTCACAACCGAAGAGGAAGCCGTAGAGTTTATCAACAAAATAAAAAAAGAGCATTGGGACGCGCGCCACAATGTCTACGCCTACAGCCTCAGAGAAGGTCAGGTTATGCGCTACAGCGACGATGGCGAGCCCTCGGGCACAGCTGGCGTGCCTGTGCTGGACGTTATCCGCAAGAGCGGCATAGTTGACGTCGTGATAGTCGTCACGCGCTATTTCGGCGGCGTGCTGCTCGGTACGGGCGGGCTTGTCCGCGCTTATTCAGCCGCGGCTAAGCTCGGGCTCGAGGCGGCGGGTATAGTCAATATGAGCCTTTGCGCCGAGTGTGAGCTCAGCTGCAGCTATAATCAGTACGGCAAGCTCAACACCCTGATTATGGACAAGGGCGGAATTGTCGACAACTGCGACTTCGCCGACAATGTTTTATTGAGCTTTCATATTCCCGCTGATTTGGTTGATTCTCTGCGAAAAGAATTCGCCGACGCCACCGCGGGAGAAGTCAATATCGAAGTAAAAAGTGAAAAATACTATGAAATTTGAGTTTTTTTAAGGATTTTTAATCTTTTTGTCGTATATATAAATAGTGATATGTCCCCCTTTTTAAAGGGGTGCAAATTGTTGCGAACAACGTGAGCCAATTTGCGGGGATTATCTATCCTCTTTATGAACGTTCATTAGGAGGACCGCTGCGCTGGACAATCCCTCTAAATTGAAATGCTGCGCATTTAGCAATTTAGGTCCCTTTAAAAAGGGACACAAAGAAGGAGGTGGGGATATGCCGTTACCTGAAGGCTTTATTCAGGAGCTCAAGGACCGCAACGATATGACCGATGTCGCGTCGTCGTACGTTAGTCTCAACCGCCGCGGGCGTAATATGGTTGGCTTGTGTCCGTTCCACGGCGAAAAAACCCCGTCCTTCAACATCTACCCCGAGAACGGCTCGTTCTATTGCTTCGGCTGCGGAGTGGGCGGCGACGTAATCACTTTTATTATGAAAATCGAGAACCTCGACTATATCGACGCGGTCAAGTTTCTGGCTCAGCGCGCGGGTATGAATATGCCCGAGGACACCTTCGACGACAGCCTTTCAAATCTAAGAAAGCGCGTCTATGAGGCTAACCGCGAGGCGGCGAGGTTTTTCTATAAAAACCTGTATTCCGAAGTCGGCAGGGAAGGGCTCGAGTATTTTCGCGGACGAGCTCTGACTGAAAAAACTATCAGGCGCTTCGGTCTCGGCTTTGCCGATTCAAACCGCTACTCTTTGTGCGGTCATCTTAAATCGCTGGGATTTAAAAATTCCGAGATTGTCACCGCGAACTTAGCTTATCAGAACAAAAACGGCAACATTTCAGACCGATTCAACGACCGCGTAATGTTCCCGATTATAGATTTAAGAGGCAACGTCATAGCCTTCGGCGGTCGTATTATGACCAACGAAAAGCCCAAGTACCTCAACACCTCGGATACTCCCGTGTTCAAAAAGAGCGCGAACCTCTTTTCGCTCAATAACGCCAAGAACTCAAACTCGCGCGAGCTGATTTTGTGCGAGGGTTATATGGACGTAATCGCCGTCAATCAGGCGGGCTTCCCAAACGCTGTCGCCACACTTGGCACGGCGCTCACTCAGGAGCAGGCGCTTTTGATGAAGCGCTACGCCGACGAGGTCATAATCTGTTACGACTCGGACGAGGCGGGGCAGAAGGCTACCGCTAGGGCGATTAATATCCTCAGAGGCGCGGGGCTCAACATCAAGGTCATAAAAATCCCTCAGGGCAAGGACCCCGACGAGTTCCTCAGGAACAAGGGCGAGAACGCCCACGACGCTTTTAAGAATGTCATCGAGGGCAGCGGCAACGATATTGAGTACCGCCTCAACAAGCTCAGAGCGGGCTATAACCTCAAAGAAGCCGAGGGGCGCGTGGGTTATCTGACCGAGGCTGTCAAAATCCTCGCTACGCTCGACAACTCAATCGAGCAGGATGTGTATATCTCTAAGCTCTGCAAGGAGCTCGAGGTCAGCCCCGACGCTGTCAGACAGCAGCTCAGAAAGGTCAGCCGCAAAAACTACTACAACAAGCGGCGCGAGAACTTCAGAAATATGCGCCAGAACCTCAACGGTATGAACGACAAGGTCAACACCGAGCGCTACAAAAAGCCGCGCGTGACCACCGCCGAGGAGGGACTCTTAGCCTATCTGGTCAAGAATCCCGACCGCCTGTCGTATGTTGAGAGCAAGCTCTCAGCCGACAAATTTCAGACCGAGTTCAACCGAAAGCTGTATGTATATTTCTCTGAGAGAATTAAAAACAATCAGGAACCGCTCAACTCGGTATCGGGCGACTTTACTCAGGAAGAAACCGCCAAGATTTATCATATAGTCAACTCCGACTACGCTCGGATGGCTAACGACAAAACGGCAGAAGAAAATATAAATGTAATTATTGATGAATACTACAAGCTCAAAACAGCCGACGCGGCGAACGCCAGTATGGACGATATCGCCGAGGAGCTCAGGCGCTTGAAGGATTCACGCAAATAGGAGGATATGTGTAATGGGACAGATACAGGATAAAAAGACGATTGTCAAGGAACTTATGGACCTCGGCAAATCCAAGGGTAATCTCACAAATGACGAAATCATTGAGGCTCTGGGCGAAATAGAATTCAAGCCCGAGGAGCTCGAAAAGCTCTACGACAGCTTTGAGCAGAACGGCATCGAGATTATCGAGGATGTTGAGAACCTTGACTTCGAGGAGATTACTGAAATCGCCGAGGAGGAGAAAAAGGCGTCGGGCGCGTCCGACAACTCCGAGTCAATGTCGATTGACGACCCTGTAAAGGTTTATCTCAAAGAAATCGGCCGCGTGCCCCTGCTCACTCCCGAGGAGGAGGTTGAACTCGCTATTAAAATCGGCGAGGGCGACCTGCAGGCTAAGAAGCGCCTTTCAGAGGCAAACCTCAGACTTGTTGTAAGTATCGCCAAGCGCTATCTCGGACGCGGAATGCAGTTCCTCGATTTGATTCAGGAGGGCAACCTCGGTCTTATTAAAGCGGTTGAAAAGTTCGACTACACCAAGGGCTTTAAGTTCTCTACATACGCCACATGGTGGATTCGCCAGGCTATCACAAGAGCCATCGCCGACCAGGCGCGCACAATCCGTATTCCCGTTCATATGGTTGAGACAATCAACAAAGTAAAGAAGGTCAGCACTCAGATTCTCCACGAAAAAGGTCACGAGCCCTCATCCGAGGAGATTGCCGAAAAGCTCGATATTTCGGTTGAGAAGGTTCGCGAGATTGTCCGCGTAGCTCAGGAGCCTGTTTCTCTTGAAACTCCGATAGGCGAGGAGGAGGACAGCCACCTCGGCGACTTCATCCCCGACAGCGACACTCCCGCTCCAGCGGACGAGGCGAGCCACGCTTTATTAAAAGAGCAGCTCGAGGAGGTTCTCTCGACCTTAACTCCCCGTGAGGCAAAGGTACTCAGACTTCGCTTCGGCTTAGAGGACGGCAAGAGCCGCACCCTCGAGGAGGTAGGCACGGAGTTCAAGGTAACCCGTGAGCGTATCCGCCAGATTGAGGCGAAGGCGTTAAGAAAGCTCCGTCATCCGTCGAGAAGCAAGAAGCTTAAGGATTATCTTGATTAAGTAATAAGTAATAGGTAATAAGTAATAAGTGATAAGTAATAAGTAATAGGTAATAGGTAATAAGTAATAGGTAATAAGTAATAAGTAATAAGTGATAAGTAACGCTATTTGTTATTCTAAGGAGAATACTATGAAAAAGACAGTTAGTTTAGTTTTAGCGATAATTATGATAGTCGGCATATTCGCGTCTGTACCTTTTATCGCGGGCGCCGAAACCGTTATCAACGATGTAAACATCAAGGGCGTTAAAGCGCCTCTCGCGGGCGAGAAAGCCGATTTCACCGCTGAAACAGACGATTCTGGCTACACCATCACAGACGTCGGCTGGAAACAGGACAACAGCTGGTTGAACGAAAGCTCTGAGTTTGAGTCGGGTACAGAGTACTCGCTTTATGTCTGGATAGCCGCGGACGACAACTACCAGTTCAGCGTGGACAGCAGCGAAAACACCACGGTTAACGCTTATGTTAATAACAAAAAAGCGAATGTAGGCAAGTACCAGATAAGCGACAAAGCTAATAAAAAACTTGTTGTTATCTATAAATACGTCGCGTCTGACGAGCCGTATACATATAACGTTATAAACGATAACGAGGCGGAGATTACAGGCTACCTCGGCTCTGAGCCCATTATCTCAATTCCGTCCTCAATTGACGGCTATAAGGTTACAAAAATCGCCAAACAAGCCTTCTACGACAACGATGATTTAGAGGAGGTTGTTTTCCCAGATACCCTTGAAGTAATCGGCAATGAAGCTTTTAGCGACTGCTCCTCGATTACGGATGTAACGTTCAATGACGGTCTTAAGAAAATCGGCTTCAGCACGTTTGATAACTGTGATTCTCTGGGCAGCGTCGATATCCCCGAGACAGTTGTAAGTATCGGCGACAGCGCGTTCTCATCGTGTCACGCTCTCAGATATGTATGGCTCTATGAGGGACTCCAGACAATCGGCGGGTACGCGTTCTATAACTGCGAGAACCTCAAAGCAGTTTCCGTTCCCGACAGCGCGTTCCAGATTATAAGCAAAGCTTTCGGCTACCAATATAACGCAAGCGAAGAAACCCAGGAGCCTGTCGAGGGATTTGTACTGAGCGGATACGCTGGCTCGGCGGCTGAGAACTACGCCAAGAACCATAACCTCACCTTCGATTATCTTCCTATTCCCGTAACAGTTAAAATGCAAAAATCTATGTTCACATATACAGGCAAGGCGATAAAGCCCTCTGTTACCGTAACCGATATGAGAGGCGATAAGCTGGTTAAGAATACGGACTATACCGTTGTATATCCCAAAAGCCCTGTAAAGGTGGGCTCGTACAGTGTTGGCGTAAAGCTCAAGGGCAAGTACAGCGGCGTTGAATACGCGCTCTATGTAATCAAGCCCGCTAAGAACCCGATGACGGTCAAGGCGACGGCTAAAACAGTTAAGTACAAGACTGTCAAGAAAAAGAGCGTTACCGTTAAGCCTTTGACGGTCAAGAAGGCTCAGGGCACCGTCACATATAAAAAGCTCAAGGGCAATAAAAAGATTACTGTCAACAAAAAGACAGGTAAGTTCACAGTCAAGAAAGGGCTCAAGAAGAACACCTACACAATTAAGGTGAAGGTGAGCGCCAAGGGCAACTCCAACTACAAGAGCCTGAGCAAGACTGTCAACGTTAAGATTAAAGTTAAATAGTATTATTGTAGGGGCGACAACGGTCGCCCCTTTTAATGGTCTCAAAGTTAACGTCGGATGTACCCCTTTTTAAAGGGGTCAAAATCTTTGATTTTGGGGGATTATCTTTCCTTACTATGAACGTTCCGTTAGAGGACCGCTGCGCTAGACAATCCCTCTAAATTGAAATGCTGTGCATTTAACAATTTAGGTCCCTTTAAAAAGGGACACGTCCGATGTTAGATTTTTACTTCCCGCTTAAATATACAGCCTCGTCCCTGGATAAATCATATTCGGGTTGCACATTCCGTTCTTCTTGGCGATTTCGTCCACGGTTTTTCCGAAGCGGTGAGCAATCGACCACAGCGTGTCGCCCGGGCGGGTAACATAAATAAAGCCCTCGGGCGTTTCGGTGTCGACGGGAACCGCGATTGTCTGTCCCACATAAATCATATTCGGGTCGGTTATATTATTGACGCTGAGTATCTTGTCAACGGTTGTTCCAAAGAAGTTGGCGATGCCGAAAAGCGTGTTTCCTTTTCGCACGGTATATGTTACTGTTTCCATACTTTCCCTCCATTCATTTTATACTATTCATCACTATCGTTAAAGTGCACATAAAACGCCCTGAATTTTCTACATTCTAAAATGTGCCTATAGCCTTTTAGTTCTTTATAGGAAATATAACTGCCGCGTTATTTGATACAATTTATTAGAATAGATTACTATGTACCACTGTGTACTTCGGAGGTAATAATGCCATTCAAAAGATTAGGTTCGGCATTACTGATTTTAGCGGTTCTGATTTCGGCTTTTGCCGCTCAGTTCGGCGCTGTGGCGGCTGTTGATTATGAGTCAAAAGCCAAAAAGCTCGACAAAACTACCTACAAGGGCGAGCTCGGAGCGCTGTATACAAAGTCGTCCACAACCTTCAGGGTTTGGGCGCCCACTTCGGACGACGTCAAGGTCAAGTTCTTTAAGTCGGGCGACAGCGACGGCTACACTAAAATCACCAATATGAAATTCGACAAGCACACGGGCGTGTGGAGCGCGAATGTAAAAGGCAACCTCAAAAACACCTACTATACATATATGTTCAAGCGCGGCAAAAAGACCGTCGAAACTTATGATATATACGCCAAAGCCTGTTCCGCGAACGGCAGGCGCTCGATGGTGGTTGACCTCACTTCAACCAACCCGAAGGGCTGGAGCGATGACTCTCATATAAGCGTCGAGAATTCCACCGACGCTGTTATCTGGGAGGTTCAGATAAGCGACTTTTCGTCCTCAGCGGCGTCTGGCGTCAGCGAAAAAAACCGCGGCAAGTACCTAGCCTTTACCGAGACGGGCACTACCGTCAAAAACGAGGCGGATTCTCCCTCCACCTGTGTTGATTATCTCAAGCAGCTCGGCGTAAACTATGTTCATATAAACCCGTTCTACGATTTTGGCTCGATTGACGAGACCGACACTTCGGGCAAGGACAGCGTATATAACTGGGGCTACGACCCTATGAACTATAACGTGCCCGAGGGCTCCTACAGCTCTGACGCGAATAACGGGGCAAAGCGAATCACCGAGTGCAAAAAGATGATTCAATCGCTCCATAAGGCGGGTATAGGCGTCATTATGGACGTTGTGTATAACCACACTCACGAGAGCAAAAAGTCAGCCTTTAACCTTACCGTCCCCGATTATTACTATCGCATAAATCCCGACGGCAGCTGGTCTAACGGCTCGGGCTGCGGCAACGACACAGCCTCTGAGCGCGCTATGTTCTCAAAATATATGACAGACTCCGTCCTCTACTGGACGCGCGAATATCACATAGACGGCTTCCGCTTTGATCTTATGGGTCTGCACGACGTCAAAACTATGAACAATATCCGCTCTAAGCTCGACGAGCTCGAGGGCGGCGAAAAGCTCTTGATGTACGGCGAAGCGTGGAACCTCACCACCTCAGCCGACAGCGACTGCACACTCGCTAATCAAAGCAATATGGATAAGCTCAGCCCGAGGATTGCCGCCTTTGACGACACCTACCGTGACGCGGTGAAGGGCTCCACTAACGGCGCAGACAAGGGATTTGTACAGTCGGGCGAGCTCAGACCGAAGCTCAAAACAGGCATCACCGCTCAGGCTGACGGCGTTATCGGATGGGCTGAGAACGCCAATCAGGCTGTGACCTACGCGTCCTGCCACGACAACCTCACCCTGTGGGATAAGCTCGTGCTCTCCGAAAAAGGGGAGAAGGGCAAGTACGACGTCCGCTATAACGATTTGGTCGCTATGAACAAGCTCGCGGGGGCTATTACGCTGACTTCCCAGGGCATAAGCTTTATGCTCGCGGGCGAGGAGTTCAGCCGTACCAAGCAGGGCGACGAGAACTCATATAAATCGGGCGTCAAATTAAATCAGCTCGACTGGGACAGCCTTCGTACATACGGCGACGTGTCCGATTATTATAAAGGCTTGATTCAGATTCGAAAGAGCATCTCGGCGTTCAGGGATCCGAGCGGCGAGACGGCTAAGAGTATTAAATTCCTCGAGGACGTTCCCGACGGAGTTGTCGCCTATACGCTCAATGATGAAAAGTTCGGCAAGGTATGTGTGGCGTTCAACGCCTCGGATTCCAACCAGAGCGTCAAGTTCGACGGCAGCTTTGTTCAGCTCGTCAACAAGGACGACGCGGGAATGACCAAGCTCGACGACGTGGGCAGTTCCGTCACGCTTCCGTCAAAGTCGGCGGCTGTGCTTGTGGATAAGGAATCCTACAACGCGGCTGGCGTTAATAACGACACAGGCAAGGTTATTGTCAGATATAAATGCGACGGCGAGGTTTTCAAGTCCTACGCCGTTAGCGGAAAAATCGGCACAGAGTACGATATACCCGTTATGTCCGATATTCTGATGAGCTACAATGTCACCAAGAAAATCGGCGACAGCGGCAAGTTCTCGGACAATACCCGCTACTGCGAGTTCGAGTGCAAGAAGTACGACGGCGCGTACTCGACCGTTATGTTCGAGTGCCTCGACAGCGAGAGCGGCAGTATCATAGCCGACAGCACCGTGATGCGCAACCGCGCGGGACAGGCGTATGAGGCGCCGTCCATTCCGTCGGTTGACGGCTATACTCTCGATATTCAAAAGCTCCCCAAGAACATCTGCGGAGAGTTTACCGATAAAAACCAGAAGGTCAGCTTCCGCTACAACAAAAAGGCGAAGGACGACCTCACCTGCAGGGTTAATATTGTTTATGTAGCCACAGACGGCAAGATTCTCGGCTCAAACACAATCACGGGCGACGAGGGCACAGAGTACTCGACCAACCAGATTGAGATTGAGGGCTACGAGTTCAAGAGCGTTACCGACAACGCCAAGGGCGACTACACACTGCTTGAGCACAATGTGCTGTTTATATATGAGCAGACTTCGTTTATGTCGGCGCTTCCGCCCGTGCTTGTCACAGTTTTGTTCCTGCTGTTGATTATCGTGTTCGCGCTGTATTACCGCAAACGCAGAAAAGCCGAGCTGATGAAAAAGATAGAGATAGGGTAGGAGTTGCTCAAAACGTGCAGTACGGAATGGTGGTTTTGCAGTCTCCGCTCCATACGTAAAGTCAGAGCCACATGTCTCGGCGCCCCCCTTGGGGGAGCTGTCGAGCGTAGCGAGACTGAGGGGGTCCGTAGCGTAAGCGGTTCAACAGATGTCGTATAGATAAAGATTACTACTAAAGTCAGCAAAACGTCTGACAAACACTTCTTCTGACCTTGCTGTAACACTAGCTTACCCCTTTTGTCAGCCTACGGCTGACATTTTCCCCAGTGGGGACAACGAGAGTTCGTTCCTTAGTATACTGCGTGTAGATAGACTCTCTATAAAAAGGGACACAATTCAATGTAAATTATGCTTTGTTAAAAAGCATTATATAAAAGGAGGAAATATTTATGTTTAAGAAGATTATGTCCGCGCTTTTATGCGTAATGCTCATTGCTTCTTCGATTGTGCTCGTAAGCGCCGCTGACAGCTCAAAGGCTTCGTCAGGCGTCGACACCGAGTACACATCCGCCGCGGAGGCAATTGACGACCAATATGCCTATGACGGCGACGATTTAGGCGCGACCTACACACCTCAGGCTACCACCTTTAAGACCTGGGCTCCTACGGCTACAGCCGTTAAGCTCAACCGCTACGCCACAGGTTCCGATAACGAGGCGGGCGCTCAAGACCTAGGTACAGTAGAAATGGAAAAGGTTATGGACGGCGACTCGTGGACAGGCGTATGGACAGCAACTGTTCAGGGCGACATCGTAAACACCTACTACACCTACTCTGTAACCGCTCCCAAGAGCATCAAGGGCGGCGAGGAGCAGACAGTTGAGACCGAGGACGTTTATTCCGTAGCCACAGGCGTTAACGGCAAGCGCTCGATGGTTTGTGACCTTGACTCAACCGACCCCGAGGGTTGGAATAATGATGAGCACGTTGTTCTCAACGAAGTAACAGAGTCCTATGTATGGGAAGTTCACGTTAAGGACTTTTCGTATAATCCCAACTCGGGCGTAAGTGCTGCCAACCGCGGCAAGTACCTCGCGTTCACCGAGACTGGCACAACTCTCAACAATGAGGGCAAGGTCAGCACTTGTATCGACTATCTCAAGCAGCTCGGCGTTACCACAGTTCAGATTAACCCATTCTATGATTTCGGTTCTGTCAACGAGAGCGGAGCTGACACTCAGTTCAACTGGGGCTATGACCCGATGAACTACAACGTTCCCGAGGGCTCCTACTCCTCAAATCCCTACGACGGCAACGTTCGTATCAAAGAGTGTAAAGCTATGATTAAGGCGCTCCACGACGCGGGTATATCCGTTGTTATGGACGTAGTTTATAACCACACTTATGTAACAGACACCTGCTTCAACCGCACTGTTCCCGAGTATTATTACAGAATGAACGCTAACGGCTCATACTCCAACGCTTCTGGCTGCGGCAACGACACAGCTTCAGAGCGCGCTATGTTCCGTAAGTATATGAGAGATTCGTGCAAATACTGGGTAAATGAGTATCACGTTGACGGCTTCCGTTTTGACCTTATGGGACTTCACGACGCCGAGACAATGAATCTCATCCGTAGTGACCTCGACACTATCGACAGCCGCATCTCAATCTGGGGCGAAGGCTGGTATATGGGCTCTAACTTCCCCACAAAGACCTGCACAGGCGCGGCTTTGGTTCGCGCTATTCAGGCTAACTCGGGCGCGATGAACGACAGAATCGGCTTCTTCAGTGACGAAATCCGCGACCTTCTCAAGGGTTCGGTATTCCAGAAGACAGCCAAGGGCTGGCTCCAGGGCACAAGCTCAACAGCCAAGAAAATAAACGACAGCGTAAGAGCTAACCCGAGCAACACCGCGGCTCCCGCGCCGTCAAAGATTGTTCAGTATTCATCCTGCCACGACAACCAGACTCTCTGGGACAGACTCGCTGATTCTCAGGGTGTAAAGGATTTCAGAACACGCAACAACAAGCTCGTAGCTCAGACCAAGCTCAACGCGGCTTATCTTATGACCGCTCAGGGTATCACCTTCACCCTCGCGGGCGAGGAGCTCGGACGTTCAAAGGATAACGACGAGAACAGCTACAGCTCATCCGTAACCGAGAATATGATTGACTGGTCTCTCGCTCAGTCCAATGCTGATATTTCATCCTATTACGCGGGACTCAGAGAGCTTCGAGAGAACTTCACACCGTTCACAGCTAACAACCGCGAGGCTGGCTGCCAGCTTGGCTATATCAACCCCGAGTATCAGAAGGTCGATGTCGCCAATGTTCTTAAGTCTACAGACGGTACTTCGGCTCTCTGGACCAACAACACAGACGGCGAGTGGAAGAACGTTCTCGTGCTTCTCAACAACAAGAACAAGACTGTTGAGTACACACTCGAAAACGCTAACACCAACTGGGTAATCATCGCCAACGACCAGCAGGCAGGCGTTAAGAAGCTCGGCGAGGTTAACGACAACAAGTTCACTCTCGCTCCTATGTCGGCGATTATCGCTGTCGACAAGACAAGCTTCGAGGCTGTTAACGTTACTAACGACCGCGGCGCCGTAAAGGTTACGGCTGTCGACAACATCACAGGCAAGACAATTGATTCTTACACCGTTACAGGTCAAATCGGTTCGAAATACTCAATCGCCAAGCCTCAGACTATCGGCGACGAGTATGAGCTCGACACAATCGAGGGCGAGCAGGTAGGCACGTTCACCGAGGATGACCAGACAGTCAATATGAACTTCGGCTACTATGTTCCGAAGTCAATCAAGAACGTTGACCTCAACGGCGACGGCAAGACCAACATCAACGACGCTACCGTTCTTCAGCTCGACATCAATGGCAAGAAGCTTCTCGATTCGGCTTATAAGGATAAGGCTGATGTTACAGCCGATGGCAAAACAAACATCAACGACGTAACTATGATTCAGAGATACATCGCTCAGATGAGCGTCGGTATGGGTACTGTTACCGTCAACTACTATAAGACAGGCACAGACGAGAGCATCATCCCGTCTGATGTACACACAGGCAGAGTAGGCGCTTCGTTTACATCCGAGTCACGCACGGCTCTCGGCTATAAGCTCAACGAGGCTCAGCTGCCCACAAGCGAGACTGTAAGCTATGTTTACGGCAACGTTGAAATCAACTACTATTATGATTATGTTTCCTCCACTGTTGACCTTCACGTTAAACACAGCTCAGGCACAGGCTACGACCCGACTCTGTGGATTTGGGGCCAGAAGAACGGCGTTGACACAGGCAACTACTGTGACAACAAGAGCTGGGCGGGCGATACCCTGACCGAGAAGGACGGCGACGGCTGGTACAACAAGACCTTCGAGGTTAACTCAACCGACACAGCTTATAACCTGATTGTTTCCAACCAGGGTTCTCCTAAGTCCGCTGACTGCAAGGGCTTCATCTACAACGAAATGTGGATTGTAATCGACGATACAAAGGACGGCGTAAACCTCAACTGCTACAACGTCAACCCCGACACAAACCCGGGCGCTGAACCTGTATTTGTAGGATAAGGAATAAGTAATAAGTAATAGGTAATAAGTAATAGGTAATAAGTAATAAGTTTTCAGGCGAATAAGTAAAAGAAAAATCAGCAGAACTTCTCCCGAGAGATGTTTCTGCTGATTCTTT
>JAHLAX010000085.1 GCA_020625875.1 bacterium | reverse complement strand
GCCTGCTGCGGTGTAGGTCTTGCCATCCTCAAAGGTGAAGTCGTTAGTTTGATCGGTACCATTGTTGAAGAGAATCATATCGGGGGCTTTGACACCTGTATAGGTGTAGGTAAATGTACCTTCAGAGCCATTCATAGCCGTTCCGGGCCAGGTCCCGCAGAGGTTTTCTGTGGAGTTGTCAGCATTAACATTCCAAGCCCATGCATTAACATTTGTCCAATCGGTTGTGAAGGTTACTGTGTAAGCGTTCCAGCCGTATGCCTTTCCATTTTCAAAAGCGAGGTTGCTGGTCTGAGAGCCATTGTTGTTGTGGAAGATGATGAACTCAGGAACGTTGTTAGAGAAGATGCTAGCAATATATTTACCGTCTGTAGCGGTAATCGCTCTACCAGGCCATCCGCCAAGCTGCTCTTCCTTGCTGGCACCATCACCACTCCAAGCATAAGCGTACACGTTCTCCCATCCAAGGTTAGTTGTAAACGAAGCGGTGGTGGTATAAAGCTTACCCTTTATGTTGTAGCTTGCACCATCTTCGAAAACGTAATCGGCAGTCTGGTTGCCTTCGCCACTTTTGCCATTGTTGAATATAATAGTAGTGGGAGCATAAGCTGCATCAAAGGAAACATGGTATACACCATCGGTAGCTGTTAACTCCGTTCCGGGCCATGCTCCTAGGAATCTTGCATGGTCATTGTCTGTACTATATGCGAAGGCGTAAACCTTCTCCCATATATTATCGTTGTAATATGTAGCGGTATAGGTGGTCTTAGTAGGAGTATAGACGGTAGCCTGAACCAACAGAGCACCATTGTTTGTACCCATTGAAGGATTGTTAATACCATTGCTCAACGCATACGACATATATGTATTCGTTCCCTTATTAATGTCATTACCATAACCATTGTAGATTTCAAATGCAACTATATCGCCATCTAAGGTGTTTTTTATAGAAATCGCCTCGCTTCCAGTAACATTACGGCCGAGTCCCATACCCTCTGCGAGGACAACAACATTACGCATATAAATATTATCATTTATGGTAATATTTTCACCTGATGCTGTCCCCTGTTGGTAGAAATTATAAGTGCCTTCTTTATCCTTATTCCAGCTCGCCCAACGACTGTGTCCTTCTTGTTGAGTCCATGTATCATCTAAAGCATTCTGCACAGCATCCTCACCAATTAAAGCACTAAAGTCTAGCGACTGCCAACCTTTTTCGTAAGAGGCATAGAAAGGATAATCTACAGATGCTGAATTATAACCTGTTGCAGATACTGTAATACTTAGAATACCTTTTTCTGTTATAGTATATGGAAGATTAACATCTACGCCATTAAATGTGGCAGTAATTGTAGCAGAAGGATTGAGAAATACGGTACTTTGGTTAGAGGAAGCATCAATAATAGCGTTGAAATATTCGCCATTAGGTGCAAAACCTACAACAGAGACTGTTGGATTTGAAAGGCTAATTTCCGTTCCTGCACCTGTGCTAATAGTTATAACATCTGATGAGGATGCGTTTTTTTCAGAGTAAGCATAGAGAGTGGCCTCTGATGTATAAAAGGGTGCTGAGTACGAAGTCCAACCATCAGCTGTTTTGTCATCAGTAGTGTTGTATTTAATCGTGGCTCCTTCTGTTAGGCATGAAAGTGTTACTTCACGTGCTACACCATTGACTCCAGAAATAACGTAAGTTGGAGCTTCTAGATCGGCCAAGTCACGGGTAATAGTTACTGTTTTTATAGAAAAATAACGAGTAAAGCTAATTCCAAAATTACCATCAGCTGTGACTGTATAAATACAGTTTGTTCCTTCTGTGCTGTTGGTGGCATCATACGTACCATTGGTTGCAGAGGTTGGCAGTCCACCTGTAGCTGTAATTGTAACAACATCATTTGCCTTCAAGCCCAGAATACCAAATATACGACCACCGCTGTTATTGTTATATAGACCGTCATATTTATGTCCACCACCGCGGTTTAGTTTCCAATTGTTACTTCCTTGTAAACAAATACCTTCCCAGTCACCTGTAGCATTATCACAAGAAGTATTACCAATTTTTGTTGTACCCGAGAAAGACAGAGTCGTTTCTGCTGATACATTTACAGATGCAGTGTAGAAATCATAGGTCTT
>JAHLAX010000157.1 GCA_020625875.1 bacterium | reverse complement strand
CACGACCAGACAGCCGACAGCGACGACCGACAAGGGGGCGCAGGGCGCGCAGTGAGCAACCGCCGAATGAGGGAGCTAGCGACCGAATGAGGGGTATTGCGCAACTACACGCCCCGCCCCCGCGGAGGGAGATGCAGGCGGCGGCGAGACGGGCGACAAGCCCAGCCCAGACACGCGAAAAGCCCCCTGTCGGCGACTGACAAGGGGCTTATGTTTGACTCAGCGCGACGCGGCGGGCGACGGGCGCCCTTCACTCGCTGAGTCGGCGCAAGCGCCGTTAAAACTTGGACTGCCGTGAGCAGGCAAATAAAGGAAGGTGTTAATCCTCTTGGACGACTCCGGCGGCGGCGAGGGCTGTTGCTTCTTCGTCGCTCAACAGCTCAGATATCCACTTGTATTCCGCTCTATTCCACATTGATTCTATTATCAAATCCATGATAACCTCAGGTACGCGCTCTATTTTGAACTCATGCTTTTCTTTGTCGTATGTCATTGTACATGTCCCGTTCATTGCTCATTCTCTCCTTCTGTCTTTGTTTCATGTGAAACATTGGCGGCGGCGGTTGATAGTTCCGCGGGATTGAATCGCCACTTACCATCTGTTAATACTGCGGGGGCATATCGTGTTCCGCTCCATGCTAGCAGGGCGATTACTGTTTCATCTGGTAATTCGTTTTTCATGTCTGACTCGTCTTCTGCGGACTCTTCATTCTTAAAGCCTAGCGCTGTGCGGGCGCGCTTTATTGCCTTGCCATATGATACGAAACGAACGCCTTTGATAGCTCCTGCGAACTCGAACAAATCAGACTGAGGGATTTTCTCGGAACAGTCCGGTTTTACCGCATATTTGAAGGCTTCCAACGCTGACTTGATAAGCGCGTGTTTGCTTTCTCCGTCGCCGTCGCGACTGTATACTTTGCGGATGTCGATTACAGGGGAGTAGTCCAGATTACAGGCGGCTTTCCAGCCGTCCCGGATGACTTCAGCCGTTGCGCTGGTGTTGTCGTATTTCGCCCAAATGAGAATGATATGCATGTGTGGATGATACGTCTGTGTTTGTGGGTTGTATGTTATCTCCAATGAGCGCGCCCAGCCTATAACATCCCGGAAGAACTCGCGTCTAATGAGGTTGTGCCAAGCTGTAGCCATTCCATCAATTGAGCGGCGTAAGTCCGGGAGCTTCATGTTTCGTATCGTCAGTGTCAGCATTGTTGCACTGTAGTCGTGTTCGATGATTTCCGGTGCCAGCGCGTTAAAGACAGCCATCATTTCGGCAAATCTGCGGCGGCTCAGTCTCCATGCACACATGGGGCAAAGCCTATCCCTGCAAAGCTGTGGAGCGTCGGCTATAAGCTCTCCATCGTCTGATTTGCGGATTGCCAAGTAATCGCCACATGTCCACATTCTCGCCGCTCTTTTGGTGAGTCCTGCGGCGTAAAGTCTAGCCGCCATTTTGCGGGATGCCGCTTTCGCGCCTTCCCATCTGTTACCCTGATACACTTCGTTGATGTTCGCTACTGGATTATTCATTTTGGAACCCCCTATTTGTATTGTTTGGACTTCTATTATATCATGTATTTGTCTTTCTGTCAAGAGTTTTGAGCTAATACGGCTGTCGAATGTTCTTGCCATTGGATTTCTGTTTGTTTGCGAATTTCCGTCAGGTGCCCGCATTTTATCCGCTATCCTGCCGCCGTTGCTGACTCATGTGCAGGCGGCTAATGTGCTCTTCTGCTTTGGCAAAGGAGAAAAGCAAAGGAGACGAAAGCAAAGGAGACGAAAGCAAAGGCGGCTTTATCAAACTTCTGTCAGTTGTTTCTATATTATCAAGGGCGCCCGTTTGGGGGCTGTTCGTTCGGGTAGCGCCACACTTATTCCGCGTCCGATATTTAGCCCACAGCGGCGATTAGGGCTAATGTCAAGGGCGGCTAAAGCCGCTGAGCCTGCGAAGTTTACCCTTGACTTTCGCCCGTCGCCGCTATAATTTGGGCTTCGGGCGCGGACAACAAAGCAGGAAGCGGGCAAGGGAGCGACACAGCCGGGAGCGGCGAAGCCGCCCGGCGTGGAGCCGCGGGCGGGGCAAGACAAGACCCAGAGCGACGGACGCGGCGAAAGCGCGGCGGCGCGGGGGCGCACAACAGGGGACAAGACGGGCGGCGAGCACCCGGAGCGGCACAACACCCCCCGGACGCGACAAGGGGGGCGCAGGACGCGCAAGCCCTGAGAGAGAACAGGAAGACACCAGCAACAGCGAATTGCACTAAATGCCCTTTAGTACCCCCTTGCGGGGCTTGTAGTTGGGCGTGTGACCGACTGAGGGAGCCCGCGACCGAAGGAGGGAATAGCCCAACTATACTAAAGGCGGCATTTAGTGTCTTTCGCCCCCTGTAGCGGCGACAAGCCCCGGCGAGCACCCAGACAAGCAGGAAGCACCAGCGCGAGCCGACAAGCCCGGCGAGCACCCAGACAAGCAGGAAGCACCAGCGCGAGCCGACAAGCCCAGCGAGCGCCCAGACAAGCAGGAAGCCCGGAAGCGGGCAGGGCGACAGAACAGCCCCGACACACGACCAGACAGCCGACAGCGACGACCGACAAGGGGGCGCAGGGCGCGCAGTGAGCAACCGCCGAATGAGGGAGCTAGCGACCGAATGAGGGGTAT
>JAHLAX010000231.1 GCA_020625875.1 bacterium | reverse complement strand
GCCGATCTCGACGAACTCGCCGAGCTTATCGCCGACAAGGTTGTTGAGAAAATAAAAAGGCGTGGGTCTTGACACCCACGCTTTTTTGATGTAAGATAGACGCGCCACACCATGCAGGAACTCTTACCAATTCCAAGGGGTTCGGACATAAGAACGCGCCCTGACTGTGATGTTATACCACGGTCGCCACGGTTCATAGTATAGCCGATATTCTGGAGTTTGTCAAGTGGTTTGTGGAAAAATGTTGATAAAAGGAGAGAAAAGGAAGAAACCATATCAAGGTAGTGGAGAACCTCGGCGAAGCGTAGGCGAACTGCACAAAACACCTACCCATTTTGTAAGCAACCAGAACATAGGAATCAATGCGTGATGGTTGCGAGTAATTGGGGGTCGTTGCCGAAAAACCTATTACGCCGTAGGCACTATAAATTCCCCCAATTATACAAAATGATGTGTTTTGTGTAGTTCGTCGGAGCACTGCGGAACGGCGATAGAATGCGGCGGTTTGGCGGTTTGTTTCCACAAATCGCAGTCCAATGTTGAAAAATGTTGAATTTTGTCCAACTGAAAACAGTTGAAATAAGGGGCTTTCAGCCCCGTGTCAACATAACCCAACAATTTGGGTCGACAGTCAAGGGCGGCAACGCTTTGCCGTTTATCTTGACCCTTGACGGGCGGCACAAATTGTGGTAGGGCAACAGCCACGCTAACGGCTACAACCTGCCCACGCATACCATGGGAGCCACGTTTCCCCCAAGGGGGACGGAAGGGGGGTTTGTTGGTTTACAGCCCCACCTCAGTGACTGCCGCTCCTTGCCGTGACGGTTCGGGGCAGTGGCTCAGAGGTGTGCAAGCGGCACCCTGTGTGCGGCGGTCGCGGTCGCCGCGCACAAGTGAACACAGTGAACCGCCGCGCAGACCACCACGGAGCCGCGCCCCGAATCAGAACGGAAAGGAGCGGCAAGGAACGGACGGCAACGCGCCGCCGCTTCTGCTTAGGGCGTTTGACTCCGCGCCCGGTTGCGCCTGATGGCTGACTGAGCGTGTCGGCAGTGGTTCAGAGGTGTGCAAGCGGCACCCTGTGTGCGGCGGTCGAGGTCGCCGCGCACAAGTGAACACAGTGAACCGCCGCGCCGACCACCTCGGAACCGCGCCGATATGCTCAGGCAGACGGCAGGCGCGAAGGCTTCGCGCCGCCGTCTGCCTGAGAATCCATTGTGTTCCCTGTCTTACGAATAGGGGGCGCCGCGAGCACGGGCGACGGCGGCGCGAACGACGGCAAGAGGACGAACAAGCCAGACACGCCGACGGCGACCGCGCACAGCATTAGGATGCGCTGGGTTGGGTGGGTTCACCGATACGTGCCGCGCACAGGGAGAGGGAGTGACCGCCCGATTAAGGGCGGTTGCGAGCCGACCGAGCACGGCACAAAGCGGCGACAGAGGGCACGGGGAAGCAAGAGAGAGCAAAAAAATGTGGAAAATGTGGAAACATTTGGAGAACCACGACCCCCGACAATGCCCGTGCCCGACCGAGCCGCCCACCAACGCCAGACAGGGAACAACAAACACCGCCGTGAGGCTACTGTCCGCCAGTTGGACAGGACACCACGGCGAAGCTACACAGGAACCGCCACCGCGGTGAGCGTCCGCCGACTGGACAGGACAGCCCACCCTACATACCATGGGAGCCACGTTTCCCCCAAGGGGGACGGAAGGGGGTTTATGGGCTTACAGCCTGCCGCTTCGGCGTATACCTACTACTTGATATATGGGACATTATTCCGTCAAGATGACTGTGGAATATGTTAACGGAATAGAACTTTTAGACGGCGAAGAGAGATTCAATCGCCGGACGAAATATGTTGTTGATGATAACGGCGTGTACCGTCCTATCGAGGTGATGACGGCGGCGCGGCGTGTGTTCGGCTCGGGCTTTCAGCTCTCGGAACGGTCGAAAAAAATTGAGATGTATGTTGATTATGTTGAAACAATGACGGCAAAATATGACTTCTCGGCGCGATATCAGCCTGATTCTGATATAAAACGTGATAATTTAGCACGTTCAAAGCGTCGTGCCGTCAATGCGATTAATGACATCATTTGCGCCAATGATTTTGATACGTTCGTCACGCTGACGCTTGACGGCGAGAAGATAGATAGACATGACTACGGGGCTGTAATTAAGCGTCTAAATACCTTCTTGGACAACCGAGTCCGTCGGCATGGGCTGAAATATGTCGGTGTTCCTGAGCGTCACAAAGATGGAGCGATTCACTTCCATTTCCTGATGAATTCGGAAGCCTTGAATCTGGTTGAATCTGGCACATACGTTCATAGCGCATTTAAACGCCCTGTAAAGGCGGCAACGCTGAAAAGGCATAATATCCCTCTTGAAGAGGGAAAGCCCGTCTACAACCTCGCAGATTGGACAATAGGCTATACCACGGCTATAATGACGTATGGGAGCCGTGGCGCGGTTGCCCGATATATCGGAAAGTACATCACCAAAGGCACGGAGAAAATCGGCGGCAGGTGGTACTACAACGGCGGCGACTTGAGAAAACCAAAGATTCAATATGATAATGTCGATTTCGACGGAACCGAGAATTACACTTATTCGTTCGAGTGCGGCGGCGGCGCGTTCAAGGTGACGAAGTTCGACGACGACGGAAAAGAGGTGATATATTGTGAATAATGATATGATATTGGTAACAGGATTCCTTGAGCATGAACAAATGCTTGATATTGCTGATTGTGTCGCTGATAAATTAGAACAGTTGTTCGATTCTCCACACAGAACACATATCAAGCTCGACTACGACGCGGCGCGAGGTGTCACAACTGTGCTGCTCACGCGATTTCGCCCGACTCGGACTTGACAATTTCAGGACTGTAAAATTAAGGGGCATTGTCCGTTTTATTGGACAATGCCCTTTTGACGTGATATAATAGAACTATGAAAACTGATTATCTGAACCCGAAGCTGTACAACAGGCTTTACGCCTATATGACATATGAAAATGTACTTGCTCTGCGCACCTGCCTTGAAACTGGACTGCGCGTTGATGACGTTCTTTCCCTCAAAAAATGCCAATTATCAGGGCGAACTATAACAGGAATCGCAGAGAAAACACAAAAGAAGTACAAAAAGACAATATCGCAAGATTTAGCAAATATGCTATGTCGTGCAGGCAATTCGACTTGGATTTTCCCGCACCGAACCGACCCGAGCCGCCACCGGACGCGGCAAGCCGTCTGGGACAACATGAAGAAAGCCGCCGTCGCCTGCGGGCTGACGATGAACGCCGCGCCGCATAGCACACGCAAGACCTACGCAGTCGAGCTGTTCCACGACAGCGGACTGGAAGCCACACAACGGGCATTACAACACGACCGAACAAGCACGACCATGTTATATTGCTTCTCGGATTTGCTGACAAATACGAATGGACGTTCGATATCATCGACCGCCGCCGATCTCGACGAACTCGCCGAGCTTATCGCCGACAAGGTTGTTGAGAAAATAAAAAGGCGTGGGTCTTGACACCCACGCTTTTTTGATGTAAGAT
>JAHLAX010000160.1 GCA_020625875.1 bacterium | reverse complement strand
GCTGGGAATCAGACAGATTCAGATGACGCCGTTCATCGTTGACGATAAAAACAAGCTTGTGTTATAAGAAGACAGAAAGAGAAACACTGTGAGAACGGTGTTTCTCTTCTTTATATTTCCCAGAAAAAACAGAAAACAATGAAACAGATATAATAAAAACATGGATATGCCCCAAGTTGGCACCATCTTAAAAACAAAAGGATAAAATGTTTCGAAATATTTTTAATGAATATGCGAAGTGTCTTGGTTATGGGGATTATGACACAAAAACAGATGCGTGTACGTCAGACGGCGCTGCAGGATACTGGAATACGCCGTCCCGGGAAGGAAGGATAAAACATGAAAATAATCGAATATACAGTTATTTTTCTGATAGGTGCGGTTATTGGTCTTTTTCTGAAAAAGACGGCACATACAAAACTCATAATGTATCATGCTGACGCAACTGGCGTCGATTGGTTCGCTATGCATGATGACAACTTCATTACACCGTGGTGTATACTGCCGACAGACGCCATTGCAAACTGGACTAAAAAAGAAGTATATGACATAAAAAATGACAGGATTTATAAATTGTGGCTGAAACAAAAACAGGAAAAGGAGAAGACAATCGATGATTAATTTCGATAAATTCAAAAAAGACATGACTAAAGATTTCTTTATCGACATCATGCTCATGTACTGCGATGAATGCCCTGTAACAAACTGCGAACTTCGGGATACGAGCGTATATTGCGAAGAGTGTTCAGAAATATAAAAAAAATGGTGCGATGAAAACGCGTCTGACGAACAAGTTGCTGTCGGCAGCCCTATGATGGTGAGATGTAAAGACTGCCAGCATAAAATATGGCTGATGAAGGACATCATATGCAGAAACGGATACGGTATCAACAGGCCGGATTTTGCATGTACGGACGGACTACCGGAAAACAAAATAGAAGAACAGGAAAAAAATGAACGGAATATTATTAAAGGTCATGATTGCCGCTGTTGTGGTAATAATTGCTATAATCGCCATTAAAAAAGTATGCAGGTATATTAAACATAAAAGAATGGACAAGGAAGCCTTGGATACACTTATAGAATGCTGGGGCGGAGATGTTTTCAGACATGAAGAATAAACATACTACTGTTAAAGCACAGGAATTCATAGATACCAAGAAAAGGTCTGTCTTTTTATGCGCTTGAAGATGACGACGGGAATATCGTGTTCCACAAGGCGTCAATCCTTGCCCCTTCGGCTGAGGGGCCGGGGAGATGCGTGAAGTATAAAAAAATAAGAATATTTATAGAATAAAACGACTGTTAAAAGAAAGCATTTTCTTTCCTTTTAAATATTTCATACTTTATAAAAGGAAAGGAGAATGTCAATGAAGGCTTATAAACTTTTAAGGCTGTTAAAAAAAGATGGTCTGCTCCACCCGCTGTTCATCAATAAGGAAAACCCCACTCCCTTGGGAGTATGGATGCGGGCAGAGTGCTTTCCAACAAAGGGATTTGCCGTAAGAAAAGGCTTTCACTGTTGTTTCACGCCTCTTGCTCCGCATCTTAAAATGAAACTGTCAAACGGGGAACAGCGCGTATGGGTAGAGTGCGATGTGGAAGATTGGGAGACATACGACAGACCCGAATCACAGGGCGGGGCATGGATACTCGCACAGAGAATGAGACTGGTCAGGGTTATCTCCGAAGAAGAAGCAGATAAGATAAGAAACAGCAGATGTATTCACTGTAACGGCAGAGTGTGTCTTATAAAAAAAGATGTTATATGTTACGGAACATCCGATGAACAGGAAAAGTGCATAAAGGAATAACAGACAGGTCGCTTCCTCAAAGTCGCGGGAGGCGACTTTTCTGTGCCGTTATACATTTCCCAGAAAAATCATATATGTGCCGGGTATCGTACACTTATAGCACAGGAACAGATATAAGGGGATATCCCACATGTCACAGGGAAATGAGGCAAAATCTATTACATACACACGATACGCAGTAGACTGCGGTGACGGGACTGTGCGGGGGTTCATCGCCGCTATCCGGTTTATGGACAAAGCCCATACAGAATGGGACAAGGAAGAGCTTGAAAGATT
>JAHLAX010000230.1 GCA_020625875.1 bacterium | reverse complement strand
CCGGCCAAGGAAGGAGATCTTGGAGGAAGCCAAACTCCTCTATGACAAGAACCCTTCCGTGTACTGTACCAGGAACGGCTGTCCTCTGAGTCAGCCAATCCTTTCTTTATGGATCAAGGACATGAAACTCTAAAACACATTACCATGCTTAAACAGCCAAAGATTAAATAATATGGACTACGAGAAAATTCATAAAGAAACCCTTGAAGGGTTGAAGCGCCTTGTTTCCGAAGGCAATATAACCGAGGAGGTGGCAAAAAAAATCTGCCCGGACTTCGTTATGGAGAGCGAGGACGAGAGGATAAGAAAAAATCTAATAGAATTATTATTGGATACTCCTGTTCAAGATATAATTAGCCACCATCTTGAATTAAGCAAAGTTATTGCCTACCTCGAAAAGCAGAAAGAGCAGAAGTACACAAATTCGGAAAAACCGAAAGAGTGGAGCGAGGAAGAAGAGAGACACCTCTATAATGCAATTGAGGCTGTTAAATATGTTTACGATATTTCAAAGGGTACAAATGGCTTTAAATGTGTTGAATTCCTAAAATCATTCCGACCTCCCGTAAAAGATAGAGAAATGAAGTTGAAGATTCTTAAGTATCTTTCAACTAGATGCTCTTCTCTTGAATTTGAAGAGGTGGAAGATTATCTTAATAGCTTACGTCCTCTTTGGAAGCCCAGCGAGGAACAGATGGTGGCATTGAAAAATACAATGTATGATTATAAAGACGCTCCTTATTTTCAAGACCTTAAATATCTTTACGACGCTCTCAAAAAGTTATTATTATGAAAATTTTATTATCCATTGTAGTAATCATTCTTATTGTTGCAATAGCAACTTTTACGGATAATATCGTAGGTTCTCAAAAGAAATGGGCATATCGTAGGATAATCTGCCTATACATCCTTTGGTGGGGGTTTTCTATTGAGTGGAAGTATGGCGAACAAGCAAAATTGTTCGGGTAACTAATGATACACCAATCAACATGAAAAAGTTTACCATAGAGGTCAATGAAAAGCAACTCCGTTTGATAAACCAAGCCGTTGAAATGAGGAGTAGGTTAATCTGCGGTCAGTTGTATTTGGGTGACTTGCAGGATATGTGTTGCGAGGCTTATGAAAAGTCTGGGCAAGGCAAATGGGGAGATATTCGTGAAGAGGCAGAGCAAGATATGCTGATGCTCCAGAGAAAGTATTGGAATCTCCGACACTATGGTGCATCCTATGGCTTGGGGTATGACAAGACTGCCGATGTGCTCTTTGATATGCACAAGGTATTAGACCACGCAATCTATCTTTCTATGCCACAAGAAAAGCGAGAAGAAATGAGGTGGACTGTGATGGCAGATAAACCTATGGCTTTTGGAGAGGAAGAACTTATCAAGGTAAAGGAGATAAATAGTTAGGATAATTCCCGATACACAATTATGAAAAGATATTAAAACAAAACGACTCTTCACTAAAAAGTACAGGATCGCAAAACGTTCCACGAAAGACTTCGGCGTATGGTTCGTCCTGCAGAAACGAAAATTTTTTCGATGGGAGGACCTTCCGAGGATTTTCAAGACATTCAATGAGGCTGCTTACGCTGTCGTAGATTACTCAATTTCCGGAGAGGTTAAGCCAGAGGAGAAGATAGAAACAATTATTGAGTTTTAAATGACTATCAATGAAATGGTGAACAGGTACATCCAGTACCTGTCTAAAAACAAAGGCCCGAGGTACAACGCCGGGTCGGCGGAGCCTATCCTTCCGTTCCTCCTCGCCGATATAGCGTACCAGGAGCACAACAGGT
>JAHLAX010000229.1 GCA_020625875.1 bacterium | reverse complement strand
CACGGTTATTTCACCATTTCTCTTCTCAATCTTAGTATCTGCATTGATAGTAAACTGCTTAGTACCGTTCTCCATTGCGGAACGGATTTCTTTTACAACTGAAAAATTCTTCTTCATAGATTTGTTTAAATTACGGTTATTTATTTCTTCTTTGTCATTATCTTCCTCATCACTGTTATCTTCAGAAGGTAATTCATCTTCATAAGATGCAAGTCTCTTATTTAGTTCATCTAACTGTTCTTTGAGTTTCTTAATTTCCTCTTTATTGTCATTAAATTCCTTTTCCTCTTCCTCCGTCATTTCACGGATTTCAGTTTTACAAACATCAACAATTTCCTTACACCTTTTCATTAGGACTGATTGTTTGTCCTTTAATTCAAGTGAGTTAAGTTTCTTCATATTTTAAATTAGTGTTTAATTAATAATAAATATCTCTTTGTTTTAAAAAATTTTGTAACTTTCTAAATCCCTCAGCATTGAGTCATATTTATTATTCATTATTTCAATATTATCTAACATCTCTTTAGCACGTTTGCTACAAGTTGTTTGAAGGTATGCTGGTTCATATACTGGGCTAACATCAAATAGCCTATCAATTTTTAAAATCTCTCTTACTAATGTACCATCTTCCCTTTTGTACCATTTCTCACCACTACCATCTTCAGGAAGTGTGAAAGCAAAACTGCTTGTAGTAATTTCACCTCTCCTTAGATGTTCAAGTAACTCATCCCCAATAGCTGTGTGTGGTGCTTCAAATTCATAATATAAACCATCATCCCTAAGTTCAAGTGCTAAAGAACCTTCACCATACCTTGAACGTGCTAACACTGTGTCTTCATTATGATTAAATCTTGCAAAGATGTCTGACTGCATAATTACGTCCTCAGTTATAGCACCTTTTCTTATAATTTCTATAAATCCAAGGTCTTGGGATTCTGTATCAAATTTGACTGCATAACCACTGACTATACGGTTATCAGGAGTATCAGTTTCAAGACTTCTAATAGAGATTTCATTTGTCTTCTTGTATTCCTTGGTCTCCATTGTCAACAGAATTATTTAATTTATTATCTTCAACTTTAGTATAAGGCATTATGATTTCATCACCTCCCTCAACAGGATTCAATCCTAATTGCCCTCTTGCTTCATTAATTGTCATAATACCACTTTGGGTAAGTTTAGACAAGTAATCAGAAGTTACATTCATATCACCTCTAAGCATCAAGAATCTCTCATCAATATCTATTCTAATGTTCTTCTCTGATGGTTTGACAAGTTTCCTATTAAATTCATCCTCACACATTATAATGTAAGGCATCAAAGTATGTGTAACAAACTCAATGTTTGCTGCTTCAATACTGTTATAGGATGCACCATCTTTATCACCAAGAAGAATAGGATTGATATTGAAGAATCTTGCAATCTCTTGTACATTAAATGCTCTTGCTTCAAGCATCTGTGATTCATTAGCATTACTTGAGATAGGAGTATAAGACATATCATCATCAAGAATAACTAATCCACTTCCTCTGTCACCGTGTGTATCTTGGAATGCTTGTCTTGCTTGCTCTTTTGCACCTTTTCTTGCACCCTTAAT
>JAHLAX010000185.1 GCA_020625875.1 bacterium | reverse complement strand
ATTTAATAGGAGTTGGCGAGGTGATTTGAGTTTTGTAAAATTCAACGTATGTTTATTGGAGTTTGAGTCTCATGTAAATTTCCATGCGCGCAAAACAAGCAAGATGAAGATGCTGTGTTTGACTGTTTGAGCTTCCTGTAAATTCCCATATATGGTTTGAGACTCCTGCGAAATTCAACATATGCAAAACTCTGAGGATGAATTGTGGGAAACTGCAAAGGATTGAGATTCCTGTAAAATTCAACGTATGCAAAACTGCAGCCGTCAGCGCAAATACAATAAGCCGGATTGAGATTCCTGTGAAATTCAACGTATGCAAAACTGCTGCAACATTGGCAATATCTTTAATTGAGATTCCTGTGAAATTCAACGTATGCAAAACATATGCAGCGGAACCGGGGTGCAATGGCAAAATTGAGATTCCTGTGAAATTCAACGTATGCAAAACCATTGTGACATATCAAAGAGACAGGAATAAAATTGAGATTCCTGTGAAATTCAACGTATGCAAAACCTCAAAACACTCTTATAAGACCACGGCGCTTCCGCATGAGCACTGTGGTCTTATTATTACAGGGTAAAAAAACACGTTCACTAAAATTCCCAGAAAAAGAACCGATTTTCCATCTTTGATAACATAGTTATAACAGGGACATATATTCAGCCGATATATGCGGATAATAGTTGATAAACTCAAAATACCAAGACCATATGCTTGATATACAATGAGCATACGGCATCATGCGTGGAGAATGAAATGCTGCTGACACAGACTGGTATTCCAAAAAAAGAGATAAATGCATATGCAAAAAAGCATATTGCCACATCGGACGACCTTCTCCGTCATTTTCCGAGAAAGTACATGGATTACCGGACGCTCAAAAGCATAAGGGAATGCACGAACGGAGAATATGCGGCAGTAAGGGCGAAGCTTCTGAAGATAACTTCTTCCAATAATGGGGGCGGCACAAGAGGTAAAAAAGAAAAACCAAAAAAGAAAAAACAGCACATCCGTCTGTCGTTCTTGTGCGAGCCGACAGGAAGCGGAATGCCGGAATGGTTCAATATCGATTTGTTCCTTTTTATGTTTGACCATGTTGTAGATTTTTATATAAACAAGAATTATAACGAGTTCCTTCAGAAAGAAGTTGTGGTCACAGGAAAAGTGATTTTAAACGAATACGGATATTCCATGCAGGATACAAACATTTTCCATATTGGCGATTTCAGCCTTGGAATCCTGACGGTTTATCCTAAAATCGGCGGCGTGGAAGATTCGGAATTCAGAAAACACCTCGATTATTTCATAGCAATGAGCGGGGAGATAATTGAGGATGAAATAAGGGAGCGGTACGGTCTTTGCCCATACGGAGAAGTTCTCAGAAAAATCCACCATCCGCAAAATTTCGAAGAAATAGAAGAAGCAAGAAAACAGTTTATATTTTATGACCTTTTGCTTTTCAACATCATACGCCGTAATATAGAATCCAGGATGTCAGACACTTCCGAAGCCGTCATGACAGACCCTTCCCTTGCGAACCTTTTCCTGAAGACACTGGAATACCCGCTGACACAGCTGACAGAAGAAGAAAGGGCGGCGGCGACGTCTGACGGCATCATAAGCGGCGGGCAGCGGGAGGCCGTTCTTTCCATGATGCGGATTACGGCATCTGGAAAAAGGCTGAATGCCCT
>JAHLAX010000050.1 GCA_020625875.1 bacterium | reverse complement strand
TTGATACGAGGGCAAAGCCCTCTTGTATAAAAATTATCAAAAAAAATTGTAAATCAGCAAGTTAGTTAATTACTACTTGACTTTTTATAGGAGATAAATATGAACTCACATTTTTTCGCGATGCTTTCAAGAATGAAATACATAGGCCGCTGGGGATTGATGAATAACACAAAGACCGAGAATATCAGCGAGCACAGCCTTCAGTGCGCGATGTTCGCGCATTTTTTGGTGTTGCTCCACAACAAAAGAGAGGGTGACAACCTCAACGCCGAGAGAGCGGCTTTGATCGCTGTATATCACGACGCTACCGAGATTATCACAGGCGATATGCCCACTCCTGTAAAATATTATAATCCCGAGATTATAAGCTCGTACAAAAAGGTAGAGAAGCTCGCGGGCGAGAAGCTTGTGTCTATGTTGCCCGAGGAGCTCAGAGAAGATTACGCTGACATTATTTTGGCGGAAAATCCCGAAGACGAGCCTCTTAAAAAGTATGTAAAGGCGGCTGATAAGCTGTCGGCGCTCGTTAAGTGTATCGAGGAAATCCGTATGGGTAACGACGAATTCAAGCAGGCAAAAGAAAGCACTGAAAAATCGCTTGTGGATATGAATATCCCCGAGGTTGATGAATTTATGCAAGTATATCTGCCTTCGTTCTCACTGACTTTGGATGAACAGAATTCATAAACTCATCACAATGATTACATTGCAGTTATTATTCTAAATCGGAATAATAACTGCGTTTCTTGTGGTATAATCTTATTAATTGTAAAATGCAAAAACTGTCGAAAAGTATCTTTGACTGACAGAGATACTAAGGAAGGATCCTTAATATGACAAATAATAAAAGACCTGATGCTTCCGAAAAGTTTGTTGACATCAGTTCAGGAAATCAGGTTAGAAAAGTATATAAGAAAAAGGGCAGACCTGTCCGCATTATCTCGATTATACTCTCTATTGTTTTGATTATAGGCGGTGTTATTCCGATTGCGCTCTACTGCGGCATCGGCTCCGCGAATTATCAGACGCTCGATGATATTTCAATCAAAGAGACTGTCGCTCTCGCGACAGACGACGGCGGCAACATCTCAACGTCGTTTACCGACAGCGAGCTGCTCACAGACCCTAAGATTCTAAACGTTATGCTTTTCGGTGAGGACAAGCACAGCAAAAAGAACTTTGGTCGTTCCGACTCAATGATGCTTCTCTCGATTGACAACAGAAGCAAGTCTGTCAAGCTCACTTCGTTCCAGCGTGATACTTATCTTTATATCCCGGGTCACGGCTACGACAAGATGACCCACGCTTATCCGTTAGGCGGTCCGTCGCTGGCTATCAGAACGGTTGAGGCTAACTTTGGTATCAAGGTTGACAGATACGCTACGGTTGACTTCAGAAGCTTCAGAAAAATCATTGATATTCTCGGCGGTATTGATATGAAGCTTACCGCTGACGAGATTGAGTATATCAACTATCAGATGTACAAGAACAATCAGGTTACCGACCGAAACACTATCAAGGACGAACCTGGCGTTGTTCATCTCGACGGCAAGGAAGCTCTCTGGTACGCTCGTAACAGAGGTCTGAGCAAGGGCGAGGACGGCAACGAAATCGGACTCGACGGCGATGACTGGGACAGAACAGACCGTCAGCGCAAGATGCTCGATACGTTGTTCAAGAGCATCAAGAAAGCTTCTTTCGATAAGATTCTTTCGATTGCCACTCAGGTCGGACCTTATATAACGACCAACCTTAAGAAAGACGAGATTACAGGTCTTTTGGCTCGCGCTCTGACATATCTTAAATATGATATGAAGAAATATAATATTCCGCAGGATGGCTTGTGGTCATATTATAACGATGAAAACGGTATATCGTACATCCAGATTACAGATATGGAAAAATGCCGCAAAAAACTTGTTAAGTTCATTTTCGGCGCTTCCGCTTCATCGTCGAGCAAATCTTCAAAAACTCAATAAACAAAGCTTACGGGGCTGTCGATTGACAGCCCCGATTTTTCATAATTTATTCAATTCTCTCGAACCTTCTTATTCTTTTTCCGCCGCGTTCAACTATCTCCTCGAAGTTCTGTCTGTTCCTGACCCAAAGCTCATTGTCGCCGTACAGCGCCTTGTATACCACGAGCTCCTCGAGGGTCTCGCTGTCCTTGGCGATTCCGAGCACTTCATATTCTTTGCCTTTAAAGTGACGGTATTTACCTGTTGATACAGGTTCAGGCATAAGGATTTCGCTAACATTATTCTCTATTGGAATTAAAACTTCGTTTTCACTTTCGAGCTCAACCTTGTCGCCGCCGATAACAAGTATTCTTGAGGAGAGGGGAGGCAACCCGATTCTTACATATCCGTCCGATTCAAACTCGTCGCCGTTCAGCACATCTGTCAAAGTTCCGACCTCTGAATTGAAGTCGATAGTGAAATGATTGTCGCTCAGATTCAGCGCGACATAAACGGTCTGTCCCTCAAATCTTCTGCGGTAAACAAGCTGTTCGTTTTTGATGTTGACATTAAAGTAATCGCCGTATTTGAGCGCGGGCAAAGCCTTGCGGATTTTACCGAGCTTGCAGATATGCTCGTACAGGTTGTAGTTTGGATTGGGAATATTGTTTATGTCGAGGCATGGCCTGAGCTCATAGTCGCTGAATTTTGTGCGCGTTCCCTCGATACCCCATTCGCTGCCGTAGTAGACGCAGGGTACGCCTGGCATAGTATAGAGAATGGTATATACATTGTTGAGGTGATTCTTGTTCCTGAGCATACTTGCTACTCTGTTGACGTCGTGGTTATCAACAAAGTTGAAGGTGTAGATGTTTCTGTATATTCCACCGTCGCCGAACTGCCTGTTGAGGCTGTGGGCGATTTCAAAGTAGTTGTGGTCGTTGTGGCTGCTGTAGATACCTTTGTAGCACTCATAGTTCGTAACTGAGTGGAGCGCCTCGTTGTTAGCCCAGCGGTTGTAGTCTCCGCTTGTGATTTCGCCGTAAAGCCAGAAGTCAGGCTTTAAGCTGAGGCAGGTACTTCTTAACCTCTTAAAGAA
Organism: bacterium; assembly: GCA_020625875.1. GTDB lineage: Bacteria > Bacillota > Clostridia > Oscillospirales > Acutalibacteraceae > Ruminococcoides. Next base: position 25,196 of record JAHLAX010000050.1, on the reverse strand, counting down.
CTCAATGTTGATGCAGTCGGCGGCGTCGAGCCTTAAGCCGTCAATACCGAATTCCTCAATCCAGAATTTTGCCGCGCCGATAAGATGCTCCGTGACCTCGGTGTTGTCGAGATTGAGCTTGACAAGGTCGATATGACCTGCCCAGCCCTCATAGCAGAATCCGTCGTTATAGTGGTTGTTGCCGCCGAAATTCAGGTTCATAAACCACGAGCAGTAGCGCGAGCCCTCGCGGTTTTGTTTAACATCCTTAAACGCGAAAAAATCTCTGCCTACATGATTAAATACGCCGTCAAGAATAACGCGGATGCCGTTTTCGTGCAGTGTTTTGCAAATTTCTTTAAAAGAAATATTATCACCGAGACGGCTGTCGATTTTATAATAGTCAATCGTATCATAGCCGTGGCGTGTGCTCTCAAACACAGGGTTGAACACCATTGTGTTAATCCCGAGTTTTTTGAAATTAGGAATCCAATCGTAGATTTTATCAAGCCTGTATGTGAGCTCAAAGTCGTTTTCTCTGGGAGCTCCCGCGAATCCGAGGGGATAGATGTTATACATTACGGCTTCTTTAGTCCAGTCCAATTCTGTTACCTCCGAATATGTTTTGTTCGTTTTAAATTATATCATAATAAACGCTATTGTACAAGTTACGCTTTTGTGTTATAATAAGATGTAATTCAAATTTTAATTCTTATGGAGAAATATTATGCTGAAAATTCAAAACAAAAGCACAAAACGTATCAGAGTCGTTCTGATTATCGCCTTTATGGTTCAGATTTTTATGTGTACACAGTCTTTTCTAAGGTTCGCGCATAACGGTAAGCTTTACAGCTTCACAGTTTTTGATATGATTTATATGATATTCAAGCACAACGCTTCGGCAGATTTGTTCGGCAAGCTCGGTATTTCGGTAATGGCGTTTTCGCTGTTTTTGATTTTACCCGTTATAGCTTTGGGATTCCAGATTTTTGATTTCTACTTTAATCTCAAAAACGTTGTCGGAATAATAGTTTCCATCGCGGGAGTGTTCATGGTTCTCAATTTTGTAGGTTTGGCGAATCTTGGGGGCGGCTCAGTGCTTACGCTGATTATCTACATATTCACCGCGTTTATGTCGATGATGGGTATGATGGCTCGTTATGTTAAAACCGACGAAGGGAAAAAAGAGGAAAAATAATTATCAATAGGGGGTGATTATATGAAGCGGGTTAGATGTTTTGTTGCCGCGCTTCTTGTAGTCACTCTTTTGTTATGCCAGATTGTCACCGCGTGGAGCGTGAACGGAACAGCTGTTACTCTGCATAATGATTCGGCAGGTTCTTTTATGTGTCAGTTAAGCGGTAATCGTATTACGGTCTTTGATATTAAGAATTCCAAAACATATACTTATACTTTTAGTAACACAGTTTTTGCGTATTGCGTTTCAAAAGGAAAACTCTGTGCCGCTGTCGCCGCGGAGCAGGCGGGAGTTGTGTCGGTTGTATACGCGAAGGGCGGAAAGATTCTCGGTGAAACTGTTGTAATAGACAAGAATATTTCAAAGAGTACCGACATCGGCGTTGACAGCGCCGGAAGAATATATTTTATAAATAAAAAGAGTTATGTCGATATTTTTGATTCAAAAGGAAAGTTTATCAGAACATTCGATAAAATGTGCTACTCTCTTGTTCAATGCGGCGGAAAAACATACGCGATAGGTTCCGCGGGAATTTTTATATTGAGCGCTGATTCAGATAAAAAGCTGCGCGATTTAGCTTCGGGCAACAATGTTTACGCGGTTTCTGATAATTATCTTGCTGATGACGCGGGCAATGTGTTCAGCGCGGGCAGCGGAAAGTGTATTCTCTCGCTTAAACTGAACAAAAACTATGTTGTGGGGGAGAGCACTGACTACATTCTCGCTCTGAACGGAAAAACCGTCAGCGCTTATAATAAATCCGACAGAGCGTTTGTTAGTTCCTATGAGCTTGATTTCACGCCGTATGGCTTGTGCGCTAACGGTAGAAAAATCTACCTTCTGAATAAAAGCGGCAAGTTTTCATCTAAAACTATCAGTGAAAAAGTATTTGTGATTCAAAATAACAACAACGAAAAAAATTTGACTTCTTCTTCGACAAAATCCGACACTTCCTCGGTCGTTCCGGCAAAAGGTCTTAATTTTGGAAAATACAAAGTCAGAGGGCAATATATTTTCGTAGAGCCGCAGACAACCCGAACTACGTTTAAATCTAAAATAACATACAACGGATATACTCTTAAATTCAATAAGACGAGCGGACTTGGAACGGGCGTCAAGGCGAGTTTTACAGGGAACGGAAAAACCTATTCTTACAAATTTGTCGTTATGGGTGATATAAACGGTACAGGAACTGTCAATTCGCGCGATGTTAAAATAATGTTTAACTGTTTGTTCGGAATTAACAAAGTCGGAGGAGTATATAAAACCGCCGCCGATATGAACGGCGACGGAAAACTGAGTAACGCGGATTTGGTTTTGCTCGACAAAAAAATACCGTAAATGATATAATGTTGCGTTTTGTAGGGGATACCGTCTCGGTATCCCTAAAGTTTTACGGCGAACAAAATCAGGGAGCCCGAGACGGGCTCCCCTACGTAGTGTTATATATTTAATTAAATTCCTAAAATATCTTTTACAGCGCTTTCAAGCTTGTCGGTGACAGCCTGAGCGTCAGCCTTGTCTTTGCCGACAGCGGTGAGATAAATCTTAATCTTCGGCTCTGTTCCGCTGGGACGTACAATAGCCATATTATCGCCCTCAAGGTTGTACTGAAGTACATTCGACTTGGGCAGGTTGATTGATTTTTCTTCGCCGGTGACTAAGTCTTTTTCAACGCTGAGCTTGTAGTCTGCTGTCTTTACTACCTTGTAGCCCGCGATTTCAGCGGGGGTGTTGTCGCGCAGAGAAGCCATAATATCAGCCATCTTCTGCATACCCTCAGCTCCGCCAAACTCAAACGCTAAGGTAGTGTTCTTGTAGTAGCCGTATTCCTCGTACAGTCCGTCGATTACCTGAGCGAGGCTCTTGCCCTGCTTCTTATAAGTAGCCGCCATCTCACAGATGAGCATCGAAGCTACAACGGCGTCCTTATCTCTTACATATGAGCCCGCGAGATAGCCGTAGCTTTCTTCAAAGCCGAACACATAGTTGTCTTCCTTGCCTTCTTTTTCGAGGTTGAGGATAACCTCACCGATATATTTAAAGCCTGTCAAAACGTTTTTGAGCTCGGCGCCGTACTTTTCGCACAGCTTTTCGATGAGCTTTGAGGTAACGATAGTCTTGACAATAACGGGCTCCTCGGGCATAGTGCCGTTAGCCTTGCGGTTCGAGAGGATAAAGTCGGTCAGCATTACGCCGTCCTCGTTACCCGTGATAAGGCGATAGCTGCCGTCATAGTCCTTGACCGCTATACCGACGCGGTCGGCGTCGGGGTCAGTGGCGAGCAGAAGGTCGGGCTGAACCTTGTCACAGAGCTCCAAGCCCTTCTGGAGAGCTTCCTTAATTTCAGGGTTAGGATAGGGGCAGGTGGTAAAGTTGCCGTCGGGCAGCTCCTGCTCTTTTACGATTGTAACGTCCTCAACGCCGATTTCCTTAAGAATTCTGCGTACGAGCTTGTTGCCGCAGCCGTTGAGAGGTGTGTACACAACTTTTAAATCAGCGCCCTTGCAAACGCCGGGGTTAATCTGCTGTTCCTTAACCTTTTCGATGTAGCTTGTATAAACTTCGTCCTGTACGTATTCAACAAGACCTTTTTCAATAGCCTCGTCAAGGTCCATAGTCTTAACGTCATTAAAAATATCAATGCCGCAAATTTCGTCATATACTGTGTTGGCGGCAACGTCCGTCATCTGACAGCCGTCCTCGCCGTAAGCCTTGTAGCCGTTATACGCAGCGGGGTTGTGACTGGCGGTTACCATAATACCCGCCTGACACTTAAAGTATCTTACGAGATAAGAGAGCACGGGTGTGGGCTGGAGCTCGGTTGTGATATATACTTTAATGCCGTTGGCGGCGAGCACCTTAGCCGCTTCGTTCATAAAGAGGTCGGCTTTGATACGGCTGTCGTGCGAAATCGCGACAGCGCCCTTGCCGTATTTTTTGAGTACATAATTAGCGAGTCCCTGAGTAGCCTGACGTACAACATAAATGTTCATACGGTTTGTGCCCGCTCCGATAATGCCGCGCAGACCCGCTGTGCCGAACTCGAGGCTTCTGTAGAAGCGCTCATAAATTTCCTTATCATCATCTTTTATACTGTTGAGCTCCTCAACTAAATCCTGATCCTCAACAGCCTTTTCAAGCCAAAGTTTATAATTGTCCATATAGTTCATAATTAATCCTCCTCATTAGAGATAATAACTCTGCATTCTATATTACATAGTTAAAATTATACTATCATAAAAACCGCTGTTTTTCAATTGTTTTGTAAAAAAAACACCAAATGAATGATATTTTTTCATTTTTAACAAAAATCTTGATTTTACACTTTAAATATAGTATCATATATATTTAGATGACAATAAGCTATTTGGAGGTATTATATATGGATGAGTTTGAAAAGGTAACAGACGCTATGGAAACCGAAGAAAAAGAGATTCTTAATGAACAGGCGACGCTTGACGAAACAACTGAAAATATTGAAGCGGTTGCAGAAACAGGCGAATTAACCGAAACTGAGGAGACTTCAGAGGAGGTTGACGAATTTTCTGTCGCTGACGAGGAGCAAGCTCCCAAGAAGCAGTTTATCATTGAACGCACTATAATAAAAGCGGCGTGTATTTTTCTTGCTACGCTGGTAGTCTTCTTAGGTGTTACAGTCGTTAAGAGTATTATGACTCAAGGCATAGAAGGCGTGTGGATTCAGAGCAAAGCGTACTATAAAGGATATGAATCTCAGGCACAGAAGTATGATAAAGACGCCAAATGCGCCATTTATTATCAGTTCGCGCCCGAGGGTGCGCTGAATTATTGTTCAGGAACAATCTCTCAGAAAATGAAGTGGTCGTACTCAGATAAAAACGGCAAAGCCGTCAAAGATGTAACAGAATATGTTATTGTGTACTCCGACGACCAACAGCAGAGTAACGCTACACCATATAAATGGAGTGTTAAAGACAATAAATCCAACCAAAAGGTTCTTAAGCTCACAATGACAGGTCAGATGACTTCAATCAGCGAGTTTGATAAATACGACGGTTCAGAGATTCCCGAGTATAAGATGCCTCTCGATAAGAACTTTAAAGTTCAAAAAGAGTTTGTCGGCAACTGGGCTGATAAGAAAACAAAACAGTATCTGACGCTCAACGAAGACGGCAGTTATGTTCTTAATATCAATAACTCAATTTTCTACAAGGGCAACTATACTGTTGACACCAAGAAAAAGATTATGAACTTAAAGCTCGTTGCCGATGGCAATGAAACAAGTCTGGGCGATTTGCCGTATACATTAAAAGACAACAAGCTTACTCTGGCGAAATACGAATTTACAAAAACAAAATAAGGTTTCAAAAAGGCTTCCTTCGGGAAGCCTTTTATTTTTCTTTTAAAGCATAATAAAGCGAAAAAATAAATTTTTTTTTAAAAATTTTCAAAAAAATTGCATTAAACAATGCAATTTTTTTCTTTTTTGCGCTATAGGTGAGAGCTGTTTTTCTCGAATCAAAAAGAAAGGAAGATTAGTTGGCAAAAAAATTAACAAAAAAGGAGAGAGCGTTTTGTGTCGGTTTTATCAACACAGGCGACATAGCCGAGGCTCAGGCTTATTCGGGAGTGAGCGATGGCGGGGCGCTTTTGTGCCGCGAGGAAATCCGCGACGAGCTCAAGCGCCTATCACGCGTATATAACGAGAGCGTAGCCTATACAGCGAGCGCGGGGCTTAAAAAGCTCGCTATGGGCGACATCTCGGACGCGGTGAGATTGCTCTATGAGGATAATCCCGACAGCGAAACACTCAGGACAATGAACTTTTTTATGATTTCCGAAATCCGCAGAAAGGAGGGAGCGATGGAGATAAAGTTTTTTGACCGAATCAAGGCGCTCTCTCAACTTTGTGAGAATTCACCCGTTGATAGCGGCGGCTCAATCTATGACGCGATAATCGCGAGTACAAAGGCGAATAACGGCGATGAAGAAAATGCGAGTTAAGAGCTTTTCAAAAAAACAGCTCACGGTTCTCAACTGGTGGGCTGAGCCTGATAACCTTGAAAAACAAGCGATAATCTGCGACGGCGCGGTGAGGTCGGGCAAGACCTTTTGTATGTCTTTGTCCTTTATACTCTGGATTTTCAACACTTTTAACGACAAAAGCTTCGCGATATGCGGTAAGACTATTCGTTCAGCCAGAAGAAATATAATTGTTCCGATTATCCCTGTATTAAAAACTCTGGGCTTTTCAATTGTCGAGAAGCTCAGCGAGAACCTCCTTATTATTGAGTTCAGAGGACGGACAAACAGGATATATCTTTTTGGCGGCAGAGACGAGGGCAGCGCTTCGCATATTCAGGGTATGACGCTCGGCGGAGTGTTGTTTGACGAGGTCGCGTTAATGCCGCGTTCATTTGTCGAGCAGGCGCTCGCCAGATGCTCACTTGAGAAAAGCCGCTATTGGTTTAACTGTAATCCCGAATATCCCGCCCATTGGTTTTACAAAAACTGGATACAAAAACGCGAAAGCAAAAAGGCGCTTTACCTTCATTTTACAATGCGCGACAATCCGTCTTTGTCAGAAAAAACCATCGAGCGGTACGAGAGCCTTTACAGCGGAGCTTTTTATCAGAGGTTTATTCTCGGCAAGTGGGTTGCGGTTTCGGGCGCGGTTTATCCTTTTATGAAAGACAGCTCTTTTGTTAAAGTGCCCGAAAAGCCGTTTGACGAGTACGCCGTGTCTATAGATTACGGCACGGTGAATCCCGCTTCATTCGGTTTGTGGGCGCTTAAGAAAAACGTGTGGTATCGAATTGACGAGAGTTATTTTGATTCGCGCCGAGAGGGCAGACAGAGAACGGACGAAGAACATTACAAAGCGCTAAGGGAGCTAATCGGCGGCAGGAAAATCAGTACTGTCGTTGTTGACCCGTCGGCGGCTTCGTTTATTCAGACTATCCGCCGTCACGGAGAATACAGCGTAACTCCCGCCTCGAATGACGTTCGCAACGGAATCAGAGAAACAACAACAGCTCTCAAAGAGGGAAGAATAAAAATCTGTGAAAACTGCGCTGACAGTATTCGGGAATTCTCTCTTTATAGATGGGACGAAAGAGGCGAGGACAGACCTGTCAAGGAGAACGACCACGCGATGGATGACATAAGGTATTTTGTCTCCACAGTTTTAAACCGCGGCGACGGCTTTACGGCAATAGCCGCAAGAAGATAATAGGAGGAGACGCGTGAATTTCTTTAAAAGAAATAAAAATCAAACTAAAGACGCGGCGGTTCTTTCTTCGCCGCAAAGTTCAAAATCTCACCCTTTTGAGCTTATAAGCAACTACTCGCCGTTATCAATGGTTGAGCTTGACTTATACGCTTCTTTGAGAGAAGCCGTGCCGATTATTGACGCGGCTCTCGAAAAAACCGTAAGGCTGGTCGGATGTTTTGAAGTGATTGTCCCCGATAAAAGGGCGCAAAAGGCGCTTGACGGTTTTTTGAAAAACGTCAGATGCTGCGGCGGCAACAGGGGCATTTATCCCTTCATCACAACCTATCTCAACGAGTTGCTCACATACGGCGAGGCGGTGGGCGAGATTGTGCTCAGTCCTGATAATTCAACTATCGACGCGCTTTATAACGCTGACCTTAAAGATGTTATCATCAAGGCTGACGGCAGCCCACTGAATCTGCTTGTATGCAAAAACGACGGTAACGCGACGCCCGCTCTGTATCAGGAGCTTTTGATGCCGACGCTGATGAATCCCGTTCCGGGGACTGTCAGAGGTACTTCGGTACTCAGAAGCCTGCCGTATATCAGCGGTATTTTGCTCAGGATTTTTGATTCTATCGGCAAGAACTGGGAGCGCGTAGGTAATGTGCGGTTCGCAGTTACCTACAAGCCCGAGGACGGCTTCTCGGCGGTCAACAAAAAGCAGGCTCAACAGATAGCTGACGAATGGTCAAAGGCTATGCGCTCGAATGAAGTTTGCGACTTCGTATCGGTCGGCGATATAAACATCAAAGTGATTGGCGCTGACAATCAGGTGCTCGACTGCGATGTGCCTGTTCGTCATCTGACTGAACAGATTGTCGCGAAGCTCGGGCTTCCGCCGTTTGTGTTAGGACTGAGCTGGTCTACATCAGAGCGTATGAGTGTTCAGCAGGCTGATATTCTGACGAGCGAGCTCGAGTATTACAGGGCTTTGCTTAACCCTGTTATTTCAAAAATATGCGGAATGTTCCTGCGTCTGAACGGTTTTAGCGATGAGCTCGAAGTTAAGTGGGATTTGATTAATCTTCAGGATGAGGTCGAGCTTTCTCAGGCGCGATTGAATAACGCGAGAGCGGCGCAGCTTGAGCAGGAAATCGAAAAGAATACTCCTGAAGAACAAAAGGAAGATTTAGAAGATGAACTCGGAATAGGGGTGAATGAGTGAAAACAAAACAGCTAATTAAAAACGCCGCGCTCCAAAGCAGCGAGCTCGAATTAATCAACAGCTACGCGCGTAAGCCGCTCAGCGAAGATGACGTGTATGTATTCTCGGTGGTTTTGTGCGATAACGAAATCGACCGCGACTATGAGCGCTTCACAGTAGAGGCGCTCGAGAAGCTCAGCAAGTTGTTCGTGGGCAAGACGGGGATTTTTGACCATAACCCGACAGCGTCTAACCAGAGCGCCAGAATTATCAGCTGCAGGGTAGAGAGCGTTTCAGGTAAAAAGAATTCGCTTGGCGATGACTATTTCAGACTTGTCGCGAGAGCGTATATGCCCGTAAGCGACAGCAACAAAAAGCTCAGAGAATCTATAGACAGCGGCATTCTGCGTGAGGTCAGCGTAGGCTGCGCCGTAGAAAAAACAATTTGCAGTATCTGCGGCGAGGAAATAAACTCGCGCGATTGTTGCCATATAAAAGGCGAAACCTACAGCGGTTCTCTCTGCTACGGCGAGATGACAAATCCCACAGACGCCTACGAGTTCAGCTTTGTGGCTGTGCCCGCTCAGAAGGGCGCGGGAGTAATCAAAACATTCAGAAAGGACAAATCTATGACAGAAATCTTAAAAAGCATAGAGAATAATGAGGCTGTCACTTTGACAAAAGCGGACAGCAAAAGCCTTAACGATTATATTGAAGGGCTTAAAAAGCAGGCTGCCGACGGCGTGTTTTACCGCGGCTCTCTTGTGAGCGACGTGTTGAAATACAGCGCGGTTTCAGAGCCTGAGATTTCTCGCTCCACGATGGAGAGTATCACTAAGTCGTTGAGCATTGAGGAGCTCAGAGAGCTTAAGAACGTTTATAAATCAAAGGCGCGAAAAAAACTGCCGCCTGTAGTACAGCTTGCTCCTCAGAAATCTGAGGCAAAAACAAACGAAAACAAAGAGTTTAAGATTTAAAAAGAAAGGATAGAAAATATGAACGTAGATTTTAAAGGCTACAATGAAAACGTAGCGACATTTATTGCGGATAACACCGTTGAAGCGGGTAAATTCGTTGTTATGGACGATAACTGCAGCGTAAAGGCGGCGTCAGAAGACGATGAGCTTTTCGGCTACTGTGTAGGAGTTCGCGACGGCTACGCCGCGGTACAGCTTTCGGGATATGTTGAAGCTCCCGTATCGGGTGACGTAGACCTCGGTATTGTCGGTATCGCGGCGGCTTCCGCCACAACAGTAGCGGCGAGCGAAACAGCCTCGGCGCACAAGGTTATTTATGTAACCGAAGATGTTATAGGATTTATTCTTTAAGGAGGAACGACAATGGCAAAATTTGAAAATATCACTATAGAAAAAGGTATGTACGGCACAAAGGGCAGTCTTACCGATGTGCTCGAAACTCTCGACCCGTCAAAGGAATATGAGGGTACGTCTCTCGAAGGTCTTGACGCATTCGGAAGACAGCTCAAAAGATACGACATCAAGGTGTCTGGCAAGGGCAGCGACTGCGTTGAAAAATTCTTCCAGACTTCTAACTCCGCGGCGCTGTTCCCCGAGTATGTGAGCCGCGCGGTTAAACAGGGCATGGAGCAGGCTGATATAATTCCCGATATTGTAGCGAGCGTTACAAACATTGACGGTATGGATTATCGCTCAATCGCTTCAATCCCAAGCGAGGATGACAAGAGCCTGAAGGTTGTAGCAGAGGGCGCCCAGATTCCTCAGACTGTTGTAAAAACTCAGGAGAATCTCGTCAAGCTCCACAAGCGCGGCAGAATGCTCGTGTCAAGCTATGAGGCTATTCGTTTTCAGCGTCTTGACCTCTTTACGGTTACGCTCAATCAGATTGGCGCGTATATCCGCAGAGCTCAGCTCAAGGACGCCGTTGACGTGCTTATTAACGGCGATGGCAACAACAACGCCTGCGATACTGTAAACGTAATCGACAGCAACAGCGGAATTACATACGCCGATCTCTTAAAGCTCTGGAGCGAGCTCAGTCCGTACGAGCTCAACACTATCTTAGCACCCACAGACGCTATGAAAACAATTCTTTCTCTCTCTGAGATGAAGGACGCCAACGCGGGTCTTAACTTCCAGGGTACAGGCAAGATGATTACGCCTCTCGGCGCGACGCTCCTGCATACTCCGTCAATGACCTCGGGCAAGCTCATCGGTCTCGATAAGAACTGCGCGCTCGAAATGGTACAGGCGGGCGACGTCGTAACCGATTACGACAAGCTTATTGACCGTCAGCTTGAGCGCGCGGCAATCAGCTGCACAGCGGGCTTCGCCAAGATTTTCAAAGAATCCTCAAAGGCGCTCTCCTACTAAGAGGTGAGCCTATGAGCTTTGAAAACGCGCAAAACAGATTCAGATTGCTTTCGGGTTTGAGCGAGGACGAATGTGAGCAGTGGAGCTCGGTGCTGAATGAATCGCTGGATTATGTGCAAGGTATTGTGACGAAAAAGGAACTATCAGACGCTGACGAGCGCAGGCTCGGCACGCTCGCGGGAGTGCTTGCGTATTGTAAATATATGATTTACAGCATTGAAGCTGGCTCGGGCTACAGAGCGGGCGAGATTACCGTTAACGCCGATAACGACACTTATAAAAACGCTCAGTCAATCTGGCAGAACGAGCTCAGGCTCAACTCTGATTTGGTGGGCGAGTCTCGCTTCGTTTTCAGGGCGGTGAAGCCGTGAAATCTGTCAGCAGAATAATGAGAAGTCTGGGCGAGAATGTCCGTGTAGTTCAAGGCGGCAAAACAGCCAACGTTAAAGCGGTAATCCAGCCTATGAACCGAAAATGGATATCTTTCCTCAGCGGTGAAAGAGTCCCAAGCGGGATTCTGAACAACAATCACTATCTGATGCTTGCGGCTCCCGAGCTTGACGTCGACGATAACAACGAGGTTAAGGTTGATAGCGCGGACAAAAGCTATTACATTCGTTATCACGGAGATTTCAAAGTCAAAGGTAAAAAAATATATGTGTGGGCGGTTTTATCCGCCCGCACAGAGGCTTTGGAGGACGATTATGACTGAGATAAAACAAATTGCCGATAATCTGATACAAAGTGTAAAGCGAGAGCTTCAGGACAACAGGATAAGGTTTATCAAGGCGTATAACAACAAAACCGCCGAAAAGCCCGTATCAGGACTGCTGGCGGTTGTCGGAATTGAAAGCGTCAATAAATCAGGAGGTTTTGAAGAAGCCTCCAAGCTGAAAATCCGCCTTATGGGCGACCGGAATATAACCGATGATGAGCTTTGCTGTGCCGCTTTAACCCTCGCGGAAGCCTTAGAGAGCGTTGATGAATACGGTTATATTGAAAGTATTTCTGTCGGCGAGCCCTCATACGACAAAAATGTATCCGCTTTGTATCGTGATATAAAGCTTTCAATATCTGATTATTCTAACAACAGCGAAGCGGATTTGCTGATTAATTCAGAACGTATCGGCGGCGTAAAAGGGATTAAGGTTGAAGAAAAATCAAGCTGCATAAAACTCTGTGAGTTTCATAACAGTGTGCCTTACGCCGTGCTTAACGATAAAACAGATTACGAGATTACTCTGAATCTTGCCGATAGATTCTCAGAGCCCGATGGAGCGTTTGTACTGACATTCGGGGACGAAAGCTACATCGGCTGTACCGTTAGTCAAAAAACCGTTTCGATTAATAAAGGTCAGATTGTGTATACGGTAAAGATAAAATCAAACAGGAAGGTGACAGCGTGAATAATGAAGATTTAGCTGAAAACAGCTTCGAAAGCTACGCGCAGAACATAAGCGAGATTTTTGAGCAGGACAGCCGCCGCTATAATCGTCCGTTGACTGAGGAACAGGAGGCGAGGGCGTGCTGAATTCTATGATAAGGTTCAAGGGCTATGTTTTTGAGCATAATCCCAAAACTTTAAAAATCACATCAAAAAAGAATATAGTATCCCAAAGCGTCCTCGGCGAAAAGAGCGATGTGTTTGAATCGGGTGATAACAGTCGTGTTGTTACAGGCGAGGGCAGTATATCAGGAGTAGACTGTATATATAAGTTCCTGAAGCTTTTTAAAATAAAAGAGGAAAAGGGCAGCGGTATACTCAGTCTGCCGAATACAAAACCGTTCTACGCATTTTTTGAGAGTCTTGAGTTTTCGGCTGACCCGACGCCCGAATTGATAAGCTATAAGTTTGTATTCAGAGAGGACAGCTCAAAGCCTTTGTCAAAGATAACATCAGAGGTTTACTATAATCTCAGCGCCGACGAGGATTTATGGGATGTATCGCGCAAGTTCGACACACCGATTGAAGCGCTTGTTTCTCTCAATCCTCAGCTAAAGCGTACAGACGATGTTGAGGAAGGGAGCAGGGTGCGGATATGCTGAAGCTTATCGGAATAACAGACAGTGAAAACGAAGTTGAGCTGAAACATATTCTCAGCCTGACAATCAATCAGGAACAAAATGTTCCCGCCGATGATTTGAGCGTGGTGCTTTCTTATAACAGCGACTTGCCCGAGCTTAATATGATTCAGCTTATTGATGACGATAAAGTAGTTTTTAGAGGCGTTGTTGACGAGCAGCAAACACTTCTTAGCGACAAATACGCCTATAACAAGATTGTAGCTCGAAGTATGGCGGCGGTTCTGCTCGATAACGAGAGCGAGCCTGTCAGCTACTTTCAGCCCTCAACCTCGGTAATCTTTTCGCATCATATAAAGCCTTTTGGGATAGAAGCTTATAAAGGCGAAAACAGAGCCTGCAAAGAAGCGATTAATATCTCAAAAGGCTATACGAACTGGAAGGCGGTTGACGCGTTTTGCAAAAAGGCTTACGGAAACTCCCCGAGAGTTGAGGGAGACGGCACAATCAATTTTAACGGGCTGAATAATAATTCTCTTATAGAATTTTCGAATACAAACGGCACCAAATATAATTCTGTTAAAGAAAATAACAAGAGATGTAAAATTATCTCCCGAGTCAATGTCAAGCTAAAATCTGACAGCGGGTACACATATAAAGTCGAGAATTCTCTTGCGGTTTCAAAAGGGATTAAGCGCGAAAGGTATCTCGACGCCTCGGTGCCGTCAACCGCGCCCGATGTCGCTCAGACTATGATAGACAACGGCAACGCCTCATCATACGAAATACGTATTACAACAAACGAAAGACTGCTCAATATAATCGGAGCGAAAGCGAGCCTGAGGGACAGCAGGATAGGGGACAGAGACGGACTGTATGTGTGCTCTGTATTTTATAAGCTTACACCTACGCGTGAGATGACTACAGTCGTTTTAAAGAAGGAGAAATGATATGTGGATTTTAGATTATTTAACACGAAGCACAGATGACTACAGCCGTCAGGAGCACGGCAGCGTCAAGGGCTCGTCCGACGGAACTGTTGAAATAAACGCGTCAAGTAATTTCAGCAAAACTCCTATCGTCGCGCCCTACGGCATAGCGTATGTACCGCCCGAGGGAGAAAAATCGGTTGTGGTTTCGTCCTCAGGCGCTGAGGTTTGTATGGGCACAATCGCTCAGAATATGGAGCTCGCCCCTGGCGAGATTATGCTTTTCTCAAAGGGCGGAGCCACTCTCAAGCTCGGAAACGACGGCTATGTTTATATAAACGGGGTGAGATACTGATGACAGATATTAAAATAGAGAACGGTGATATTGCCGTTTATCCCAACGGTTATCCAAAGACCGTCTCGGGCTTTGACGAGATTATCCAACTGATAGAGATTGTGTCTTCGGTTCAAAAGGGAAGCTTTGCCTATGACAGAAGTCTCGGACTTTTTAAAACCACTCCCGACTTTGAAAGCGAAAATATCATTTCAACTTTAGAGAGTCTGATTAATGAGGCTCTTGTGTGTTCCGACATATATGTCACGGTAAAATCACTGCGAGAGGACAACGGAGTATACCACGCGTCAATATCGGTGTCAGACGGATTCAGAGAAAAAGAAACAGAGGTGAAAATCTATGGATAGCTACAACACTATTCTTTCGGGAATGAAAGATAAATACACCGAGCTTTCGGGTAACGAAATCCCCGAGGGCTCAGATATAGATATTAGAATGAAGGTGCTCGCGGGTGAGATATTCAACAGCAAAATGAATCTTGAGTTTATCAAGCGCCAGATGTTCGCTTCAACCGCTGAGGGCTCATACCTTGATATTCACGCTCGTGACAGAGGTTTGAGCAGAATTGAAGCGGTAAAGTCAAGAGGTGAAGTGACCTTCTCGGTCAATACGGCGAGAGAGGAGGCAATTGTAATTCCACAGGGAACAATTGTCGGAACCTCAGGCGGGAATTGCGTGCGGTTCTTAACCGATAATCCTGCAACTCTTTCCGCGGGAGCTTTGTCGGTAACCGTACCGTGTACGGCTGAATCGGGAGGACTTGAGGGCAATATAGCCGCGAGCGCCGTCGATATTATGATCACTAATATCATAGGAATAGACAGCGTTACTAACCAAACCCGATTTACGGGCGGAGCGGACGCCGAGGGCGATGAATCGCTTAGAAACAGGGTGCTCAATACCTATGTTTCCGTTTCAAACGGTACAAACGCCGCCTACTACAAAAAGCTCGCCGAAAGCGTAGACGGTATAAAATCAGCCAATGTGGTTTCACGGGCGCGCGGAGCTGGTACGATAGATGTTTATATCGGCGGCTATAACGAGCAGGTGTCCTCGTCAAAAGTCGCTGAGGTTCAGAGTCTGCTCGATGAGCAGCGCGAGCTCAATGTAAATATTCTCGTTTCCGCGGCGACAGCGGCGTATTTGTCCTTTGGATTTTATATAATAATTAAGGACGGCTACAATTTCGATGATGTCTCCGCTCAGGTCCGTTCGGCGGTCGACGCGTATGTTAACTCTCTGGGCGTAGGGGGAGATGTTGTTGAGTCACATCTCGGACGTACTATTCTCAGCGTTGAGGGTGTGTATGACTATAGCTGGATGACCAACTACATATCCTTCTACAATGTCGCTGACAGCGAGTTCGCTGTGTTGAGAGCGCTGAATATCGAGGAGGACACATTGTGAGCGCTTTACAGTCTATGATTAAAAAGCTCGCGCCTGTTACGATTTATAACATTACACAGAACAGCAATATCTACGCGGAGCTTTCGGCGTACGCTAACGCGATTGATTCTCTAAATGAGGAGCTTGATACAGCGCTGAGAGAGTGTTTTATTTCTACCTCTGAGAGCTACGGTCTTGAAATCCGCGAAAAGGTCTTCGGCAATATCAGAGATTCATATTCCGACAGCGAGCGCCGTGAAATGCTCAGGCTCAGGCGCGGCTTCGGTGAAAACGATTTCACAAAAGCGGGGCTTGATAAGTTTATGGCAAGTCTCGGATGTCCAGACTACCGCCTGCTCGAGAGCTATTATACCTACACAATTTCGGTTACGCTCGACAACGCTCTGAGCGCCACCGACGCTAAATGGATAGAAAACCAGATAAAGCTGATTATGCCCGCTCATCTGATAACAAATGTGTATTACGGCGGACCGAGATTTTCTGATATTGACAGTTGGAATATTACATACGCTCAGTTTGATAACAGAGATTATACTTGGGATTATCTTGAAAATATTTAATGAAGGGAGAAACTGATGGCATCAACTAACAGAACGCCCAACCTCGGGCTGAACAGCTGGCTTGAGACCGACCGCCCGAAGCGTGTTGATTTTGTGTCGGATAACAGCATAATCGACTCGGTTCTGGGATCTCATATTACCGATACGGTTTCGCATCTTACTCAGAGCGAAAAGAACAAGGTGGACGAGCCGTTCAAGGTAACAATCGCTTACGGTACAGGGGAGAGCTCAACGGGTATACACTTAGATTTTGAACCGTCGCTTGTAATAGCTTTCAAAAAAGACGGACCGCTCTTTGAGTACGCTAACGCGAAAAATAAAATCAACTCGGCTATAGCCACTAAACGCGGCTCGAGCAACGGAATAGCGCTTTCAAGCGACCTTGTGACGCTCTATCAGGGAGCTGTACCCGATACAAGCTATATCAACAATATGAACGAGTTGTACGCGCAGTACATTGTAATAGCTTTTAAATAACAAATCGGCTCAGAACTCTTTTGTTCTGAGGCGTCATTTATGTGTCATTCTGAGGAGCAAAGCGACGAAGAATCTTATATATCAAGTGATTTAAGATTCTTCGCTCGCGCTCAGAATGACAGCGGGGCTGACATTTTGTCAGCCCCATATTTTATTCAATTATTTTTTATATATATCACATCTTTGCCTAAGCTGTCCTTGATTATCAGCTTGTTGCCGTCAATCCTGTATTTGTAACTGCTTGCTATTGTATTAGCAGGATAAAGAATCGCGACAGCGCTTTTGTCGTCGGTATATGTAAATTCCGCGTTTACACCCCCGAATCTATAATAACCTGTGCCGTCGGCGCGGAAGCAATAGACAAAGCCGCCGCCTTCATATTCCCATTCGCCGATAATCGAGGAATCATTTATTATTCCCATTATAATCCTCACATAATTCTTATAAAATAACAGGGCCCGATAAATCGAGCCCTGAATTTAAAAGCTATTATTTGTCAGCAATTGCAGCCTGTCCCGCTATTAACAAAAGAAGGAGTTTCAGGGCATACCCCTCCAATGCTGACTTTGGCTTTATTACTGCGTTTTCCGTCTATATTAACCTTACGGATAGGCTCATTCGGGTTGTTTTTTAAGTACCAATCAAAGCCGCCTTCTCTTGCGACAATCTTTTCTACAAAAGCGTCTATCACAGCTTGACTGACGTGGTTGCTGTTATTAAGATTGAGCATACGGTCTAAGATTTCATTTATCGCGGAAATGTTGCTGATGTATTCTTGCTCCAAATCAATGCTGTCATCCGCTTCTGTTTCAGAGAATATTTGAGATTTCAAGAACGCAATTCGTTCTTCGGCTTTTTGTTTCAGAGTCGCGAATTTTTCCTTTGAGATTTCTCCGTCCGCCCGCATTTCAAGAAGATTATCAATACGGGTTTCCAATTTCTGCAACTCCGCCTTTTTGCTGTCAACATCAGCAACAAATCTATTAGGCTCTGCGGTTATTGTTTTAGCTGTTTCCAAAAGCTCAAGCACCACATTCTTTACTTGTTCACGCTCGGAAACAAATTGCTTAAACAAATAGTCAGCCATCATTTGCAGCTTCCAATCACTTATCATAGGAGTTTTGCATATACCATCAATGGATAAGCCTTTGTTTAGCCTTGTTCTTATTGTACCTGTTCGTATCTGTTTATAGCACATATATCCGTATTGAAGTTCGCCGTTTGATTTAATGTGCCATTTCTTCCTGTTGAACTTATGACCGCATTCACATTCAAGCAGCTTAACCCAAACATCACTCGGCTTTTTCTGTCCGACGCTATGCTTATCTACGGTGTCTTTAAGATTTGTTTTACGGACATTCTGTGATAACATCTTCTGAACAGTATTGTATTCTTCTTCCGTAACAATAGTTTCGTGTGTCCCTTTTACTTGAAGTAAGTCGATTTCACCGAAATTATTTATCTTCTTCTGTTCAAGAAAATCCGGAGTAAACTGCTTATGATATGTAATTATACCGCAATAAAAGCTGTTTTTCAAGATTTTTGATACATTTGTCGAATACCATTTTGATTTGCCCATTGCGGTTTTAAATCCGCCCATCTCAAGCTGATAACAAATCTTTCTGATACCCCAACCTTGCAGATACCAATCGTATATCTGCCTGACTGTTCGTGCCTGCTCCTGATTTATCACAAGTTCCTTGCCAACCCGATCATAGCCGAGTATATTTCCGTTGCCGTACAACACGCCTTTTTCCATAGAGGTTTGTTGTCCGGCTTTTACTCTTATTGAGGTTTTACGGCTTTCGTCCTGTGCGAGAGTCGCCATAATTGTGAGCCTTAATTCTCCGTCGCCGTCAAAGGTTTTTATATTGTCGGATATAAAATATACTTCAACGCCCATACCTTTGAGCTGACGAGTGTATTGCAGAGTATCAACAGTATTACGGGCAAAACGGGAAACCTCTCTTGTGATAATCAAGTCAAAAACTCCTGTTTCAGCGTCGGAAATCATTTTTAGGAACTGCGGGCGTTTTTTAGCAGATGTACCTGTTATGCCCTCATCAACATAAGTGTTGACTACATTCCAATTTTTGTTATAGTCTAAAATCGGCTTGTACCAATCCTTTTGATTTTCGAGAGCGTTCAGCTGCGCTTCGTGTTCTGTGGATACTCTTGCGTATATGGCGACATTCCGAGGACGGTTAAAATCCTGATTCATAAAATACATAATAAAACTTCCTTTCAAAACTATGTTTCAATTATAAGCTTCATTTATGTATCCTTCAATTTTGCGATTGCCGCCTTTTTTGCGTTATCGCACATTTGCTTTGATATATGTCCGTCCTTAAAGAGTTGCTCAACAAGCCGTACTGCTGCATTTATGATAAATTCTTGCGAGGTATTGTTCTTAGATTTCATTTCAGCACCTCGCGCGGCACTTTATAAACAAAATAATCGTATCCGTCTTTTCCGCATATTTCACATGGAACTTTTGTTTTTGAACAAGGCTCAAAACGGCGTATATAAAAATGCTTTCGCCATTTGTAGCTTTGCAGATGATTTGAGCAAAGACACATAACAAACGCTACACGCCTTATATTTTTGCGTTTCATAAAAAATCAGTACCTTTCATAGCAGATTAAGAGCTAATCTCTCAATCATTTGCACAAAAGGTACTGAAACGCACACCTTTTTTTGAGAAAAGACCAGAATAAAATGGTATTAGGCACAACCATCATTTCTTACTATTTGTTTAAGAAACTGTTTTTTCGTTGACTCTTTCAGTTGAATCTCTCAACAAAATCGTTTAGTTTTTTATCATCAAATGTTTGACCGCTTAAAACATCATTGTAAGTGCTGTTAATTAAGTCAATTTCTTGAGATGAAAACGTTTCTTTTATTGAACAAAGTGATTTATCTATCTTTTCCTTTATCTGTTTTAATTGTTTTTCACAGTATGCTGTATCACTTTTTTCAGAAAACAATTCTCTAGTTTTAGAATAAACCCATAAATCTTCAGCTATAAAACCTATATCCTGCCTACTTAACTGTTCTTTTGAAAAGAAACCTATTTTATAATCAGCTTCAAAACAATCAAGCATTTCTTCAGTTATTTCAGTCGGGATAGGAGCTTTTAATTCTTCTTTAGTTTCCCCATTATTCTCGAATAGTAATTTGTATTGTTTTAAGGTCTCTTTGGAACATAATAGTCCAGATGGCGTAGTAATTCCTTTATCGTCAGAAAAAATCATTGTCAAGTAGTCAAAATTGGTTTCAGTAAATGGAATGCAACTAATTAGCAGATTAGTAAAGTCATCGTTGTTTGATGTATCCAAATTCTTAATTATAATTGGATAATAACTTAACACGTCCTTTTCATAACTTCTTATTGGGAAATCAATTGAGAATTCATCTTTAAGATTATTCAATATCGATTCTGTGTTACTTAGAATCTTTTGTATGTTTTCCGTACTCCATTTATCAACCCATTGCTTATTAAAATATTCATTTTTTTCATTGTATTGATAGTATAAACAACAATTAATAAGATTGTCGAGTAGCGCTTCTTCATTTTTGCATAATTTTTCGTGCTTTAGTTGATGTTCTTTATTTTGCTTTATTTTTGAAAAATACATTTGCATTTTTTTGAGATTTGAACGTGCTGTTTTTAGATTAAAAATGCATAATCTTTGTGCATCTTTATCTTTCATAATAGAATCTGCAAATTGATTTGTATAATTTAGAATGCTTTGAAAGAATTTAGATTTAATGCTAGATATTCCCTCAGGTATAACCAATCGTTCACCAAATGGCTTTTTCTCATTTGGAAAGTACACCTCTTTTGTATAGAGAAGGTCAAAACGCTCTTTTGTTAAATCAAATTCCTTTGCTAAACTACCAAGTGGCTTATCCTTAAGTAGCTTATATAAGCAACGAGCACCTTTATCCATTAATTCGCAAACAAGATTTCTTATATTGTACCAATGCTCAATCCATTCATCTATAGAGTCAAACTCATAATTGCTTAAAATTGTATCTATCCACAGCTTATTTAACTTTTGATTGAACATTATTACAACATTTTCCTTCGGCATTTCTTTATGAGAATCATCAGGTGTTTTATATACCGAAAGCACATTAAGCGATGGCTTAATTGAGTCTGCACAGTATTTTTTAAATATAGGCAGACATTTACCTATTATCTTAATTCTATCTACGCTTGAAGCATTAGCTTTATCAATTTCACTAATGCGAAGTATATATTCCACATGAATGTTTTTATTGTCATCGGTTGTATAAATGGCATAGGAATTTGTTCTATGTTTTAGATAAGTAGCTATTTTAGGAAAATTGTTTCCGACATATTCTATGAATTCATTATGGTTTCCACAATAGGATATGTTCATTAACGAACCCATACAATCTGGTGACATATTTTCT
Organism: bacterium; assembly: GCA_020625875.1. Lineage (GTDB taxonomy): Bacteria > Bacillota > Clostridia > Oscillospirales > Acutalibacteraceae > Ruminococcoides. The sequence continues at coordinate 4,072 of JAHLAX010000050.1, read as the reverse complement.
GAAACACTCCATAAATTATCCAATGTATAATTGTTGCTCATATTAAAATTATGATTAATTAAATAGAGCCATTCAGATATTTGAGCATAGCTTTCTAAATCAACTATACTGTCGATTCTTTCTTTATTAAGCTTATTAAATAGCACTTGGCATAATTGAAAAATATCTGTTTTAGATAAATCTATTTTTGTGGTGTTGTCCTTTAGATTGATAAGATATTTAATATTCTCATTATTTGGCATTATATCTAGCATTTTATCCAATGTATTTAAGGACTGATCAAATTCTTCAAGCTGAGCAAATGGGCAGAGTTCAGTTGCGAAAACAAATAAGCCTCCTTTTGAATTTGCATCATCAAAAGCCGATTTGTTATTGTTATAATACTCTATTATTCCTCCTGAAAAAAGTCCTTCTATTATTGAAACAAATATAGACAAATCATCTTTGTTATAATATGTATCTGTTATTTTAGAATAGAATTCATTTTTATTTTGAATATATGGCGGGAAATATGAAAATAAGGTGTTTAAATTATCTTTATCCGTTAATTTCACAACGGATAGCGCGGTTTTATCGATTGAAAAGTATTCGTGCAATCTCTTTACAATGTGAAGCGAGCGAACCGGGTGTAATCCTTCAATATAAGCTTTACTTGTGCTTAGTTTAAGCAGGAATTCATCTTCCATACTTTTTATGATTTCACCGTAATCATGAGTACTTGGTTCTGATAATTCATCAATTAATTTTTGTAAATGTAATTTAACTCCACAAACATCTGCGAAACAAACTTTTCTCAAAATTTCAAATTTAACTTTACCGGCTGATGAGTTTCCGATTTCTTTCATCTGTGCCGATATTCTTTCTGATAACATTTCACCGTGTGTTAATAGATATATATACTCGATTAGAAGTTTTTGTTCTGAAACTTGAGTCCATGCTTTTTCCCAATTAGATATTCTTGAGTGTGTCTTCTTTGCTTTTTTTAAAACAGAAAAAATATCTTTAGCTTCTTTTTTTGATAATATAGGTTTAATAATATTTAATGAATGTATATTGCCTTTATTACCGCTAAAATTATACCAGTCAGTTTCTCTCGTTGTAACGAGTATTTTGTAATGATGTTTTACTTCCGCTTGAAGTCTTTGTGCTAATTCATTCCATTGGCTGAACTGAGAGTCTAAATTATCTATTAATATAATTGGTTTTTCTCCTAACCTTATTCTCGATTTAAAATACTGTATAATGTTACCGATTTCTTTAGTATCATTGCACCATGTCAACTGATAAGGAGTATATTCTTCTTTTAATAAGAATATAGCTTGTAAGGCTAATGTGGTTTTTCCTTGACCACTTGAAGATTTTATTACAGTAACACAGTTTTTATTAACAGATTCGATTATTTGTTTTTCGATTTCTTTACGATGAATTGGCAAATTATTAGCGATATCTGCTGGTGTAGCTTTTTTTCCTTCAAAATAATCTAAATCTATGTTTGAAGCATTGGTTGAAAAATCGATTTTTGAAATCCAACTATGTGCAGGATTATGAGCCCCTTTACTGATATCGTTTTTTACTTCTTCTATGCAATGCTCTAAATCAGATATGTAGATAGTACTACGTTGTTGCATGGCATTAAAGCAAAAGATTTTTATGCTGTTTGCAAAAAGGGAAAGATTATCCGTAGTAATGTTGTATTTTTTGATTAATGAGTTTTCGATTTTATCTTCTAATGCTGTTTTAGGAACATTATTAAATGATAACGAAGATATAAAATCATCGAAGTTATAATTCTCCCAGTTCCAATTGGAATTTTCGTTTTTTATTTCTTCAATAGTGTCTTTCCAATGTTGCTTTGATGGATTATCAAGTTTATTGTTGAATAATTTGCTAAGATTACCATTTGCAACAGGGAAATCATATACTAACTCAAAATTACGATCTTTATCTACAAGATATACCTCAAGGAAGTTTTTTAAAACAGGTTTCATAAAACTTGCATTTTGCCTATTTATGGAGTATTTTAGTTGAGTATGAGTAATGTTGTTATCAGTTTCTGAAGATATTATTTGGTCAATATCTTCAATCCCTTCCAATTGAAAAGTAGTTTCTTCATTTATTGATGACAATACTAAGAAACATGAATATAGGAATTGATAGGAATATCCTCTTAATGCATTTTGCCCTCCATCACGGGACTCTTTTATTGAAGATATAGTTTTTTTAGCTTTATTTTTCTTTCCACTTTTCATATAATTAACCCTTTTTGTTTTTTAAATATGACAGAAGTATAAATTGATAAGTATTCAACTATTGCGAAACTTATAGATTTATTTATCCTTAATTATATTATATATTGCAAATTTTATATAAGCAATATAATATTCTGAAAATGTCTATTAATTTAGTATTCTAACTATAATTGTTCATAAATACTTCGGAAGTTCTTTTTTGCGGCTTTTATTGATTTATCTACTGTACTATAGTTTACACCTTCTTCTTTTGCAATCTTACGGGAGCTTAAACCACGCACAACATTTTTTATAAGACGGTCACGTTGGATTGGTTTCATAAGAGAAAGCGTCTTTTGCACTTTTATTATCAGCTCGTCAAGCGCGTGTTCTTCTCTCGCTCTTTCTATAAGCTTCTCTTTTTCTTCTAAAGGATCAACAAAGGATAGAAGTTCAGAATGGAACAAAGGCAACAATTCATCATCATAATTAAAAGGCTCGGTGGTACGTTTGCTTCGCATTTCGTGCTTATGATTATTTCTTATTGATTCTAATATAGGCTCACCCTGCTCATTAGACAGCAGAATATACGGTATGTATTTTGATAAGGTTTCCGAAAACCGCTTTTGTAATTGTTCCTCGCTTAAATCTGAGATTATAAGCCAATCCACGTTACCCAGATGATTTGGGTATTCTCTTTCGAGGTACAGAACCTTGCAAAATTTCTTGAACTCCTCTACAGAGTCGAAATTTACGTTTATATTGACATTTATGTTTATATTCAATTGTTCTCTCTCCGTTCAGTTTGAATTTTGTAAATCGAGTTCAAACTGACGCGGAGGAGCTCGAGGTAAATACACCTGTATTTCTGATATAGCGTATATAAAATAATAAAAAACCGCATAGATAAAACTATCTACACGGAATTCAATATAAGTATATTTAATTCTTGCACAGGGAAGTGAAATCTCTACCTCACAGGTGTAAGTAACCTTTTCGATGCAGAGAATTTTTTTAACGGATTATCATCACTTCCGAAAAGGTTATACACGCATATATAAGAGCCGATGTTCACAATCGGCAGCGTGGTCTTTGACCAACGCAAGAAATTCCTCCCCACTCAAAACGAGTTAAGGAGGACTGTATAACAAGGTACGACAAATAAGCCCGCCATAACATCGTTTTTTTATACGGCGAGCTTTATGTGACGTTTCAACAAAAAGAAAGAGCCGATGAACTGATGTGTTTCCACAAGTTCATCGGCTCTGCGTCTGTGCGTCCGGCTCTTTGATGATTAGTATCTTAAATTGTTCGGCATTAATTAAAACCTCTCGTTTGCATTTTGGACAATACAAAGGGTAACGTTTTAATATAGTATCCTCGCGGAGCTTGTTTCTTGTTTTCCCTCCGCATAAAGGGCAATATATCCATCTTGTTTCAATTATTACTCATCACCTCACAATTTATAATGATATTTTACATCTTAAATATAGAGATATTATATCTTGTTACGAGAGTTTATACATCGTTTAACAAGAAACGACATCTCTGTAAAATATAAATGGGATATTTATTTAAGGTGTGGTGTTTATGATAGAAAGAAATAATAAGTTTAAGTTTGATTTCTTGCCTTTAGGACAAGCTATCAAAAAATCCCGCGAAGCAAGGGGTATGACACGGGAGCAGCTATCGGAATTGATAGATTATGCCCCTCGCCATATACAAGCGATAGAGAACGAGGGGCAACACCCAAGCGTTGATCTGTTGATACAGCTATTACAGATGTTTGAAATTTCAGCCGACGAGTACATATTTCCCTGCAAGGATACAATCGTCACATCGGA
>JAHLAX010000209.1 GCA_020625875.1 bacterium | reverse complement strand
GTCCGCTGTGATTTCCGCCAGCTTTTCGGCGTACCCGTTATGCACATCGATCTTGTGCTCGATTGCCGAAAGCCTGTCTGCTGTCTTCTGGTCGAGGCGAGCGCGTTCCTCGCTGTCCTTCACCCTGTTCGATCGGGTGATCAGCCAGTTGCTCAAGACCGCAGCTGCGCCGGTGATGAATGCCACGATTACAGCGTCACTCATTCTCTTTATCCTCCTGTGTGATCGGACCGTGATACTCGATCTCCTGATGGTAGTTTGCCGAGCTGATGCCCAGCAGCACCCCAAGGAACGCATCAATCGCGGTGATCGTTCCGACGATCTGTTCTGCCAGCGGCAGCTCCCAGATCCGCGCGAGCGCGAAGTACAGCGTCGCGATTGCCGGCAGGAGGATCTGTGCGATCCACTTCAGTACATCATACGTCTGATTGCTCATTTTCATTTGTGATTTTCCCTCCAATCCCTTTCCTCATCATCAGCTTTTCGCACGACCTTGCAGAGTGCCGCCAGGAACACGAACGACACCAGCAGGATGATGCCGAAGATCACGTATGCTTTGATACTCACCTCGTCACCTCCGTGTACTTCGGGTTTCCGGAGATCCATGCAGGCTCTCCGTTATACTCAATCTGATGCCAGCCGGTCTCAGGATCGTCTCCGAGCCAGAGATACTTACTACTCACTCCGACGATCGGAAACTCGGTTCCGGGGCCTGTGCGAATATTAACAGTACCCTTCGCGATAACGTAAGCCTCGCCAGGAACAAACGGCTCGTCGTCATACATCTTCGGCCAGCGTCCGAAGCGATTCCAGCCGTGGCGGCTGATGGCTTCCTCAATCACTCCGACGTCTCTGCCCTTGCAGTGGATAACCATCCCGCCTCCGGCATACAGGCCGACATGGCAGACTTTCGTGCCGTTATGGACAAAAACCAAATCGCCGGCGCGGAGATCGTCCTTATTCTTTGCCTCACACATCGAGTAATACGTCGCCGCATTCCGTCTGCCAGGCATGAGGCCGTCGAAGACCTTCATAGTCCAGTAGATGAAGCCAGAGCAGTCGAAGCACAAGATCGGATTGAGTCCTTTATTCCGGAGCTTTGTATAGCGCTGCATGACGCGCTGGACGTTCGCAGCTCTGGTCCCCGCGTCTCCGGTTGTTTCGCGGCCCTTAACAAAGGACTCGACGTTCTTCTGAGCACAGAGATCCTGACCGGTCGCTCCCCATACATAACACGACACATCAACCTGTGTACGTGCGCGTTCTATTACTTCAGCACTACGATCCATTAGACAGCATCTCCTATTCTGACAGCTGTAATACCGTATGTTGATATAGTTACGCTATTCCCGCTTTGAGCATTGAGATATAAAGTCGTGGTTCCTGAAAGATTCGCGGGCACAGTCATGCACGCCCTCCACCATCCAACATGCGAAGAACCAATTTCAGTCCGCGCTTCATCTTCAAACGGTGTTCCGTTCGCGCTCTCCGCTGACAACACGATCACGCCGCCACGTGAAGAAGAAGCACTCATCGGCAAAAATGCGTATGCCGTAATAAACCACACGCCGGCAGTCAGCGAGATTGATGCAAGATTCGCATATCCACTGGTTGGAACGGATTTCTGTCCGCTCTCTGTCGATTTGACGATGCTAACGAAAACGCTTCTTTCAGCCGCTTTTTTAACGGCTGCCGCAGTGGCTGCCAGCGTAGTGGATGAAGAGTCGACGTCATCGTAAAGCTGAACCAGCCCGGCCTTTGTGGTGGAGGCGGCAGGCAGCGCGTCGGATCCGCCGATCTCGTGCGTCGAGTGATGTGCCGCAGGAGCTGCGCCAGCCTCAGCTGCTCCGATGTTCGTCCTGGCTGTCAGCTTCTGAGCGTCTGTCAGCGTTTGCGCTGTTCCGTAGGAAACAACATCCGCGACAGTCGCAGCCGCCTCCTCAGCACGCTCGGCCGCATCGATCGCATCCGACACGACGCCTTCGAGAATGTTGAAATAGTCGCTCTCTACAACTACGCCGCTCGGCACTGCCGTCGCTTCGACAGAGACGATAAAATGAAAGGCTGTCAGCCGTTGAGACGCCGTATAAATGGATACGGACGTGTACAGATCTCCCTCGATCGCGAGGGCTTCCTGCGACAGATAAGCCGTGACTACGTTTCCGTCGATAGTGACAGCGGAAGTCTGGTCCTCCGTCTCGTCATACAAGACATACGTGCCATTCGGCCGCCGGATACCAATCATGCCGTGAGCGCTCGCCGGGATCGACAGCGGCTCCCCATTTCGGACGAGCGTGATCTCAACGTAGCGAGACCGGATGTCTTCCTGGACAGCCTTCACGACCTGAGTGTTCAACGGATCAGATACATCAATCGTTATTCTTTGTATTGAATCCATATCAATTCCTCGTTGCCCAGATTGCATCAACTATGATTCCCGAATCCACGACTCCGCTTGTACTGGTCTTGGAAACATGACCACTCTGTATCATGATACGGAGATTCGACAGGTCTGGAATTGCGGACAGGTCATAGACAGCTTCCCACGGGCCGCTCCCCTCGGAAGGAGTGGAAACGTAATATGGGTATGCTCTGACATTCGGGCATGTCCCGTTTACAACCTTGATTGTCGAATACAGGAAATGCAGATGCCGGAAGCCCTGAAGATTGACGTAGGTGATCACCGAGGAGCTTCCTGTACCGCTGACCCCGTTCCAG
>JAHLAX010000228.1 GCA_020625875.1 bacterium | reverse complement strand
GTATTCACGTTGAGAAAAGACAAGTACACAGAAGATGAGCTAAGTATCGTTCGCGTAGTTGCAACGATTACAGCGTATCTGATTCTTTTCGGCGTTCCGTTTGGAATTGGAATTTTAGTCGGACATTTCTGCTGGTGAGTTTAAGGAGGTATGTTATGGATTTTAATTATTCAAATTGCGCGGATAGCATCTCGGTTGAAGTTTCTGACATTATTGATTTTACGTTACTTTGTGAAAACGATATAGTGTCATTTACAAAAAGAACAACGGGTCTATTGAAATCGGTATTCGAAGGTAACACGAATGCAAAAATAGACACAACAGAAACGTTTAAAAGCGAAATCGTATATACTAAAAACGGAGAGAAATACATATCTTTATACGATTTGTCCGCTGACATCGTTGATATTTTAGAAGACATTTTATCCGCTAACAATATCATGATCCCAGATGAGTGCAGGGAAGGCTACGAAGATGAAGCTTGTATATATGGCGATACATATACGGAGCTTCAGACGGTTATTATGAACGTTATCTATGAATGGAGGAGCCACACGTGAGAGTTTTATATTTAGAGTATAACGGAAAGCAAAGCCTTACTGAAGTGGACGACGTGTTCTTTCAGTATGGCGAAACAGACGAATTTCTTGGACTTGTTCTAGCTAGAGGTGGTGTCATGTTTGCTATTTGTACAAATCCAGAAATCGAGAATGATGAAAACGTTAAAGCGAAAATGAGTGATAGTCTTCTATACAGAGGTTATTTGGATCTGTCGGATAACGAAGATTATATTTTCGAGATTCTTGTCGACTTTGACTATGAGGAGGACGAGTAATCATGTCTTTTAGAACCTATGTTGATTATAATGACGATAATGTTGTTAAGGCTATTGAGAATGTAAGCGTAAGAGAAAACACTAACAATTTCAAGGAGGACAATGTTATGATGAATAATATCGATAAGGCTATCAAGAACGCGGCTCTGATCTATACCTTTGACAAAAAGGGTAACAGAACAACTTGGGAGAAGACTCTCCGTAAGGTTTGGTTCAACTGGACTACATACGAAACCGTCGATGATGACGGCATGGCTAATGTCCTTGGCGATCTTGATAAGAACAGCTGGGACTATCTGGAGGTGTGATAATATGAATAATGAGAAACTTTATATAGACGTTATTGACCTATATGAATCGATGGAGAGAATTGATCAGATTTGTAAAAGGCTTGGTATGACTTGGGATCTTGAGGAGCGCCCTAGCAACGCAACTTGTGTGTATTCCCTTGATCCTAAATTTCCGATAAGCGAAATCGAACATGAATGGTGGTTTGGTGGTTACGATTTAAAGGAGGACTAAATATGTTTAAATTTGATGGTAATTTTAAATCAAATCTCTTTCTGTTTGGAGCTGGAATGACTCTTGGATATTTTGGAGTTCGTTATGTAGACAAATACGGACTTCCTAAGATTTTCAAGGGCAGATCCGATCTTGATACAACTGACATGGGGCCATTCGCTGTGGAACAGGAAGAGATTGAACCCATTGTCTTCAAGAATGCCAATGCCGCATATGCAGTATCTGCTGGGGCTATCGCTGACGTCAAGGCTGTCGGAGCGGTATCAGTCAATCAGCTTATCGAACTTGCCAATCTTTACGATAATATTAATAGACCTTTTGTTCGTGATGGCGATAGGATTCTCTGGACTAACGTTCATGATCTTACACCTAGACGAATGAGTGACGGGTCTTATTATGTAGGAGCTCTTTCAGCTCTTAAATTTCCAGAAGAAACGACCAACGAGGAGTAATTTATATTTATGAAAGTTAACGTAAATGAGGAAAAAATCAAGGTTTCGTGCGACAACAATGACGGCGCAGAAACGTTAACTGTATCCATGGAAGAATGCGCAGAGCTTATTCAGTGTGTCTCTAAGAAGCTTCGTGGACAAGAAGATC
>JAHLAX010000086.1 GCA_020625875.1 bacterium | reverse complement strand
TATATTCCAGCTTGTTTCGATCAGCATCGAGCCGTCGCCCTGAAGCTTGCCGCGCACATACTGACCGTTGAGATGAATATAGCAGTCGGACACGAACTTGAAGCCGTATTCGGGAACCAACCGCGCGGTAAGCTCATACGGCTCGCCGGAATTAAAGTAATAGTCATATTTATCAATAGGCATAGCCTGACCGTCGGACGTCCACTCACACGAAGCGATCTTATAGCGGAAGTCGAAGCTCTGGCTGTCCGAGTAGCCAACGTCCTTTTGAAGTATTTCGCCGACCTTAACACTCTCCGCGACGGTGGGACCGATCAGACCTACCTCATAAATAGGCTCGTCCATATCCTCCCACCAATATGAAACGGAGCCGCCGTCACTCAGAAGATCGGTAGCGTTGATGTTCGAGGGCTTCACCAGATTGCCGACGGTGATATCCCAGTTCTGGAAGTCGGGGTCGTCCTCCTCGGTAACGTAGTAGGTGCGCGAGGCAAATATCTTGCCGCCCTGATAAGTAACATTACAGCGTTCGCCGTCCATCATCACAACAGAGTAAGGCGTGAACTGCCAGTTATCGGAGGGGATCAACTCAGCGGTCACGGTGTAGTTTGCGCCGTCCAGCATCTTATCGCCGATCTCAATCGGCGCACCGTCGCAAGTCCAAGTGGTCTCGCCGACCTCAAAGCGCGCGTCCGGCTGACCGGGGATCGCAAAGCCCATGTTGCCTTCGATAATATCCGAGAGCTCCATACCCGGCGCAACGCTGCCGCGTGTGCGGACGTTCACGGTGTTGATGTTGCTTGTCTTGCCGCCGCTTATGGTATCAAAGTACCAGATATAATCGCCGTAGAGGGTGTCGCCCTCTTTCCAAAAGCCGAAGCTGTTGTTGTTGCCCGAAACGTCGTAGTCGATTCCGTCAATAGCTACCCTCACGCCGTTCCAGTTCGGCTCAACTTCGGGACTAAAGCGCAGGCGCACGCTCAGCACCGGCTGCTGACCGGTAAAGGAGCTCGTCAGCTTTGCCGTCGAGCCGTCGCCGTTGGGACTTATCGCCGTCCATTCGGCTTTGACCAGTTCAACACCGGGGGTCGGACATTTGAAATTCGTTTCCAGTACCTCGCCGCCGACAGGCTGATACCGCACACCGGTTCTCTCGTTGATCGGTGAGGTCAGTTGAATATCGTCGACGGTTGCGTTGTCATAGCGCAGGGTGAACGGCTGGGAGTAGACCGTTCCGTAGTCGTTCCAGATACGGCAGCGCATGGTGTAGCCGTTCCAGTTTTTGTGCAGATAGTGCAGCTCCCATTCGGGATCGGTCGCGTCGGGATAATCCGTCCAGTAACCGCCGTCTGAATTCTCGTTATACGTTTCCCACTGGTAGTTGAGCTTGGTTTCGCTGACCGCGTAGACCTCCAGCGGCACGGTGCCGCCGTTGCAGAAATTCACGTCGCCGACGGGCGTTTGACCGACCAGCTTCGGAGCGGGACCCTGTTCGATGCAGAAGGGCATATCGATATAGGTGGTATGAGAGATCGTACCGTTGTTGATCTCCTGCATCGTGCCGCGCGCCTGATAGCGCTTGCCCGGCTCGGGTACAAAGCCCTGTGACGCCCACGCGGTATTGACGTTGATCGAGTTAGCGACATGGAGATCGGACGTCAGCCACCGCTGTCCGTCATTGACCTCCCATGTATAGCGCAGCATATTCTCGTGGGTATCAAAACCATCCAGCGCACCGGGGCGATAGACGCCCTCGAGCTCCTTATAGTAATACTTTGGCTCGATAGTCAGCGTGGGATCGCTCGCTTTCAGGCTTTCCATCTCGCGTGTGAGATTGACCTGCCCTTCGGGGAAAACATGACATCTGTGTACACCCGAAGCTTTATCGGAAGTGCATCCTTCTCCTAATTCACCAAAATTAAGTGCGCCATAATAGTACCACTCATCGTCAGAGTCTTCGCAATGTGCCGCGTCGTATTGATCCTGTAAATAAGCAAAATTCTTATTTGACGTTGTAAAATAGTATCCGCCGCGTGCGATTGACGGAGGTCCTATATTCTTAATACCCTCATAACCGACATGTCCGCTCTGATAACTCGTGGTAATGCGTTGCCCGGCGAAACCGCCTACCGTACCGCCGTTCAGCCACACATGACCGTTATCATAAATATAGACCGTATTTACTTGATGCGGAAATGTTCCAATCGTATTCATAGCCTCTGAATAAGACGGAATATGCGCTTTATACCAATCATGGCATCCTCGTCCGTAAAGCGCACCACCGTTCATAACAAAAGTGCCTTCGCCGAAAACACGGACGCCGCAG
>JAHLAX010000204.1 GCA_020625875.1 bacterium | reverse complement strand
ATCCTCACCCCTCGGGCGGTAACCGTCTAATTGATATAGCTTCGACTCAATACTCTATATCCTATGACGATTCCTCAACAGGAACTTTGACAATTACAACCGGAACACGTTATATTTCAACCATTAATAATAGTTCTATTAGCACAGTTCAATCAGAATATAACCAAATAAACGTTTATCGCGTGGTATTATATCAATATTAATTTTGAGGTGATTTTATGTCTACTATAAATTATACTAATTCAATTCGCGCGTGGCACTTAACTTTTGCTGGCGTAGCAAACACCACTCAAACAATTCAGTACAATTGCCGCCCATATAAAGTATTGGTTAAAAATATGACGGATTCTATCATAATATACTCATGGGGGCCCGAAATTTTAAACCCTGAATATGTCGAAATTCCGGCCAATTGCGCCGAACTTGTTGAATTTGATTTACCCCGTACGCTAATTGACTTTACTCAAGCTACAGTTAAATCAAGCGGCACCGGATATGTCGAAATTCGAGTCATTGATGACTAAGGAGGTTTATTATGTCTGACGTACCTATTTTTTATAACTTACAAACCGCCGGAGACGTAACAGCAATTACCGGTCGACTCTCAGACCTTGAAACAACTGTCAATACAAACCTGGTGGCAGCTATTAATGAAATTGACGGCAAATTTCCTGTATCTATAGCCAACGGCGGAACAGGTGGCACAACTGCTACTGAGGCTCGAACTAATTTGGGCGTTATGACCGGCGTGTCACTTTATTACAATGACCCCGGAACTACTGGCACGATTGATTTATCGCAATCAATTGAAAATTTTCAAATGATTGAATTGTTTTTCTGGTTGACATCAGTTAGCACAACTTATAACTCATCACTCAAAATTCATAGTGGAGGTATTAATTCTTTTAATTTCACAACCTCCATGGTCGTACCTAGCTATTATAATGGTACACCACGTCTTAATGAGTATGCCTTCTCTGGCAGTGTGTCTGGTACTGAACTTACTAGATATCGTAGCCAACAGGGTAAGTTCACTGGAACCAATCAATCATCCGTAGAGGATACTACCACCACCGCTTCTATTTATGCGGTAATTGGTTACAAATATTAATTTTAGGAGGATTTAAAATGGCTTTAATTAAAAATGTTACTTTAAATAGCGGTATTGTTACCAAATATCATCGAATTGTTAGCATAAATCATATTATTAATAAAACTACAATTATCGAAGTCGCAAGTTATATTTCCGAAGATAAACGTCTAGAAGAAATATCCGCCCTTGAAAAGGGTGAATCTATGAACATCTTTATTAATTCAAAATATTATAACACGGAGTACAATCCAAATTTGACCCCGGAATCTGCGTATGAATTAATAAAAACATTTCCGGAATTTAAAAGCGCTAAAAATGAGATTTAAACTATCTATTGAGGAGAATTAACATGACTTATGAATTTATTACACCATACAAATTATCAAATTTAATAGAGTGCGCAGCTATAGTATGCGGAATGGTCCAATCAATTAAATTCTTTGTACCTTTAAACCCCGTTTTACTCGCGTTTATTTCCGCTATATTTGTATCAGCCGCAAAACTTTTACTTGATAAAAAATTTGATAAACAATCTACAATCCTAGCCATACTTAATGTTTTTCCTATATTCTTAACGGCTTGTGGCTCTTATGATACATTAAAATCATTATTCAATTAGGAGTGATTATATGCTTAAAGTTTTTATCGGTGTTGGACATGGTGGCTCTGACCCCGGGGCAACGGGATTTTTAGTCGAAAAAACAGTTAATCTCGTGCAGGCTCTCGCCTGCCGGGATTACCTTATCGACCATGGTATTGATGTACTCATTTCACGCATTAAAGATGAAAATTGCGATATTAATAAGCGTATTTCAATGTGCAATTCCTTTAATCCCGCTCTTGCTATTGATATACATAACAACGCAGGTGGCGGCGACGGAGCAGAATTCTTTTATCATTATGGCGCCGGAACTTCTAAAACTCTCGCTGAAAATTTGGAAAAAGAAGTACTCCAAATAGGACAAAACTCCCGCGGTATTAAAACAAAAATTAATAACAATAATTCCGATTATTTCGCTTTTATTCGCGAAACGGCTTGCCCCGCGGTTATCGCTGAGGGCTGCTTCGTTGATAACCAAAATGATATCACAATTTGTGATACTATCCCCGAACAACAGGAATTCGGAAAAGCGTATGCTAAGGCTATTCTTAAGACCTTGGGTGTTACTGATACCCCTAAATTATATCGTGTGCAAATGGGCGCATTTACTCATAAGGAAAATGCTCTCAATTTACAAAAAGAACTTCAAAATCAGGGTATTAAAGATTCTTTTATTGCTTATTCTTGATTTGTTTTGTCCATTGTGGTATAATCCTCTTGACATCTTCTCGCTTAATTACTTAGCACTCGTTGCGATTATCACCGTGAAATATCGGACGCCGCAAGTTTTGGGCTTGATACCCCCTAAGTAAAGCCGGTTGAATGTCGTTCTTATTATAAAATACCGGCCCTTTAAGGCCGGGATTTTTGATTTTGGGTGATATTATGTTTTATGATATTCAAAAAATACTTACTTACAACGCTTACTTTAATTTTTTGGTCGGTGAGCGCGGCGTTGGTAAAACTTACTCTTCTAAAAAGTTCGTGATTAATAAATTTATTAAGTCCGGCGCTCAATTTATTTATTTACGCCGTTACAAAACCGAATCTTCTAAGGCTAAAAAGTCATTTTTTAATGATGTATCTTCTGAATTTTCCGCCCATTCATTCTCCGTTCGCGGTGATTCTTTTTTTATTGATGACAAATTAGCCGGGTACTCTATTTCGCTATCAGTCGCAAATATCTTGAAATCCGTCTGCTTTGACAAAGTTCAAACTATTATTTTTGATGAGTTTATTATCGACAAGGGCTGCTATCATTACCTATCTTCTGAAGTTAATACATTCCTGGAGTTTTGCGAAACAGTTTTCAGACTTCGCGATAATGTACGCGTACTATT
>JAHLAX010000049.1 GCA_020625875.1 bacterium | reverse complement strand
TTGTTGACGCGAATTACGGCACCGAGACAATCGCGACTTTTGATTTTGACCTTAACGCTACGGGTATGGAAAAAATCAAAGAAATATCCAAAACTCCGCGCTTCTGCGCTATTGCCCGCAAGACCGAAAAGAACCGCCCGCCTGTCTATTTCTTCTCGGGTGATTTTAACGACTATGTAAGCGGCGACAGGTACGGTCAGTTCCTTTTTGCCAATCAGCTGTTCAAGTTTCTTTCGTTTGACAGACAGGGCGATATATCGAACTTTTACTGGAATTTTTATAATCCGCTTATGCGGCATATTCTGGATAAAACCGCTTCAACAGAGTATGTAACGAAGAACGAAAATCATAAAGAGGTTTCGCGCCTTGTCAACAACAAATTCCAGGTTCTTGAGGATAAAAAGTGGAAAACAATTAACCTGAAAGCTATTTCGCTTAACGCTCAGGCTCCGGGAGAAAAGCAATACTCGAGAGATTATATTTATTACGAGGAACTTGTGAAGAGCGCCTCGAAACTCAACGCTAATTGTATAGTAGTCCGAGATTTGCTGCCGCCGGAGTTTTATACGGCTATTAACAAATTTAATTCATCCGATAAGAATAAACCCATATATATTATGCAGAAAATTACCGCTCCTGACGGTTTGAAACCTGAAGATTATATGAGTGAAAAAGGTCTTTCATCCTGGAAAAAACAGATAGAGACCGTTGTTAAGGCGCTGCACGGCGACGGCACAGCCAAGAGCGCTATGTTGGGAGAAGCTTCATATTTTACTGATGTATCAGCTTATGTTCTCGGTATTACCGTTGACCCGAATCTCGACGAGAAGGTTTGTAAAAAGCTGAATGTGAACACAAGCTATACCTATAGTGGAAAATACACAAATACTCAAAACGGACTTCGAGGCTTCGCGGCGTATCTTTATGACAACGTTGAACAGACTTCAAAGAAGAAATATGATTACTTTGTTCCCGCGTCGGTATGCTCAAAGCTCAATATGGTTTCGGGAATGACTTTTTCAAATAAAAAGAATTCTTATCTGTTAAACGATATAGCTTCAAACGATTGCTCGGAATATTATTATAGTGATGTTGAGTACGAAAGAAACGCGATCAAGCTCGCTAAGAAAAACTCAAAAAGCGAGTATGATATGACCTTCGCCGCGCTCAAAGAGCTAAATACATCGCTTAATAATATTGTATTGTCAGGAATAAGCTTTTCTGATGTTAACTCAATCTACAAACAAAAAGCGGTTAAGGAAGCTGAGCAGGGCAGAAGTCTTGTCAATACACTCGCGGCTGTACGAGACAGCAATTGCCCGGGAGGAACGGTATATGACCTTAATGATTGCTGGGCTCAGGTATCTGATGATATGAAGACTTTTACTTCGTCAGATTCATCTTCTTGTAAATGGCATAATACATGTGACGAAAAGCAGATGACGGGTGTTGTCGCTATGGAATCAAAACAGCCCGAAAAACCCGGCTTGGTGCTCAGCGACGATGACGCGGTACAGGCTCTTTCGATGTCATCAAACGCTGATTATATGTACATTACGCTTCAGATGCTCCTTGAACCGAAATATAAGGACAGAGCTCTGTTTGTCGGAATTGACACCTTCCAGCGCAACGACGGCGAGTATTACTATGACAAAAGCTTTACACCCAACTCGCTTTCGGGTATGGAGTTTGTTCTGCGTTTCGACGCTAAACAAAAGGCGACGCTAAATGTAATAAGAAGCTATGACCGCTCAAAGGATAACTTCGCCTATACAAAAGAAAGCTACAAGGCGAAGTTCGATAAAGTCGCTGACCTCACTTACGGAGGCTTCAACACTTATGACAGCCAGTTCTATCAGACAGGCTCAACTATATATATAAGACTGCCGTGGACTTGGCTGAATACTTATGACCCTGTTCGAAAGCTGGTTATTAATGACCATAAATTCGGTAAAAAGGCTAAAACCACTACAACAAACGGTATTCTCGTATCGGTTATGATAGGAGAAAGAGACTCGGGAGATTTGTATTACGGCTTCCCGAAGAAAAAACACGATCCTGGTTACAAGATGTTTAAGCCCGCAATCGCGGAAAAATCAGAGTATAATTTAAGGACAAAGGACAGCTTTAAAATTTTAAGCAATTTCTATTCGGAGAACTGATGAAAGTTGAACTATTATGTGTGATTGCTTTACTGTTTTGCCTGTCATTAATAGGCATAGAGTATATCATTCATTACAGACTTGCCGAACGTCAGGATGAACACAGTATTCGTGAGCAGAATATGACGCGGCGTATGAATATTCGCGTTGACGCGGTTTTGAGAGCTCCGACAGGTTTCTGTCGCCAAAGCGAGATTAAGGCGATGTCAGAAGATATTGGCGGCGACTTTGAGGCATACGAAACCGCAATCAAGGTCTTGAGCGAACTCAAAGAAAAACGCGGAAATGACGAAATCAAAAAATTAATAGAAACTGTTAAAGATGAGGTTAAACCTCTTGAAATTTACTCAAAGATGCTTGACGAGGGCGATGAGTATCACAAGGGTTACGCCTTGCGTAAGATTGCTGATCTTGGCGCTGAGGAGTACAGGGATACTATGATAGAGTACCTTAACAGTAAAAACCGTGACCTCGCGTATAATGCCGCGATGGCGCTGGTTCAGTTCGGCGACGTTGAGAATGTCGCGGATTATATAATGAGCATCGAGGACGACAGACAATACTCGGGAAGAATTATCAACGAGTTTTTTGACGATTTCAAGGGCGACCGCGCAGCGCTCGCTAAGCGTCTTTTCGAGCAGTGCAACGAGTATATGAAAAGCACTATTATAAAGGCTATAGTGCCTTATAAGATAGAGGAATTCAGACCGATGTACATCGAGGGATTTTCGGGCAAAAACTTTGGTATGAAGGTTGCGTGCATCAAGGCTCTCGCCGCCTTCGGGAATCCCGAGGATGAACAGCTTTTACAGATTGCCGCGAAGGACAGAGAATGGGTAATCCGCGCTTCCGCGGTGAGAGGACTTTCGCTCCTGCATACAAGAAGCGCGCTTGATACTGTCAAGGTAGCTCTCACCGACAAGGAATGGTGGGTGCGTCAGACCGCAGCGAAAGCAATTACCGAAATGGATATTTCTCCGAGAGATTTGGAGGATATTCTCGGCGGCTATGACCGCTTCGCCGCCGACGCTGTCAAGGCTGTACTCTACAAAAAGGTTGACAGTTTAGCATAACAAAATCGATATAGTGAAAGGGGGAATTTGGTGACATTTTTGAACGGCGTTCGCAGCTTTATCGTAGTTTTTAACTACTTTTGTATGTCTTTTACAATCGCGCTGAGCATTATTTATATTATCCAGATGTTTGTCTCGTTTTTCAGAGTTCGCAAGAATTATAACAAGCATTTTTCAGACGACTATCTTCGTTATGTGGATTCAAACAATCTTTTGCCGATTTCCCTGATTATTCCAGCTTATAACGAGCAGGAAAACATCGTGCAGAATATCCGCTCGCTGATGAAGATTAATTATCCCTGCTATGAGATTATTGTGGTTAACGACGGCTCAACCGACAGAACGGGGGAGCTGGTAATTGAAGCGTTTGATATGCATCCGATTGAAACCTCAATCCGTTATCAAATTCAGACACAAACCATCAGGGGAGTATATTTCAGCAAAAAATATCCGAATCTTCTATATGTTGATAAAGAAAACGGGGGAAAGTCAGACGCGCTGAACGCGGGAATCAACATCTCATCCTATCCGCTGTTCACTTGTCTTGACGCCGATTCCCGAGTAGAGAAGGACGCTCTTCTGATGTTGTCGCTTGAGTTTATCAAGGATTCAAGGACTGTTGTCGCGGGCGGAATTGTGCGTATCGCCAACGGCTCCAAAATCGTTGACGGAGAGCTCAAGGGATTTTCGATGCCTAAGAAGCTTGTTGAGAGGTTCCAGATTGTTGAATACTATCGCTCTTTTTTGTCAGGTCGTGTATTCTGGAGCGCTACCAACTCACTTTTGATTGTTTCGGGAGCTTTTGGTTTATTTCGTAAACAGACGGTTATTGATGTAGGCGGCTACAAGCGGAATACCATCGGCGAGGATATGGAAATTGTTGTCCGAATCCACCGACATATGAGGAAAAACAAGATTAAATATAAGGTTATCTTTAACGAGCTTTCTATTTGTTGGACACAAGGTCCTATGTCTATGAAGGATATTCGCAGTCAGCGGCGCCGCTGGCAGATAGGTCTTATGGATACTCTTATTTCTCACCGCGCTATGACGTTTAATCCGCGCTATGGGATGGTGGGCTTGTTTTCGATGCCTTACAACTGGATTTTTGAATTGCTCGGCGCTCTGATTGAGACGATAGGATATTTTCTGATACCCTTCTCGCTAATTATGGGAGAGCTTAATATGTTCTTCTTTGTTATGTATTTCTTGTTGGCGGTTATGCTTGGTATCATACTATCCGAGGGCAGTCTTGTTCTCGAACAATATACCCACCGAGCGGCTATGACCGCAAAGCAAAGTATTTCGATTTCGATTTACGCGATTCTTGAAAATTTCGGGTATCGCCAGATGATTTCGATTTTCCGTGTTGAGGGTATTCTAAAATATCGTAAGCTCCGCAAAACATGGGGTAAGATTAAACGTAAGGAGTTTGAACAATGAAAAAATATGTCCTTACGATTCTCGCGACTCTGGTTGTGTTGTTTTTGCTTGCTCAGACGGGAATTCTCGCTCCGTTCGGAATCAAGCAGCTCAGCTTTTTCAGAGCCAACGACAAAAAGAAGGATACTTCCGATTCTGTGAGCGAGGTATATAACGATACAGCTAACGACTTAAGCTACCGCTTCAAGACCGAGGGCGAGAACTTTTTTGTTTATAAAAACGGCGAATGGAATAAGCTGTTTATGACAGGCGTGAATATAGGCGCGTCAGAACCCGCGCTTTTCCCTGGTGACCTCACAATAAGCTACGATACATATTTAAGATGGTTTAAAAAAATCAGCGCTATGAACTGTAACTGTATTCGTATATATACGCTTATGCGTCCGCAGTTTTATCTGGCGTTGAATGATTTTAATAAAAAAGCGAAGAATCCTCTTTACCTTTATCAGGGCGTATGGGTAAATGAGGAGGATATTGAGAGACTGGGCGACGTTTATTCCGAAAACGAGAAGATTCTCAACGACTTTAAAAAGGACGCGCTCACCGCTGTAGATGTCATTCACGGAAAAGCGGTTATCCCGGATTCGCCGGGTAAGGCGTCGGGTACCTATCACACCGATGTTTCCCGCTGGCTGGCGGGTTGGATTATCGGAATAGAGTGGGATCCCAACCTTGTGCTTAACTCTAATAAGCAACATCCCGACAAACGAGATTATGACGGAAAGTATCTCTACACCAGAGCTGCGACTCCTTTTGAGGCGTTTTTATGTCGCGCGGGTGACGCGGTTATCGAGCATGAGACCACAAAGTATAAGTATCAATGTCCGCTCGCCTTTACAAACTGGATAACAACAGATCCGCTCAGCCATCCGAACGAGCCTCATTACGACGAGGACAAAGCTACTGTTAATACCGAAAATGTTAAATTCAGAAACTTTGGCCCCGGGATGTTCGCTTCGTACCATATTTATCCTTACTATCCCGACAGCCTTAACTATCAGGAGGACTATCTTAAAAACCTCAATGAAAAAGGCGAGGTTGATACATATACAGCCTATCTTAAGGATTTAAAGCTTGTCCATACAATACCGATTCTAGTTGCTGAGTTCGGAATTCCGACTTCGCGCGGTATGGGCCACGAAAGCGTTATGGGATATAATCAGGGCCGTGTTGACGAAAACGCTCAGGGAGCTATGCTGATTGATATGTTTGACTCAATCTATGAAACAGGCTACGCGGGCGGACTTGTGTTTACATGGCAGGATGAGTGGTTTAAACGTACATGGAACAATGTTATGTATGATATAGCCGACAGACGACCATTCTGGAGCAATATCCAGACTACGGAGCAGTGCTTCGGTCTTATGGCGTTTGACCCTGGAAAAAAGCGTTGTTTATCATATCCTGACGGAGATTTGTCCGAGTGGGACGGAGTTGCTCCCATATCAAAAACCAAGGACGGCTCGCTCTATGTTATGAGCGACGAGAGATACGTCTATTTTATGGTCAAAAGCGACAGCTATGATTTTAACAACGACACACTGTATATCCCCGTAGATACGATTACAAAACAGGGTAACTCCGCGTCGTCCCAATATAACCTCAGCTTTGATAAAGCTGCCGATTTTTTGATTAAGATTCACGGCGCTTCCGACTCGCATATTTTTGTCGACAGATATTATAACGCGTTTAACTATTACTTTGTTGAGTCAAAGATGCTGTCTGATTTTATCGCACCCAAAAACGCGGATAAGAAAAACAGCGGAATCTTTGACGAAATGATGTTATGCTACGGATATAATATGAAGATAAAGGGTACTGGTCAGGAGGTCACCGATAAAGCTTATGAAACAGGCAAGCTTTTGTACGGTAACGGAAATCCTGATTCAAAGGATTACGCGTCGCTTACTGATATGTGCTACGCTAAGGGCGGCGTAGAAATCAGAATACCATGGCAGCTGTTTAACGTAATGGATCCGTCCGAAAAGAAGCAGATTGCTGATTTCTGGGAGGAGCAGGTTATTACATCTCAGGATTACAAGTCATTCCGCTTCGGCTTCGGGGTG
The DNA here is from genome assembly GCA_020625875.1 of bacterium. Classification (GTDB taxonomy): domain Bacteria; phylum Bacillota; class Clostridia; order Oscillospirales; family Acutalibacteraceae; genus Ruminococcoides. Next base: position 5,305 of record JAHLAX010000049.1, on the reverse strand, counting down.
CAGAAAAACGAAGAAAAGCTTTCGATTAATCTGGGCGGCGAGTATACCTACAAAAACTGGACTGTGCCTACGTGGCACGAAAGACTTAAGCCCGCTTACACCGAGCTTCAAAAATATCTCAAAAAGTACAGAGAGGAAAAACAGTGATAAAAAAGCTGATTGCGTTTTTACTTGTGTGTGTTACGGCGTTGTCGGCAGCGGCTTGTTCTCAGACAACTGAGAAAGAGAGCAAAATAAGCGCGACTATTGAACTTCCCTCAGAGAAAAGCGTCCGCTTACCCGTAAAGGCGGCTTCAAACGGATATTTTTATCGCCGAACGAAGAACAACAAGGGCGAGGTTCTGTATATCAAGGGTGTTAATATGGGGCTTACCGAGCCGCTGACGGATTTGAATAACCCGAACACGAGCTATGAAACCTATTCGACGTGGTTTGAGCAAATCGGTAAGCTGAACGCCAACACCGTGCGCGTGTTCACGGTAATGAATCCGAACTTTTATAAAGCGCTCAATGATTACAACAAAAAGCATAAAAAGAACCCGCTTTATCTTATTCAGGGAATATGGTTCAGCGAGGACTTGATGTACCAGTTGACTGACGCGCTTGAGAGTGATGAGATTCTTATCTCCGCCTTCAAGCGTTCTGTCAGAGAGACAATTGATATTATCCACGGCTCAAGTAATTATACAAACTACGGTGAGTTCAAGCCCGCCGTTTATGATTGTGATGTTTCTGATTACGTCCTTGGCTATATTTTAGGTTTAGAGTATCCCGCCGATTTCGTCAATGAGACTAACGCCTCGCATCCCGACAAAACAAAGTTCGCGGGGAAATACCTTAAAACATCCGAGAAAGCTTCTCCCTTTGAGTACTTTCTTTGCGATGTGGGCGATACTCTTATAAGCTATGAAACCGAGACATACTCATGTCAGTATCCAATAGCTTTTCTGAATTGGCAGACTCTCGATACGATACATCATTCCTCCGAGCCCTTCTCAGAGGAAGAGGACTCTCAAAGCGTTAACACCGAGAATATCCTCCCGAAAAGGGATTACTGCGCAGGATTGTTCGCGGCGGTTGACGTGTATCCGTACTATCCTGAGTTTATGAATCACCAAAAGGAATATACGAGGGTTAATGATAATTATCTCGCGTATTTAAAGGATTTGAAAAAGCGTTATACCGTGCCGCTTCTTGTCGCCGAGTACGGGCTTTCAACTACGCGAGGAATCGCTCATATGGGACTGAACGGTTATCAACAGGGCGGTCTGGACGAAAAGCAGCAGGGCGAGCTGAACAAAAGAATGACAGAGGATATTTTAAAAGCAGGCTGTTGCGGAGGACTTCTGTTTTCGTGGCAGGACGAGTGGTTTAAACGCACTTGGAACGCTGATATGTATTATCCTGATAAGCCCGCTATGAGAACTCGCGACCAAGAAAGCGCCGAGCAGGGTTACGGGCTTTTGGCGTTTGATGTGTCCGACACATATCCCGACGGCGACGATTCCGAATGGGCGAGAGAAGCTCCCGTCGGTGACTCGCGCGTATGCGTGAGGTTCGACGCGGATTATATGCATCTGCTGGTTTCGTTGCCTGAGAAGTTTGATTTCAAAAAAGATAAGTATTATGTTCCTATTCAGATAACAGGAGAAGGGAGCAAAAATGCACCAAAATACGGTCTGAGCTTTAGCGATTCGACCGATTACCTTCTTGAAATTAACGGAAAAAATAATACACGCTTGCTCTGTGACGCTTACCGTGATGTTTTTCATTACAAATACTCGGTTTTAAAGGGAGTGTTCGGCAAGGATAAGCAAACGCCGTATAAGAAAAACAGCGGAAAATATAACAAAATAAATACTTATGTTTCAAATGAGATGTATCTGCCCGATGAGGAAAAAACCATTCCTCCCCAATACATCGAATCGGGCATTATGAGATACGGAAACGCTAATCCGAATAGCAAAAACTATGATTCTCTCGCTGATTTTTGCGCCTGCTCAAACAAGCTCGAGATTCGGATTCCGTGGTATTTGCTCGGGGTTAAGAACCCGAGAACAAAGGCTTGTATCGGAGAGTTAAAGGGTAAGGAAATTAAATTTTCAACCTTTGATACTATCATAATCGGCGCTGGTTTAAAGGGAAAAATAAAGCTGTACGACACAAGCTTCAAGGGCGTTGATAGTATTACAATCACCCCGAGGTTAAAGCAGTCGTACAACATAATGAAAGATACATTCAAAAATCTTGAAATCTAAACGTTGGTTATTCATTAGCATATAACTATTGCGTTTTATAAGTAAATATGCTAAAATTTTTAAAAAATAAAAAGGAGATAATTGCATTATGAGATTTCCATATGCAGCAAAAGGTGTAAGTAAAATCTTCACCGCTGAAATTATATTGCTGTTTTCCGGTATATTCGGCACAATAGCAATGGTATTGAGTATGATGGCGAATACAGGCGTCTTAGTTAAGAGTACTTCCGATGTGTTCTACGTTATAACGGGCGCGTTGTTAATTGTCACCGCTGTACTGTTTGTAATCGGCGGAATAATTAATATCATTGGATATTTTCAGGCGGCGAAGGATGAAGAAGGCTTCAGAAAAGCTATCTTATGTGAGATTTTTAGTCTGTTCTTTGCTTTTGGCTACCAGATATTTGTTAATCAGACAGGTTTCCTTGGATGGCTCGCAACTTTCTTGAATTTCATTTCATTGGTATTGGGAATGTTTGTCGCTTTCTATATGATAGGCGGTCTGACAAATCTGTCCGCGAAATGCAACAGACCTGATATGGTCGCGAACGGCGCTTTTATTCTAAAGCTTTTGGTAACGCTTTATATTATAAGCTTTATTGTCACATTCATTGTTCGCTATTTCAAAGAGAACGCGTTTAATCAGACTATTGTTTCGTTATTGACTATTCTCGCGGCAGTTCTTTCTGTTATTCTGTATTTTTGTGAGCTTGTCTATATCGCGAAATCGAGCAGGATGCTCAAAGAAGAAAACTAAAATTTTAAATCTTGACGTTACCGCGTTTAACAAATGCGGTAACGTTTTTTTATGACTAAGTTTGTTACCAGTCCCGCGGGGCTTCTCGATAAGCTTACTCCAGACTGGATGAACGGAACATTCTGGGCGATTGTTATACTAGCTTATTATTTGCTTGCGACTTTGCTTCCAATAGATAAACTTATTGGAAAACTCTATCCGTTTTTCGGCATTTATGACGGCAGTCAGCCTGACCTATATTCTTATGGCTCACGAGGGCTTCAGGCTTAATATGACGATTTCATATATTGCGGGCGGCGCGGCGGCTCTGATACTATTCGCGATATATCTTGTCGTGCTTGTTCGTAAACAAAAGAAACTGCATTAATAATAAAAAAAACGGAAGCTGTGAAAAGCTTCCGTTTCTTTATGTTATGGTAAAGATCATTTTCTGTAGAATCTTTTGTTTTCGTATGTGGGCTCGGTTGTAAGCCTGATTCCGAGCTTTTTGAGAGTGTGAGTGTCTGTGTCAGAAAGTATAACAGACGAATGCGCTTCGGTATCTCTGAGCTTGGGGAGCTGCTCCATAGCAACTCTCGCGGATGGATTGGTGACTGCCGACATTGACAGAGCGATCAGTATTTCGTCGGTGTGAAGTCTTGGGTTTGAGGAGCCGAAGCTGTCAACCTTAAGCCTCTGAATCGGCTTTATTACTGCCTCATCAATGATGTCAACGTTCTCGGGAATATCCGCGAGCGACTTGAGCGCGTTTAAGAGCATAGCCGAGCACGCGCCAAGCAGCTTTGTGGTTTTGCCTGTGATTATCTTTCCGTCGCTGAGCTCAATCGCGGCGGCGGGAGCGCCTGTTTCCTCAGCTTTTTTGAGCGCGGGAGCGATGACAGCGCGGTCATCGGTGCTGAGCTTGCTCTGTTGAATCAAAAGACCAATCTTATATGCTTCATCAGAATTGTCTATGCCCTTTGTCTGATTGCACAGAGCAGTATAGTAGCGCCTTATAATCTCCTGATTCGCGGCGTAACATACGGCGTCGTCATCAACAATACAATTGCCCGCCATATTAACTCCCATATCGGTAGGCGACTTGTAGGGGGATTCGCCGAGAATTAACTCAAACATTGTGTTGAGTACAGGGAAGATTTCAATATCTCTGTTATAGTTAACGGTTGTTTTGCCGTAAGCCTCCAGATGGAACGGGTCAATCATATTGACGTCGTTGAGGTCAGCCGTAGCGGCTTCATACGCAACGTTGACGGGGTGCTTCAGCGGAAGATTCCAGATAGGGAAGGTCTCAAACTTGGCGTAGCCCGCCTGAATACCTCTTTTGTGCTCGTGATATAACTGAGAAAGACACACAGCCATCTTGCCCGAGCCGGGACCGGGAGCGGTGATTACGACGAGCTTGCGTGTTGTCTCGACATAGTCGTTCCTTCCGTATCCGTCATCACTGACAATAAGGTCAACGTCAGTGGGATAGTTGGGGATTGAAAAATGATGATAAACGTTTATGCCGTTTTCTTTGAGCTTTTTCTCGAATTTAACCGCTGTCGGCTGGTCGGCGTAGCGAGTCAGCACAACCGAGTTTACATAAAGCCCTCTGCTTCTGAAAACATCGAGAAGCCTGAGTACGTCGAGGTCATATGTAATGCCGAGGTCGCCTCTGACTTTGTTCTTCTCGATATCGTCAGCGTTAATTACGATTACGATTTCGGCCTCATCCTTGAGCTGCATAAGCATCTGAAGCTTGGAGTCAGGCTTAAATCCCGGGAGAACACGCGAAGCGTGATAATCGTCAAAAAGCTTGCCGCCGAATTCGAGATACAGCTTGTCGCCGAACTTTGCTATTCTGTCGCGGATATGCTGTGATTGAGTTTCGAGATACTTGTTATTGTCAAATCCAATTTTCATAAGCCTACCTCCACTATTCAAAATACTAAATATTTATAGCATAGTTTTTAATACCTATAAATATAATAAAGAAAATTTCAAAATTTTAACCAAATAGTTTCCGCTTACGAACGAATTAACCATTATCTTGTTTATCATTTTTTAATTATTATGCAATATTAGCCTTGAATTTATTGTTGATTTAAAATATAATAAACTGTGTGTATTAATGCGAATTAGGGGGTATGTAATATGGCAAGCACAAAAGTAGACTTAAGCCTGATAGAAGGCGTGCTTAAAGAGTACGCAGAAGTAAAAGGCAGTCTGATAACCATTTTACAGAACACACAGGAGATATACGGATATTTACCGAAAGAAGCGATAGAGCTGATCAGTGAAAAAACAG
>JAHLAX010000048.1 GCA_020625875.1 bacterium | reverse complement strand
CAGGAATATCTTTGATGATTCCGACGACTGATTGTCCGCTCAAAATTGTACATTTTAAATGAGCGTTTTCCGACATTTTCACTTGACATTTACATCTTGAGCGATTATACAGCGAAATGAGTTTGACTATGATGTATTACTATAATATTGATAAATATCTTTATCAGGCAAACGGAAGCGCGGATAATGTATATATCTTTGATAGAAAAAACAAGAAAGAATATAACATTTATCAAGCGTATGAGGAAGATGTAATTAATTTAAAAACTGTTAAAAAGATTTCAGGAATGCTCAACGATATACAAGGCGTTAAAATTGTGGAGAATGTTTTAACTCTAAACGCGGGCGAGAGAGGCGATATTGATGATTATAATGTCAACTGGAAGTCTCAAAACAACAAAATTGCAAAAATGATGAACGAAAAAATAATCGGCAACAAAGTATATAAATTAAAAAACGCTGTCGGACTTCAAAGGGGCACAGCTGTATTTACTTCTAAAACCAAGAGCGGCAAAACAATCAGCTGTAAGGTGATAGTTAAATCAAATCCAAAACTTACCCAAAACAGAAAAACTGTTAATTCAATTACAGTTAAAAAGAGAGCGAAAGCAATTCTTGAAATCAAGGGTAAGGCTGATTTGATTGACAACGCTTACACAAACACAAAATACGCTAAAATTATATCGGATAAATCCGCGAAATCAATAATAGTAAAAGGACTAAAAAAGGGAATAACTACATTAAAGGTTAAAGTAAACGGAGTTAAAACCTTAAAGCTTAAAGTTATAGTAAAATAATGTGAATAAAGGACTGACTATAAAAAAGTCAGTCCTTTTCCTTTGGTTTGATTTTGCCGAGAGGGTTACTTTCCGCGGCTTGTTTCAGTTGTTTGCTAGAGAGGTGAGTGTATATTTCGGTAGTGCCGAGGTTTTCGTGTCCTAGAATCTCTTTGAGCACTCTTATATCAACGTCGCCCTCCTGATACATAAGCGTAGCGGCGGTGTGCCTGAGCTTATGACAGGAATAGCCCTGAGAGTCCAGCCCGATCTTTTCAAGATATTTATACACCATAGCCTGCACTGTTTTAGGCGACATACGGTTATGATTTCGGCTGATAAACAGCGCCTTTCTGTCCTTTAAATCGTCGGTAGGGCGTACCTCCATATAAGAATTAATAGCGTCAATACATGCTTTATTAAGATAAATTATGCGTTCTTTATTGCCTTTGCCGAGTACTCGCATAGTGTTATCGGTGCGAATATCGCTGTAATTTAGCCCGCACATCTCTGATAATCGCAATCCGCAATTCAAAAAGAGAGTAAGAATGCAATAATCGCGGCGGGAATTGTCACCCTCAACAGCGTTTAGCAGTTCAATAGATTGCTCCAAAGTAAGATATTTAGGCAGGGATTTCTTCTGTTTAGGCGTCTCAAGGTCTTTTAAAGGGTTAGAATCAATCAAATGTTCTCTTTCAAGGTATTTATAGAATTGACGCAGGGAAGAGGTCTTGCGCGCTCTGGCGGCTTGTGAGTTGCCGCGTTCACGCTGAAGGTAATACATAAACTCATAGCTGTCTCTGAGTGTGATAGTTTTTACCAAATCCAAATCTACATTATCAATTTTAATCTCATCAAACTCAAGAGAAGTGTCGCAGAGTTTACGACTCATATTTATATAGCGAAAGAAAGTACGCAGGTCAATGTAATACTCGTCGACAGTTTTAGGAGAGCGTCCTTTGATGTTCTGCATATAAAGCAAAAAACGTTTTATAATGTCAGGAGCTTCATTCATAAAGTCTACAGCCATAGTATCACCTCATTTTTTAATATTGTATCATAAAGGGGAGCAGGTTTAATTCTTATATAGAAAATTATACAAAATGAATATTTTGTATAATTCAGGGGAAAGGAAAATCTGATATATCTATATAAATAAGGGGTAAGGCGGTTTTATTTCTAAATTAGAATATAATTCAAATTAGTATTATAATTAAATACAGCTGCGATTGCGCAAAAGCTCTATACTATGGCTTAGTATTAAGAATCTTATAACTTGTTTATAAAAAATGATTCATACTGTTATATAAATCGATTCTGCTTAAAATTTTAAGATTTACCTCATTTTAAAATTCAATAGAAATTTTTCTGACAACCCAACAGTCGTTGAGAAAATTTCCATTGGATTTATTTTTTGTTTTTTAGCAGTATTTAGGCAGATTGTCATAGCGTTAACTCTATATTAGATTAAAAACAAATTCATTTTTACATTTATAAAGTTTATATAATATATAGTGACTATGTGCTTATATATAAGAAAGCTTGTATTTATGCGGGATTGAGCATAGGCAGATGAGATTTTTTATCTGCCTGTCGATTTCTGAAATTTATTTTATATTCTATTATCGAAATATAATGCTATTCCCTGCCTTGAGCTCTAAACTCAATATCAAAAATTTTGTATAACTCAAAATTGAGTTTTCCCCACTGTTTCAACATATTTTGTATAATTCGATTATACAGTCTGTAATATTTCAGAATAAAAATATAACGGGCTTATATCACTATAAACCCGCCTATATCATATAGATAATTGTTTGTTAAAGCAACCATATCTGTTTTTCGTTCAAACAAAAAGCTTTTAATCTCTTTATAACTCTTATGCTTTCTTATATCACCTGTAAAGAATATTGTGTTGTTATCAAAAAAGGTGCATCCGCCTATAAAGCCATAATCAACTCCGTCAAGCTCGATGTCGCCGCTTTCTATCAGGAGCCCCTCTACCCCATTCGCGGTCATAGCTTTAAAAATTCCCTTATCCGCTGTTGTGAAACACCTGTTCGATACAGCGGTAGAGCACTTTGTGTAGCCCTGATTGACGTTAATTAGCTCTATTCCGTTCTTTTTACAGTACTCTTTGACGACACTCGCAACAGAATCCGCTCTACAAAAGAGCATATCGTTCATATAAACAGCGTTTAAAAGCACGTTTTTGGGGTATTCTGCCGTGATATTTTCCTCTGTTATTATGACCTTTAAACCGAAAGAACGCAGCTTATCCTGAAGATTAACAGCTTCCTTCAACACGAAGAAAGTATCTTTAATTCTAAGGCACTGCATATCTGCGTGGCGTCTTTCAAACGGCAGCAGCTCATTTATTGTATCAGTCGGTATTATATTATAGCTACAGCTTATGCTCCTATTTATGTCAGGCTTTTCATCCGACATAATTATATATCTCTTATTCACTGATTGCCTCAAAAGCCTGTCTTAAATTCTTAACGCCTATTACCTCGGCGCCCATATTGTCTACATTCTTGGCGTTATGATACGGCAGAATAATTTTATTAAAGCCAAGCCTTACAGCCTCGCTGACTCTCTGCTGTGCCTGAGATACTGAGCGGATTTCCCCCGCTAAACCGACCTCGCCGAACGCTACAGCGTTTTCGAGTACTGGTGTATCCTTCAAGCTGCTTATAAGCGCCATACAAATGGCGAGATCCACAGCGGGCTCGTCTATCCTGAGACCGCCTACTATATTAATATAAGCGTCCATATTGTTAAAATAATAGCCCGCGCGCTTTTCGAGTACAGCTAAAAGCATAGACAGCCTGTTATAATCAAAGCCTGTTGACATTCTTCGAGGATTTCCGTAGCCCGATTGCGTAGCCAAGCCCTGAATCTCTGTCAGAATCGGGCGTGTGCCTTCGAGCGAACAAGTTACAACGGTACCCGAAACGCCTTTAGGTCTGCCTGAGAGCATCATTTGGGAGGGGTTCTCTACTTCTTTCAAACCCTTATCTGTCATCTCGAACACGCCAATTTCATTGGTTGAGCCAAAGCGGTTTTTAACAGCTCTCAGGATTCTGCACGACATCTGCTTGTCTCCCTCAAAATACAGAACAGTATCTACAATATGTTCAAGTACCTTTGGCCCCGCGATTGAACCTTCTTTGTTAACGTGACCGACAACCATAACAGGAATATCAAAGTCTTTAGCGGTGTGCATAATCAGGTTTGTGCTTTCTCTAACCTGAGTAATACTGCCCGCCGATGAACTTAACTCCTTAATCATCATTGTCTGGATGGAGTCTATCATTACCAGGTCGGGTTTTGTTGTTCTGATTTCTTCTGTTATAATTTCAACATCAGTTTCGGTCATTATAAGCAGATTGTTGTTATTAACCCCTAGCCTGTCCGCTCTTAGTTTAAGCTGACGCTTACTCTCCTCGCCCGAAACATAAAGCACACTGAGTTCGCTGAGGTTTTTACATATCTGCATAAGTATTGTGGATTTACCGATTCCGGGGTCGCCGCCGAGCAGCACAAGACTGCCTTTAACAATTCCTCCGCCCAGTACAAGATTAAGCTCATTAAAGCCTGTGTCAAAGCGCTGTTCATCATCTGTGGATATTTCACCAACCGTCACTGGCTTTGAATAAACAAGACTTCTGCTCTTAGCCGCAGTCGAACCCTTAACGGTTTCTTTGATTTCTTCCTCCATTGTATTCCATTCGCCGCAGCCAGGGCATTTGCCAAACCATTTCGGGCTCTCGTAGCCGCACTCTGAGCAGATAAATACACTTTTTATTTTAGCCATAATACTTCCTCAATCATACTTATTATAATATTCTAAAAATCCTGAAAAAACAGCGAACGCTATTTTGTTCTGATAATTTTCATCCTTTAGTTTTTGGGCTTCAATATAATTCGAGATAAATCCGCACTCAACAATTATAGCGGGATTTTTTGTTTTATAAAGCAAATAAATACTATTAGTAGCTTGTTTGCATTCTCTTGAATTGTCAGGCTGCAAAAGGTTAACTATATTACCTCTTACCGATTCAGCCAAGTTTTTACTTTTAGGGTTGTTAGGTGAATAAAAAACCTGTGAGCCATTGTATTTTTCCTGAGTAAACTTGTTCTGATGAATACTGATTATAACGTTATTTGAGTTATTGTCAAACAGATTAAGTCGGTTTTTCATATCGCTGACTTTGCGCTCTCTCAGCGAGCTTCCTTCGCTGTTGAGCATTATGTCAGTGTTTCGTGTTCTTATTACATTAAACCCGTTACATATAAATAAGTCATAAATCTTATTTGTTATTGAAAGGTTAATATCTTTTTCGACAACATTATTCGCTACAGCTCCTCCGTCTTCGCCGCCATGGCCCGCGTCAAGTACTACTGTTAAATCTTTTGGAACAACAGCGTTCACCTCAGAAAAGTAGTCAATATTATAAAACGCGATTATAATCAACAAAACATATATGATAAATAAGCAGAAAACAAGCAGATATGTAACTTTATCTTTCTTCATATTCTCACCAATAAATTGTATGAGAATATTACTGTTTTATTACAAATCTATCTCTAGCGCTACAGGACAATGGTCAGAGCCTAAAACATCGGTATAAATATCGGTATTGATTATTCTGTCCTTAATCTCATCAGACACTACAAAGTAATCAATACGCCATCCCGCGTTATTCATGCGCGCGTTAAAGCGGTACGACCACCACGAATAAACGCCTGTTACTTCTGGATGTTGATAACGCCAGCTGTCGATAAAGCCCGCACCAAGAAGTTCTGTGAATTTACCGCGTTCCTCGTCTGAGAATCCAGCGTTGCCGCGGTTTGACTTTGGATTTTTTAAATCGATTTCGGTATGAGCAACATTCAAATCACCGCAAAGAATAACAGGCTTTTTTAAGCTGAGCTTAGTCATATAAGCTCTGAGGTCGTCCTCGAATTCCATACGATAGTCAATTCTTTTCAGCTCATTCTGAGCGTTTGGTGAATAACAACAAATGAGATAAAAACTCTCAAACTCGCAGGTGATAACCCTGCCCTCGTCATCGTGTTTGTCGTCAACTCCGAATACTACATTCAGAGGTTTTACTCTGGTATAAACCGCTGTGCCCGAGTAGCCCTTTTTTATGGCGCTGAAAAAATATTTATCGTATCCTTCGGGAGAAAAATCCGCCTGATCTGGCTGCATCTTCGTCTCCTGCAAGCAAAAAACATCTGCGTTAATCTCATCAAAAAAATCCGCGAAGCCTTTGTTGAGACATGCTCTGAATCCGTTAACATTCCATGATACTAATTTCATATAATAATTCCTGCCATTTCCTTTTTTATTCTTTTATAATCGGGGAAAAACTTTTGGACTACCGAATAAAAATCTTTGCTGTGGTTATGTACAATCAGGTGAGAAAACTCGTGAATAATTACATAATCAATTTGTTCCTTATCGCAATAAATAAGGTTGGTGTTGAGCGTAATTGTAAATTTAACAAAGTTACAACTCCCCCACCTTGACTTCATTTTTCTGAATTTTATTAAAGGTTTATCGATATTGTATATTGTTATATATTGTTCATAAGTTTCGTTTGATTTATTTAGAACATACTGTCTTAATTCTTCTACTGACATTTTTGGCTCGCGCTCAATACTTTTTTGAGATAAAAACTCGTTTTGAACTCGCAGAATAAAATCGGCTTTTTTTATGACAAAATCATCAAGATATTTTAAAGATACTCTTGAATTAGCCGAGACCTCAACAGTCAAATCGGGTTTAATCCTAAGATTAATGTTCTTAACTCTTTTTCGTGTCAGATTATATTGTATTAAATTATCTTTGTATTTAACTTCCCTTATCATTTATAAATTACTGCTTCTTTCGTATTTGCGCCTTAAGGTTTTGAGCGCTTTGGTTTCAATCCTGCTGATATATGAGCGGCTGACGCCCAGAACTTTTGCAACCTCGCGTTGAGTAACGGGCTTTTGTCCGCTCAGTCCGTATCTTAAATAAATAACCTGCTTTTCTCTTTCGTCAAGCTCTGAATCAATATAATCATAAATCTTCCTGAGATTAAGCTTTTTGTTAATATCGTCAATTATATTATCCTCGGTTGAGAGTATATCAAACAAGCTCAGAGAGTTGCCGTCCTTATCCGTATCAATCGTATCATTCAACGATATATCCTGAGACGTTTTTTTAAGATTGCGAAAATACATAAGTATCTCATTTTCGATACATCGTGAGGCGTAGCTTGACAACTTGATATTCTTGTTAATATCAAATGTGTTTATAGCCTTAATCAGACCGATTGTACCTATTGAAACGAGGTCATCCTGGTCGTTGCCCGATGAATAATACTTTTTAATAATGTGCGCGACAAGCCGTAGATTGTGCTCCACAAGCTTATTGCGGGCTTCAATATCACCGTTTTTTGCTTTTAAAAGACAATCTTTTTCTTCCTTAGATGACAGAGGCTTCGGAAACGAACCATTGCCGCAAATATGAAGAAGAAAAAAACAAACATAATGGCCTAAAAAACTTATAAGTTGAAACATAATAACCCGCTCCTTTATGATAATTAATCATATGAGAGAGCTATTGAGTTTTTGCAAGTCCTATATTATTGTTTTATTGATTTCGCTACCTGCATCATTATCGCGCATTCCATACGTTTTTTGAAAAGCTTGCAGCCGTATTCATAAATACCTGTTATTGAGCCTGTGGCGTGATAAGCGTTAGCCGCGCAGCCGCCGCTGCAGAAAAGTTTAGCCCAGCATTCCTTGCACTCGGGACGGGCGTAGGCGTTGCAAAGCTTAAACTCGTCCTGCTTTTCTTTGTTTGTGACACCTTTCCATATATCACCCATTAGATATTTTTCATCACCTACAAACTGGTGACAGGGGTACAAATCGCCCCAAGGGGTAACAGCCATATATTCGGTACCCGAGCCGCAGCCGGAAATCCTTTTATAGATACAGGGACCGCCTGTAAGGTCGATCATATAGTGATAGAAGGTTATGGGTTTGCCCTCTTTCTCTCGCCTGAGCATATCCTTAGCGAGAATCTCATACTGTTCATACAGCTTCGGCAAGTCATCGTATGTAAGAGCGTACGGGTCATCGGGCGAACATACAACAGGCTCCATAGAGAGTTCGGTAAATCCCAAATCAGCCATATGAAAAATATCATTTGTAAAATCCACATTGTTATGGGTAAATGTTCCGCGAACGTAGTAACCCTTGTTGCCTCTGCGCTCGACAAAATGCTGAAACTTCGGGACAATAATATCATAGCTTCCGCTGCCGTTAATGGTTTTGCGAAGGTTGTCATGAATCTCCTTTCGACCATCAAGACTCAATACAACGTTGTGACATTCCTTGTTAGCGAAGTCAATAACGTCATCGTCAACCAGTACGCCGTTTGTAGTTAATGTGAAGCGAAAGTTTTTATTATTCTCTTTTTCAATTGAACGAGCATACGCTACAATCTGCTTTACAACCTCAAAGTTCATCAGCGGTTCACCGCCAAAAAAGTCAACCTCAAGATTTTTACGGCTGCCGCTGTTTTCAACAAGAAAATCAATAGCTCTCTTGCCCACCTCAAAGCTCATTAGCGCTCTTTCACCGTGGTACTTACCTTGGCTCGCGAAGCAGTATTCGCAGTTGAGATTGCAGGTATGAGCGATATGCAGGCACAAAGCTTTGATTACTGTATTCTTCTTTTTGAAGTCAAAAGCTAGGTCAGCGTATTCGTCCTCAGTAAAAAGCTTTCCACTCTCTTTGAGCGCTTCTATATCCTCAATACATTCAGCGACCTCCGCCTTGCTAACGTCAACATATTTTGATGTAATGTAGTCGGTTATTTCATCTGGCGTATAGCTTTCGTACATTGATATAATGTCGAAAGCTACCTCGTCAACAGCGTGAACCGAGCCGCTGAACACGTCAAGTACAATATTGTATCCGTTAAGTTTAAATTGATGTATCATTTATAAAACTCCTAAAAAGGAAAAGCCGTTTAACGCGTCAGCGAAAAACGGCGTAAATCCTAAATATTACTCTGCTTCTAAGCACTTTTCGCACTGCTGGTTGGCAACGCCGCATGAAGTTTTGCAAGCTGACTGACAGGATGTCTGGCATTCGCCGCAGCCGCCGCTCTGTGTGCTCTTCTTTAAGTCGCGAGTTTCAATAGTCTGAATTCTTTTCATAACTGAAAACCTCCTATTAGTATACTAGAATTTTATCACATAGGTCGATTATTGTCAATGTTAGTATCAAGATTGACAATATATTTTTTTCTCTTTAAAGCCGTATGTGCTTTGAATATTAACTCCCGATTCTAAAGCGGAGTTAATATAATCTATAATTTCCTGACTGATGATTTCGTTTGGAGTAATCAATGGTATTCCGGGCGGATAAGCCCAAATGTATTCGCCACAGACTTTACCAACAGAATTATTCAAATCAACAAACTCAAAGCTATCTGTGGTTTTATCAGATTTTTCAGGCAGGGTGATAAGCTTAAGAGGATTAAATTCTGCTTTATGTAATGTTGCGTCAATTGCAAGCAACGCTTTATAAAGCAAGCTATAGTTAGAGAAATCATCACAAGCGGATAAAAGAAGCACAATATAATATCTGTCGGACATTTCAACTTCAATATTATAATCAGTCCTTAAAATCCACGCGAGCTCAACACCGCTTATGTTGCTGCAGCCTGTAAAAACAACAAGTTTGGTAGGTTCTTTATAATCAATGATTTTTAGAACATTAAGACCTTCACACTGTTTTATTAGCTTGTCGCGTTTAGCTTTCAGCTTTATATAATCGTACTTGTAATTAAGGCATTCCTCTATTGAAGCCATCAGAACATAAGACGGGCTGGAGGTTTCGAGCATCGAAAGCTTAACCCTGAATTCCTCGGGACTGATTATGCTGCCGTTAATGTGAGCTAAAGCGCATTGAGTAAGCGCTGGCATAGTTTTGTGTAGGCTCATTACCGTTATGTCGGCATATTTCGCGTAGCCGACATAATGAGCGCCGTGAGCCGCGTCAAGCAAAACAGGTATATCATAACTATGAGCCAGCTCGCATATACCCTCGATATCAGAATTAACGCCCTCATAAGTCGGCGAAGTAACAACAATAAGCTTAGGCTTAACGCTTTGTATTTTGCTTTTAAATTCTGAAACATCTATAGCTTTAAATATGCCGTATTCATCGACCTCGGGAACAATATATTCCGCGTCAGCTCCCGCAAGCTCCACAGCGTTATATACTGATTTGTGACAGTTTCTAGCCATAAGAACAGTATCGCCGCGATTTACCGCGGTTAGGACGCCCGCTAGTATACCGACAGTTGAGCCGTTAACGAGTATAAAGGAATTTTCGGATTCATAAACCTCTTTCGCTTTATCTTCAATCTCTTTTATAATTCCATTTGGTGAATGAAGATTATCAAAGCCCTCAACCTCGGTAATATCCAAATCATAAGGCAGCTTGCTTCCCAGTTTTTTTTTGTTGCGCTTATGACCAGGCATATGGAACGGAATACGATTGTAGTTTTTCAGCTTATCATATAACATTACGCGTTACCAAATTCCTGTAATTCAAGACCTTTGTTGTGGTCAAGCGCCCAGTCAATACTCCAGTAGCTTGTGAAAAGAAGCAGATAGTTGCCCTTTAAGTCCTGAATGCGTTTTGTATCGGACGCTAAATCGAGCTCCTTGGGGTCAATCCCCTCGTTTAGTATCCATCTTATATACTCAAACGGGAGCTCTTCCATAATAATCTCGACATTATACTCGTTTTCGAGACGATATTTTAGAACATCAAACTGCAGTACGCCGACAACGCCGACAATTACTTCTTCCATACCCGCGTCGAGCTCCTGAAATATCTGAATCGCGCCTTCCTGCGCAATCTGTGAGATACCTTTTACAAACTGCTTGCGCTTCATTGTGTCCTTTTGCCTTACAAGAGCGAAATGTTCAGGAGCGAATGTAGGAATACCTTTGTATTTAACCTTGTTTTTTGCGGTACATACAGTATCGCCTATCATAAAGATACCTGGATCAAAAACGCCTATTATATCGCCCGCGTAAGCTTCGTCGATTATCTCACGTTCCTGAGCCATAATCTGCTGAGGCTGAGAAAGACGCATTTTTTTCTCGCCCTGCATATGATAAACGTCCATATCCTTCTCGAATTTTCCCGAGCATATTCTCATAAACGCAACACGGTCACGGTGCGCCTTGTTCATATTAGCCTGAATCTTGAATACAAACGCTGAAAAATCTGAGTCGGTATCAACAACGCCATCATCGGTTTCACGAGGTGTAGGCGGCATAGTGAGCTTTAAAAACTGCTCTAAGAACGGCTCGACACCAAAATTAGTTAAAGCTGAGCCAAAGAATACGGGAGTAAGTGTGCCCGCCCTGACTGCGTCTAAATCAAACTCATCCCCTGCCCCATCAAGCAGCTCAATCTCGTCGAGCAAGTTCTGTTTCTTTTCTTCGAGCAAGTCATCAAGTCTGCTGTCGTCAACGGGGATTATCTCCTCCTCGACTTCCTTCTGACCGTTATTCGCCTTGAATGCCAAAACAGACTTACTTTCTCTGTCGTATACGCCCTTGAATTCCTTACCCGAGCCTATAGGCCAGTTCATCGGGCAGGTGTGAATTCCGAGTACATTCTCAATATCTTCAAGCAAATCAAACGGGCTCTGAGCGTCGCGGTCCATTTTATTTATAAAAGTAATAATAGGAATATGGCGCATTACACAGACCTTAAAGAGCTTTTTTGTCTGGTTCTCAACACCTTTTGAGGCGTCAATAACCATAACGGCGGAGTCAGCCGCCATAAGAGTTCTGTAAGTGTCCTCAGAGAAGTCCTGATGGCCAGGGGTATCAAGTATATTGATACAATATCCGTTATATTTAAACTGTAATACTGACGAAGTTACAGAGATACCTCTTTGCTTTTCAATTTCCATCCAGTCTGACACAGCGTGACGCGCTGTTCGTTTTCCTTTAACAGAACCAGCGAGGTTAATCGCTCCGCCGTATAAAAGCAGCTTTTCGGTAAGAGTAGTTTTGCCCGCGTCAGGGTGCGAAATTATAGCAAATGTTCTGCGTTTTTCTATTTCTTCCCTTAATTTATCCATTGTTTTCCTCCATATTTTATCCATTGACAACTGATTTTACTATTTTTATATTATATATGTCAATATTTTTGAAAGAAATTTAAAAAAATAGCTAAAAATAGCTTGACAATACTGTAAACTTATTGTAATATATTTGTAACAAAAAGAATTTTTCCTATTTTTTCATATACCTTCCAAATTTGGGGCAGAAACAGTAGTTTCTGCCTCACCCCATTTCAGGAGAAAATTATGTCTGATAACCTTGCCCTTTACATTCATATCCCATTTTGTCGCGGTAAATGTCCTTACTGCGATTTTTTTAGTTTGCGCGGAGATACACAAGATTATAATTCATATATTGTCAGTTTAAAAGAAGCTATAATATATTGGTCTGAGAAAATTGACAAAAAGGTCGATACCATTTATATAGGCGGCGGAACTCCGAGCGTATTAAAAGCTGAACAAGTTGCCGATATTATTAATACTATCAAGTCACATTTTAAGGTTACAGAAAACGCCGAAATAACAATGGAAGCTAATCCTAAATCAGCACTTAACTTTGACTTTAGTATAGTAAAAGAGGCGGGTTTAAACAGAATGTCTCTTGGTATACAGTCAGCCAACAAAAATGAATTGAAGATTCTTGGCAGAGCGCATAATAACGATGATATTAAAGCAACCGTTAAAAACATAAAAAGCAGCGGTATAAACAACATATCTCTCGACTTGATGCTCGGTATACCCGAACAAACTATAGAAAGCCTGAAAAACTCTATTGATTTTTGCTGCGGGCTTGATGTTGAGCATATCTCAGTTTATATTTTAAAGATTGAGGAGAACACATATTTTTATAATAACAGAGATAAGTATAACTTTCCTGATGAAGAAGCAACTGCTGACTTGTATTTATTCGCTGTTGATTATCTTGAACAAAAGGGGTTTAATCAATATGAAATATCAAATTTCAGCAAGACAGGTTATGAGAGCAAACACAATCTAAAATACTGGAATCTTGAAGATTATTTGGGCATTGGTCCCGCCGCCCATTCTTTTCTTAACGGAAAAAGGTTTTATTATAATCGTTCAATCGAAGATTTTTCTAATAACAAGATAATTGATGATGGAACAGGCGGAAATGAATCTGAATATATTATGCTGCAGCTTCGCCTGACCAAAGGGCTCAATCTTGATAAATATAAAGAAGCCTTTGGCGAGTATCCAGACAAAGACTTCTTTGATAAAGTTAAAAAGTATTGTAACCTTGGTTTTATGAGTTATGATAACAATACGATAAAGTTCACTAAAAATGGATTTTTGTTATCTAACAGTATATTATCTGAGCTGATTTAATAATAGAATCTGATAAACTTCATAGTATAAATATCACAGGCTGTCACGTCGTTGGTGTCGAGCTCATTTATCAAAAGATAATTTGTAGCTACCGCGAGAAGATAGCCTGTTTTTGACGTTAGGGTATCACTGCCGAGCAGAAAGTCAATAGTCACGCGCCTGCCTATCTGCGTTCGTATAAAACCATTGAGATATTGGAGGCTTTCTCTTGTTACCTCATACGGAACGAACAAATCCTCGGCTGTGTCATTTGGATTTGTGATATTCTGTTCCTTCTCGCTTTCTTCAATTTCGTCCTGAACTACAGCTGGAGTAGGGTACATCTCGCTTTGTGTTCTCGTTATAGGCTCATACATTTGCTCGGGATTGCCCGAAATCGGACTTGAATTAGCGAAAGCTACTTCGTTATTTGCTGTTAAAAGAGCCTTGCTGCGTTCAACATTTGTGTTAGTCTCCTTGACAAGCTGTTCGATTGTAGGAGCGGGAAACGCCTCAGGAAAAGTATTGCCGACGCATCTTCCGCCTATACATCTGTTAAGATTATATAAATCGTTTAAATCTATGCTGTTATAGTCATTTACATCGTTATGTTCCTGATTGTATGTCATAATTACCTCCTGAGTTAAGTATCTTTATAAGCAGCGGTCGGAGCGTAAAAGCAATGCTTGCCTATCTTATTATAAATTATCCCGATTTTTGAGGGGAAATAGTTGGGGCATTTTTTGGAAAACGGATTGAAGAAAAACAGTGAATTCCCGACTGATGAAGATGTATTACCCGCCAAAGCCCAATCAGCAATCTCATAATGTATCGAAGATGGATTCATATTATAAATGTTTCGGGTGTTATTAACTGTTTTGGTACAGGTGAACTGACCTTTTTGCATAATAATAGCTCGAACGTCGCCGCCCTTGGATACTCGGGCGAACTCACCGTTGGGAGCGTTTACTCTGTTCATTATAACAGACGCTACAGCTCTCATACCTTCATCGCCTTCTCCTCCCGCTTCGCACTGAATCAATCTAGCTAAAAGTTCTCTTACCGAATACGCCATATAAATCACCGCCTTACTAAAAATATAATATGCCAAAAAGTAATACTTGACAAAACAAGTTTTTCAAAGTAAAATCAATAATGTTAAATACGGAGACGTATCGAAGTGGTCATAACGGGGCTGACTCGAAATCAGTTAGGGAGCGATCCCCCGCGAGTTCGAATCTCGCCGTCTCCGCCATAAGAAATGAGATAGCTATTTGGCTATCTCATTTTTTATAGATATTTAAGGCGAGATTCGAAAGGGCGTTAAGAAAACAGTCCTGAGGACTGTTTTTAGCCCGTAGCGATGATGAAACGTTTTCAATTGATGTGAACACAACAAACGATATTGACATTTGGATAGATGAATAAACACCGCTTCCGCCATTAAAACAGGGTAACGAACGTTACTCTGTTTTTTTATTTGTTAATTAATTAGTCACAAACGTGTTTTTGCCTAATAATTATGCGCAAAAAATGTTGATTATTTTCTATTAATATGGTAAAATATTTTTTGATGTTTGCATAAATTGCAATTATAAGTCCATAAAAATTCATTTTAAAGGAGAACATTATGGCTAAGGATATTTTAGACGCTATTCGTCAGGCTGAGGAAGACGCCAAAAACCGCGAGTCTCAGGCGAAACAATCATCCCAAAAACGAATAGAAGACGCAAAAGCCGAAGCACAGTCGCTTATTGACAGTGCCGAGCTAAATTCCGACAAAGAAGCGCAAAAACGCTATGACGCCGCGAAAAGCGAAGGCGATAACGAAATGGTTAAAGCCAGAGAATCCGCAGCGGACCAATGCGCTGATATTCAGAACACAGCCGACAAAAACAGAGCGGCAGTAATTAATAACGCGATAGAATACATTTTAAACTAATATTTTTATCTAAAAGTGTGGTGATGCCGAATTGGCTAAGATGAAAATGAAAACCGTCAGGATTGTCGCGCTTAGAGAGGACAGAAAGCGGCTGCTAGAACATTTGCAGGACAGCGCTTTGATTCAGGTCAAAAAATGCGAAAAAGACCTGGATGGCTTTTCTAAGATTGATATGACGTCTCAAATGCAGATTTTTGAGCGCAACGTCGTATTAACCGAGCAGGCGCTGAAGATTCTTGATAAATACTCTCGGGAAAAATCAGGTCTTCTCGCCTCTTTTAAAGGCAGACAAGAGATTGACCCTGACGAAATAGGTGTTATAGCCTCGAAATCCTCTGAGATTATGCGTGTCTGTAACACGATAATTGAGCTTAATAAAACGATAGCTGATAATAATGCGGAAAAGGTGCGTATCAACACTTCGCTTAATCAGCTGGAGGCGTGGAAAAGCCTTGATATTCCTCTTAATACCAGAGATACTAAATCAACGGCTGTTTTTATCGGCTCACTTCCCCGTTCGTTGACCGAGGAACAACTAAAATCAGAAATAGCCGCGGAGAATCAAAAACTTGAATTTGAAGTTGAGATTGAATACTCCGCTGATAATATGACTTGTTTTGTGTTGTTTGCTCCTATTAGTCAGAAGTCAATGGCCGAGGATGTGCTCAGAACCCTGGGCTTCGCCAAACCGATGAGCCCGACTCATCATATTCCTAAGGTTAAGGCTGAAAAGCTTAAAAAGAAGCTTGAGGATATTGAAACTTCAAACGAAAAAGCTGTTAAAGACATAGTTTCTTTAGCTCAGCGGCGTGAAGAAATAAAAGTAACTCAGGATTACTTCAGAATCAGGGCTGATAAATACAATGTAATAAGTGAGCTTGATCATACACGCCACTTATTTGTAATTAACGGCTATATTCCTGAGGATGACTGCGATAAGCTTCAAAAGCTTTGCGACAGAATCGCGGTTTGTTATATAGAGTTTGGAGAAGCGGAAGATGACGCTCCCGTTAAACTCAAAAACAACCGATTCGCGAAACCTGCCCAAAATATTCTGACTATGTACGCGGCTCCGTCTCACGGCGACATAGACCCTACCCCAATACTCGCGTTCTTCTTCTACTTCTTCTTCGGTATGATGTTCTCGGACGCTGGATACGGACTTCTGATGGTTGTGGCAATAGGTATAGTGCTCAAGGTCTTTAAGCCGGACGAAAGAATGAGAGATAATCTCAAGCTGTTCCAGTATTGCGGCGTTTCAACAATGATTTGGGGACTTATTTTCGGAAGTATATTCGGCGACGCTCCCGCTTCGCTTTACAACTACTTCACAGGCTCAAATATCACAATGGCGCAAATGCTGCCGTGGCCTACGCTTGACGCGCAAAAAGACGCGCTGCTGCTCATGGTGATTTCAATAGCGTTCGGACTTGTGCATATTCTTGTAGGCATGGGCTGTAAGTTCTATGTGTGCTTCAAGAACAAGGACTACGCTGCCGCGTTCTTTGACACAGGACTTTGGATGCTTATGCTAGTAGGCTTTGCGGTCCTGGCGGTTGGAATGATTACATCGCAGACTGTTTTGTATATAGGCGCGGGAATAGCAATCGCTTGCGCTGTCGGTTTAATACTGACTCAAGGCAGAAAGAAAAAGGGTATCGGTAAGGTTATAGGCGGTGTGGCTTCACTATATGACATCACAAGCTACGTCAGCGACTTGCTCAGTTATTCCAGACTTCTCGCCCTCGGACTTACAACAGGCGTTATGGCTCAGGTATTCAATATGCTTTCGACTATGTTCGGCAAGAGCATTATGGGCTTTATATTTATGGTTGTGATTATGCTTGTGGGACACGCGATAAACATTGGCTTGAACGCCCTTGGTTCGTATGTTCACACAATGAGATTGCAATATGTAGAAATGTTCAGTAAATTTTATGAGGGCGGCGGTCAGGAATTTGAACCGTTCTCTCTTAAAAGTAAGTATATTAAAATTCAGGAGGATAAAAAATGACTTATTTAGGTATTGTATTATCAATTGTAGGTGCGGCAATCGCTACTGTTTTCGCTGGTATCGGTTCCGCTAAAGGTGTAGGCGGCGCCGCTCAGGCTTCGATGGGTGTTCTTTCGGAGGATTCTTCAAAGTTCGGTAAAATGCTCGTTCTTACACTTCTCCCGGGTACACAGGGTCTTTACGGATTTATCGTAGGCTTCCTTATTCTTGTAAACTGCGGCGTTCTCGGCGGAGATATGCCCACAACAGGTATGGGTTTAGCTTATCTCGGCGCTTCATTCGCGATTGGTATCGGCGGTATGATTTCAGGCTTTGCTCAGGGTAAAGCGGCTGTATCCGGTATCGCTATGAGCGCGAAAGACGACAGCAACTTCTCCAAGGCTATGGTATCGGTAACACTCGTTGAGATTTACGCTCTTCTCGCGTTCATCGTTTCGCTCCTCGTTGTTATCGCTGTTCCTACTCTTAATATTTAAAATGCCCCAAACAGAAAGGCGGTGTCTGTATGAGCGGTAAAGAAAAACTACTTGACCGTATTAAATCAGACTGTGACGCAAGTATACAAACAATCGAGCAGGAGACTCAGACTGAATGCGACAGAATCATTCAGCAGGCTAAAGCACAGATTGAGTCTCTTGAAAAGGATAACGAACAAAAGATTAACGCAAAAGTCGCTCAGATTAAGGCGGGAACCAAAAGCAAGGTTGAGCTCGAAATCCGAAATACTATTCTGAAAAAGCGCAGAGAAGAAATTGACGTTACCGTTAACGAGATACATAATAAGCTTCTGTCTGCTGATGACAGTGAGTATTTTAACAATTTGTATTCTTTGGCTTCAAAGCTGAAGGGCATGAGCGGTACCGTGCTTTTGAATGAAAAGGATTTAAAGCGTCTCCCCTCTGACTTTGAGCAAAAGCTTAAATCAAATGGTCTTGACGCTGCTGTATCCAAAGAACCCGTTGACATCGACGGCGGTTTCATTCTTAAACACGGCGATATTGAGGAAAATATGTCGTTTTCCGCTATAATTTCCGACAAAC
The DNA here is from genome assembly GCA_020625875.1 of bacterium. Classification (GTDB taxonomy): domain Bacteria; phylum Bacillota; class Clostridia; order Oscillospirales; family Acutalibacteraceae; genus Ruminococcoides. The sequence goes on along the minus strand of JAHLAX010000048.1, from coordinate 94,124 downwards.
GTGATGAGATTGAGGATTTGATTAACCGCGAGCTTTTCGCTGAATAAGGAGGATTTATGGCATTATCATATGAATATTCCATAGGCTCCGTTCGCGCCAGAGAAAAGTCGTTGCTTAATTCTTCGGATGTAGAGCAAATGTTGAGCTTTAAATCTGATAATGAGTTATTGAAATTTTTGATTGATAAGGGTTACGGCGAAGGCAAAAGCATTGATGAGGTTATCAGCAGTCATACAAATAATGTATGGGATTATCTCGAAAAGACCGCTCCCGATTTCAGAATATTTGATTTGTTTATTATTCAGAACGACGCTCATAATCTGAAGGTTGTTTTAAAAAGCATTATGGCGGGTAAAATGCACGATGAATTGCTCGTCGCTCCTTATACAATTGAACCCGATTTGATTAAGGAAGCTGTTTCACATAAAAAGTTCGAAAAACTTCCCGAATGGATTTCAGAAGCCGCGGCTCAGGCATATGACATAATCGCGCATAAAGCCGACGCAAAAGAATGTGACGCGGTTATTGATAAGTGCGTTATGGAGCGTATGCTCGTTTTGGTTGAGGGTTTCAATTCTGATTTTATAAAGAATTATATCAAAACTCTTGTGTTTTACAACAATATAAAAATAGTTCTCAGGAGCTCCCGCACATCCGCTAACGCTGAATTTCTTGAAAAAGCATTATGCGACGTTGAGGGTTTCAGGAAAGCTTCGGTTATAAAAGCAGCGCTTAAGGGATATGAAGCCTTGATTGAGGAACTGTTAAAATACAGCGAGTATGATTGCTCCAAGGCTATTGAACAGTATAAAAACTATCCTACGGCGTTTGAGCGTTTTGTTGATGATAAGCTAATTGTTATGGCTAAAGAAGTTTGCAAGCGCTCCTGCGAGGGTGCTGAGCCGCTTATAGGTTATTACCTCGGCTGTGAGGCTGAAAAAAAGGTGATTCACATTATTTCAAGCGGAATCAGAACGAATACCCCTGAGGATAATATAAGAGAAAGGTTGCGTGAGATTTATGGCTAAAAATATTGCCGTTATCGGTGACGGCGAAAGTATCAAGGGCTTCAGCGCGATCGGGCTCGATATTTATGTTTGCGATGATTATGATCACGCGGCTAAAACATTAAGAAATATTGCCGACGCAGATGAATACGCTATTATCTATATGACAGAGGAATTCTATAATTCATCGTCAAAAGAAAGAAGCCGTTATGAAGACAGGCTTACCCCCGCTGTTATTCCTATTCCAGGTGTTAAGGGCAACGCCGATACAGGCGTCAGGAGGCTTTCTTCATTCGTTGAAAAAGCGGTCGGCTCAGATATAATCTTCAATAATTGAGGTGTAAGATTTGAAAAAAGGAATTATAACTAAGGTCGCGGGTCCTCTCGTTATTGCGGACGGTATGCGTGACGCGAATATGTTTGACGTTGTAAGAGTTAGTAAACAGCGTCTAATTGGTGAAATAATAGAAATGCACGGCGACAAGGCTTCTATCCAGGTTTATGAGGAAACCTCGGGCTTAGGTCCCGGTGAGGAAGTCGAGTCAACAGGCGCGCCTCTTTCAGTTGAGCTTGGTCCGGGACTTATCGGCGCTATTTATGACGGTATTCAGAGACCTCTTAACGAGATTATGAAGGTCGCGGGCACTAACCTTAAGCGAGGCGTTGAAGTAAGCTCACTTGACCACACTAAAAAGTGGAGCTTCACTCCTGTCGCTAAGGTCGGCGACGCGGTTAAAGCGGGCGATGTAATCGGTACTGTTGAAGAAACTGCCGCTGTGCTTCATAAGATTCTTGTCCCCAACAAGGTTGAGGGTACAATCGAAAAAATCGAAGAAGGCGATTATAATATTGACGAGGCTGTTGCTGTTGTTAAGACAGACAAAGGTTCGGTAGATATAAAAATGTTTACAACATGGCCTGTACGTATCGGCAGACCTTATAAGAAAAAGCTTTCTCCCGATATATTACTTACAACAGGTCAGAGACCGATTGACACCCTCTTCCCGCTCGCTAAGGGCGGCGTAGCGGCTGTTCCTGGTCCGTTCGGCTCAGGTAAGACTGTTGTACAGCATCAGCTCGCTAAATGGGCGGCTGCTGATATAATCGTATATATCGGATGCGGTGAGCGCGGAAACGAGATGACCGACGTTCTCAATGAGTTCCCCGAGCTCAAAGACCCTCGTACTGGCAACTCTCTTATGGAAAGAACCGTTCTTATCGCCAATACCTCCGATATGCCCGTTGCGGCTCGTGAGGCTTCTATCTATACTGGTATCACTATCGCCGAGTACTTCCGCGATATGGGCTATACAGTTGCTCTTATGGCTGACTCAACATCACGTTGGGCTGAGGCGCTCAGAGAAATGTCCGGTCGTCTTGAGGAAATGCCTGGTGAGGAAGGTTATCCCGCTTACCTCGGCAGCCGTCTCGCGCAGTTCTATGAGAGAGCCGGTCGTGTGCTCGTAAACGGCACAGAGGATGTCGAAGGCGCGTTATCTGTAATCGGCGCCGTATCGCCTCCCGGCGGTGATATATCTGAGCCTGTTTCTCAGGCCACGCTGAGAATCGTAAAGGTATTCTGGGGCTTGGACGCTAACCTCGCTTATAAGCGCCACTTCCCTGCTATTAACTGGCTAACCAGTTATTCGTTATATACCGATCAGCTTGAACAGTGGTTCAGTGAGAACGCGGCTCCAGACTTTATGAAGCTCAGAGGCAGAATGTTGGCTCTCTTACAGGACGAGGCTGAGCTTGAAGAAATTGTTAACCTCGTTGGTATGGACGCTCTGTCTGCTCCCGACCGCTTAAAGCTAGAGTCCGCGCGTTCAATTCGTGAGGACTACCTGCATCAGAACGCTTTTGACCCGACCGATACATATACCTCTCTCAAAAAGCAGGTTCTTATGATGAGGGCTATCCTCAGTTATTATGACAAGGCTCTTGAGGCTCTTAATAACGGAGCGAATATAGAAATGCTCGTTAATATCCCTGTACGCGAGCGTATAGGCAGATACAAATACGAGCCCGAAAACAAAATTGAGAGTGAGTTTGATTCAATTGAAGCTCAGCTCGATGAAGAAATTAATGATGTACTGAAAAGGAGTGATGACTGATGCCTAAGGAATATCGCACAATTCAGGAGGTCGCGGGACCGCTTATGATGGTCAGCGACGTTGATGATGTAAAATACGATGAGCTTGGCGAAATCGAACTCCCTAACGGTGAAACAAGACGCTGCAAGGTACTTGAGGTAAACGGTTCAAACGCTCTTGTACAGCTTTTTGAATCAGCTTCGGGTATCAACCTCGCGGGCTCTAAGGTAAGATTTTTAGGTCGTTCTATGGAGCTGCCTGTTTCTCCTGATATGCTTTCACGAGTATTTGACGGACTCGGCAATCCTATAGACGACGGTCCCGCTATAATCCCCGAAAAGCGCCTTGATATTAACGGCACTCCTATGAATCCCGCGGCTCGTAACTATCCGCAGGAGTTTATTCAGACTGGCGTTTCCGCTATTGACGGACTTAATACCCTTGTTAGAGGTCAGAAGCTTCCTATCTTCTCGGCTTCCGGTCTTCCCCACGCTCAGCTCGCGGCTCAGATTGCTCGTCAGGCTACAGTACGCGGCAAGGATGAGCAGTTCGCGGTTGTGTTCGCGGCTATGGGTATTACATTTGAGGAATCAGACTATTTCATTCAGTCGTTTAAAGAAACGGGCGCTATTGACAGAACAGTAATGTTTGTTAACCTTGCGAACGACCCCGCTATCGAGCGTATAGCTACTCCGCGTATGGCGCTCACAGCCGCTGAGTATCTCGCTTTTGACCTTGGTATGCACGTACTCGTTATTATGACTGATATTACAAACTACGCTGACGCTCTGCGTGAGGTTTCAGCAGCGCGTAAGGAAGTACCGGGCAGACGCGGTTACCCCGGTTATATGTACACTGACCTTGCTACTCTTTATGAGAGAGCGGGACGACTCAGAGGCAACGACGGTTCTATCACGCTTATTCCGATTCTAACTATGCCCGAGGATGATAAAACCCATCCTATTCCTGACCTTACTGGTTATATCACAGAGGGACAGATTATCCTCTCGCGTGAGCTTTATCGAAAGGGTGTAACACCGCCGATTGATGTTCTTCCCTCACTCTCGCGTCTTAAGGATAAGGGTATCGGACCTGACCGTACACGTAAAGACCACGCGGCTACAATGAACCAGCTATTCGCGGCTTACGCCCGAGGCAAGGACGCCAGAGAGCTTATGGTAATTCTCGGTGAAGCCGCGCTTACCGATATGGATAAAAAATACGCTGAGTTTGCCGAGGAGTTTGAGAAGCAGTATGTTTCTCAGGGCTATGACGCTAACCGCTCTATCGAGGAAACACTCGACATAGGCTGGAAGCTGCTCGAGATTCTTCCCAGAAGTGAGCTTAAACGTATTAAGGACGATATGCTTGACGAGTTCTACGGCAAGCAATAAGTATAAGTTGGTGCTATTATGGCAGTTATGAATGTTAATCCGACACGAATGCAGCTTACTAAGCTCAAAAAACAGCTTACTACTGCCGTGCGCGGACATAAAATGCTTAAGGATAAACGTGACGAGCTGATGAGGCAGTTCCTTGACCTGGTCAGAGAAACACGCGATTTAAGAGATAAGGTTGAAGCGGAGATAAATGAGTGCAACGCTCATTTTGTTAACGCAAGCGCCGTTATGTCTAAAGAATCGCTCGACGCCTCTCTCCTCTCGCCCAAGCAGCAGGTCAATATTGAAACACAGACGAAGAACGTTATGAGCGTTGAAATACCTGAGTTTACGGCTTCAAGCCGTACTAACGACAGCGGGGATATTTTTCCTTACGGTTTCGCGTTCACCTCGTTTGAGCTTGACGACGCTATTTTATCGCTCAATAATGTTTTGCCTGACCTTATAAAGCTCGCGCAGCTTGAGAAAAGCTGTGAGCTAATGTCGGCGGAAATTGAAAAAACGCGCCGCCGCGTTAATTCGCTTGAGCACGTTATGATTCCGAGGTATCAGGATACAATAAAATATATAGCTATGAAGCTTGAGGAAAATGACCGAAGCAGTCGTACGCGACTGATGAAGGTCAAGGATATGCTGCTCGACAAAGCGCATAATTACTCAGGTAAACAAGGATAAACTATGGGGCTGACATTAAGTCAGCCCCGTTTATTTGTTGATTATTTAACTTTAATTGTTTTAACATCACTATATAAGCTGTAGAACGGCTTTTTGTTGACAAAGTTATATGAACGAACTCTGACAAAATACTTTGAGCCAGATTTAAGCTTTTTGAGCGTTAAGGACGAGTTATCCATTCCCTTTATCTTTTCTTTAAGCTTATTCTTAAAGCTCTTATCAGTAGAGTATTCAACCCAATAGCCTTTTGTATCAGAGGTTTTGGCTGTCCAGTTGACTATAGCCTCGGATTTCTTTTTTGACTTTACTGATTTTAAATCAACCTTTTTGTATCGTGTAGAGGCTGAAATTTGCGAGTAACTTCCGTATACGGTCTTGCCCTCTATCTTTGCGACAGCTCTGACTTTAAACTTGTACTCGTTAGCCTCATCGAGGAAATAATCGGTATAAGAGGTTGTTTTAACAGTATCAATCAGATTATATGTTTTATCATAAGAGTCATACTCAAAAACCTGATAAGAAGAAGCGCCTTTAAGCCCCTCCCATTTTAGCGCGACAGATGTACGTCCGGGGGTTGCTTTGAGGTTCTTGACAGCTACAGGCTGAATATAAAAGATAACTGTTTTGGTTTCGAAGAATTTACCGTTTTTATAGCGGACAATTTTCATTCTCGCTCTGCCTGTGGCTTTATTATTAAAATAAAAGAGCTTATAATCTGTTCCTTTTTTCAAAAGAGTTTTGCCGCTGTAGAGCTTAAAGCTTGGTTTAACTCCATCCTTTTTATATGGGTATGACGTTTTTATACCCTCGAGCTTAAGCTTGGAATCTTCTTTGGAGTAATCATAAAAGTCAGTGTAACACACGTTTGCGTCAAACACACCGCCGTTAATTGTTGTTGTACTTGAATACTGCCAGACATCAGCGTATGTATCATTAAACATAATGCATTTTTGCTTTACGTTGGGAAGATACGGCCATACAGCGTACCAGATTCTTATACCCTTTGACTGGAACTTATCAAGATAAACATAATCGTTAAAAAAGCTCTGGAACGAATAAACAACGGGAATATATCCGTAGGATTCAACTTTATCGCAGAACTTCTGAACTCCGTTATGCATATACGAGCGAGATACAGCGCCTCGTTCAACGGCGTTTTTCTGAACTTCATCCTCAATATCGTACGCAACCTGAATAGTATCCTTGTCTTTGGTATAGTTACCCATTGAGGCTAAAACACTATGTACCCATTTTGCGCACTGAACAGTTTCGGAATGCTTATAGACATAAGAGTAAACATAAACGCCGAAGTCAATTCCGTTCTCAACACAATTCTTTACGTTCTGCTCAAATCTATAGTCGACAGTGCCTCCGTTTGAGTGATAATAACCGATCCTGATATAGGCGAACTCAACACCGCTTTTTCTCAAAACGCTCCAGTCCAAGTCGCCGTTCCACTGAGATACATCTACCCCATAGCGATACTTGGGGGTTTTTGAGATAGACTTATATGATACCGCGTTAGTAGACATAAATGACGAAAATATAACGCATATTATCAATAATAGCGGTATCAACAGTTTAATAGTTTTTTTCATATACAAATTAACCTTCCTTATAAATAACAATTCTATTCTACAATATTTTCGATTTAAAATCAATGATATATGAAAATTCCCATAATTTGTTGCAATTTATACAAATTTATCTTATACTGTAAGTTGGTGATTATTGATGTTTGAGTTTACAATTAAAAACAGAAAATTTTTAAATGATTTTTATATGGAGTTCAAGGAATATGTGCGTAACGCGTACGGTTTTACCGCAAAATTTCTGATAACCCCCGCGCTTATGGAACAGTATAAAGAGCAGGAAAAGCTCACTTTGATTCTTATTAATAAAAGTGTTTATCAGAATATTTTTAATATGATGGCTCAGCTTGATAACAATATGGTGTTCTCATCTCTCTCCTGTCTTGAAAACGCATTATATAATATCAGGCTTTATCACGCGCTTAAAATCAACAAAAACAATCTTTATAAATATATGACGGATGAGTATTTTGATTTAAAAAAATGCGAGGAAATAGCTGAGAGAAATACCGAATTAAAAGATAAAAATGAGTTTTCTGTTATTGATTTTTATAACGACATAAAGAGCAAAAACAGATTCGAGGATATTAAGAGTATACTGCCTCAGGAAATCAACGACGGCTCGCTTTATATGGGACTTTCCAACGGAAATGAGCTGAGCGAAAAACTACAGGATAAAATACGCGGTTATATTATTTCAATGTACCGCGCGTTGGATTATCACAATCAAATGTTCTTCAACGGCGGCATCGACGCCGACACAGAAGAAATTGAGGGTAAAATCTATAAAAAGTTTATGGACTACGTTCGTATGTACGCTTAATGAATTGACTTTCCGCTTTGCATAGCCTTATGCTCGGCGGAAATTTCATTATAAAGCTCAAATGATGTGTAATTCATATTCGTTTCTGTCATAACCGCTTTGAGCGCTACGACGCATTTTTTGGAGCGGGATAGCTTCAAAAAAATATTTAATAAACCGTCATTAAAGCCGACGAGATAGAGCATTTCGTCATCAAAGCTCTCCCCTGCTTTAACGTTGTTGTCATCATTTATTCCAAGTAAATTGCCGAGCTTGTAACCATAATCAGCTTTATCAATCTCACGATAACTAATATTGAGCGCTCGGCATATGTTTTTTAAAGTTATAGCCTTTTTGCCGTTAATGTTATACATTAATATTTCAGTCATATTATCACCACGTGTATTATAAATAATTAGGGAGTTTATGTCAAATTATGGGCAAGCATTATTATTCTTTAAACGAATATTATAAACAAAAATACAATAAAAAAATATATAAGCTCGCAATAAGCGGCGGTATGACCTGCCCTAACCGTGACGGAACTCTCGGCGATAAAGGCTGTATATTCTGCAGCAAGGGCGGATCGGGTGAATTCGCGGCATCAGCCTCACTATCTATTATAGAACAGCTTGAACAGGCTAAAAACAGAGTTAAGAGCAAAACGAAAGATAACGCTTATATCGCCTATTTTCAGCCTTTTACAAACACTTACGCCGAAATAAACTATCTAAATAAAATCTATTATGAAGCGATTGAGCCTGATTTTATAGTAGGATTGTCAATAGCTACGCGTCCCGACTGTCTTGAAGAAGATATAATTACGTTGTTGTCTGAGATTAACAAAATAAAACCTGTCAGCGTTGAGCTCGGATTGCAGACGATTCACAAAAGCACTTCAGAATATATCAGACGAGGTTATAGCCTTAATATATATGACGAAGCGGTCAAAAAGCTACGCAGCGTGGGAATTGACATAGTGACTCACGTTATAATCGGTCTGCCCTTTGAAACAGAAGAAATGATGCTCGAAACCGTTAAATATGTCGGCGAAAGAACAGACGGAATAAAGCTTCAACTTCTTCACATTTTGAAAGATACAGATTTAGCGAAAGAATATGCGAGCGGAAAATTTGAGACGCTTACACTCGAAAAATACGCGGATATAATCTGTAAATCGATTGAATTGTTGCCCGAGAATGTGGTTGTTCACAGAATAACAGGCGACGGAGATAAACGCAGCCTTATTGCTCCGCTATGGAGCGCTGATAAAAAGCGGGTTTTGAATTATATTAATAAAGAACTTGACAGACGAAATATTGTTCAAGGAAAAAAGAAGAAGACACCCAAATAGGTGTCTTCATTTTTATGGCGCAGAGAGAGGGATATTTATTATAATATAATCGTTCATCTCGTTTATTGCGGTGTATTTAATAGGATAAGTTCATCAGCGCTCCTCGCTAAAATTGACCCACTGGGTCAATTTATTAACGCTCGGCTTCGAATCCCTCTCTCGAAAAAACAAGAGGCAATCCTTGTTGGATTACCTCTTATTATATGGCGCAGAGAGAGGGATTCGAACCCTCGGTACGGTGATTACCGTACACATGATTTCCAATCATGCTCCTTCGGCCAGCTCGGACATCTCTGCATTGCGACCTTGACTATTATATTATAAAAGATTTAAAAAATCAAGATTTATTGAAAACTTTTTAAATTTTTATCGTACATATCTTTTTTAGTAACGTCAAAATACACTTCGATATTATAATATCGCTCAATCGCCTTTTGAATGAGCGTAGGGTTGATATTTGTTACACTGCCGGCGGGAAGCGTTACGCTGAGAATCGCTCCGCCTATGTTGCGCTCCAATTTAACACTCGAAATATAAGGCTTAATATCAATCTCTTTGACTCCCTTTTTCTTAGTTTTCTTTTCAACAAGGATTTGCTCTTTATCAAGTAATTCTGAGCAGATTTCAAGAAGCTTGTCGGGTGAAATGTCGTCTGATGTAATTCTTATACTAAACGAAGCAAAGGCAATTTCCTTAGCCTTCATAACAGGTTCTGTTACATCATATACGCGTAAACCCTCAGGAAGACAAGCGTTGAGCTTGTTTTTTATATCAACAAAGTCAAAATCCTCAACAAGCCTTATATCCATACATTCCTTCTCCCCTCTGAAACCCAGCGAGAGAGGAAGCGGAAAAGTAGCGTACGGATGAACGTTAAAGCCCTCGGTGTGCCAAATCGGAATTTTGCTCTTGTGCAAGGCTCTGAGCATACAGCGGTTTAAGTCGAGGTGAGATATAAATCTGCACTCGTCGTCCTTTTTAAACCATACTCTGACGTTTTTCATAGCATACTCCTGTTTTGTACTTAGCGGCTCCGCAGTTAGAGCATTTGAGGCGACAATGCGGAGTGACCTGATTCTCATAAGCTTTGGCGCGCTCTTTAATCAAAAACTCCTTGCTTACGCCGTAATCGAGAAAATCCCATGGCAACAGCTCATCAAGCTCGCGGTCTCTGTTGGCGTAGAATGACGGGTCAATGCCGCATTCATCAAATAGCTTGAGCCATTCGTCAAGCGAAAAGCAATCATCCCAGCCGTCAAAGTGAAAGCCCTTTTCAGAGGCTTTTTCAAGCACTTTTGATAATCTGCGGTCTCCTCTTGCGAAAACCGCTTCGAGATAGCTTGTGCCCGCGTCGTGATAATTATAGTTAATTTTCTTTGTTGTTATTGTATCTTTAAGATGGAGTTGCTTGTCCATCAATACATCCATTGTGTTTTGCCCGAACCACTGGAATGGAGTAAAAGGCTTCGGCACAAATGAAGCCGTTGATATTGTTACGGTAACGCTCTTGCCTTTAGGCTTGTTTTCGCACGCGTAATATGTATCAACAACCTTTTGAGCAAGATGAGCGATACCCTCAACGTCCTCATAAGTTTCAGTCGGCTGACCAATCATAAAATATAGCTTAACCTTAGTATATCCGCCGTTAAAGGCTTTCGAGCACGTTTCAATAAGCTCGTCCTCTTGAACGTTTTTGTTTATAACGTCTCTGAGTCTTTGTGTGCCCGCCTCTGGAGCGAATGTAAGTCCGCTTTTACGAATTGATTTCAGCTTGTTGAGAATATCATCGCTGAAGCCGTCAACACGCAGTGAAGGAAGCGAAACGCTGACCTTATCACTAACAGTCCATTCGCTCATTTTTTCGAGCAGAGGAACAATCTCGGTGTAATCACTGGAGCTCAATGAGGATAAAGAGACTTCATCATAGCCTGTGTTGTCGCAGAGCGTCTTACACTCACAATTAATCTTATCAATGCTTTTCTCACGAACGGGACGATACAAAAATCCCGCCTGACAAAACCTGCAGCCTCTTATACAGCCTCTGAAAATCTCAGAAACCGCTCTGTCATGCACGACCTCGATGTTGGGTACAACAAAGTTTTCGGGATAATAGCTTTTGTCCATATCAGACATAATACGCTTTTCAACCTTTGATGGCGCGCTGTTCTTGGGAGTGAAGCTCTTTAATGTGCCGTCATCATTATATTCAACATCATAAAGCGCGGGTACATAAACGCCTTTAATCTGAGCGGCTTTTTTGAGAAACTCAGCCTTAGTTTTGCCCTCTGCCTTACACTGGCGATAGAGCTCGATAACCTCAAGGTCTACCTCTTCCCCTTCGCCTATAAAGAAAATGTCTATAAACTCAGCCAGAGGCTCGGGATTGCACGCGCAGGGACCGCCCGCGACTACAATATGAGAAAGCTCTGTTCTGTCTTTAGATTTAATCGGTATATCAGCGAGCTTGAGCATATTCAACACATTGGTGTAACTCAGCTCATATTGAAGAGTAAAACCGATAAAGTCAAAGTTTGTTATCGCGTCGCCGCTTTCAAGCGCGTAGAGAGGAATATTACGCTCTCTCATAATATCTTCCATATCCGTCCACGGAGCGAAAACGCGCTCGCACCATATGTACGGCTTTTCGTTGAAAAGACTGTAGAGGATTTTCATTCCCAGATGAGACATACCGATTTCGTATGTATCAGGAAAGCAGAACGCGAACCTTACGTCAACGTCCTCTTTATTCTTTATAACAGAGTTCAGCTCGCCGCCGACATAACGTCCCGGCTTCTGCACTTTTAAAAGTATTTTTTCAACTTCTTTGTTAATCATACTTCCTCCGTTAAATGTATCTGTCCTCTTTAATAAACAGCGATAATACTAAATAAACGCTGATAAAAAGCAGTGAAAAATTATATTTTGAATTGAGTAAAATAATAATACCGAAGAAAAACAGCGGTATCGATATTATTATTGTGATTATATCAATGATTAGTGCCGAAACTTTTGATGACAGCTTATTTAATAGAATAAGATATAAAAGCTGTCCACCGTCAAGGCTCATAGCTGGTAAAAGATTAAACACACCAATAAAAAGATTAATCCAAGCGAATCTTATGTTGATATAATAAAACACAAAGAATAGCAATAAATTGATAAAAGGTCCCGCCGCGGTGACAATCAAGTCGTTTTTAAGATTCAGTTTATAGCGCGAGTTTTTAAAAATCTTTATATCAAACAGCGAAATCGAAACGCCTTTTATGCTGTGTTTAAGCAAAAGCATCGCGGCAATATGTCCTGTTTCGTGAAATATTATCCCACAAAGACAGTAAATATAATCACAATTAAGTATTGTCAAAACCGTGAACAGACAAATCGCGGGAAAGGAAATTATAAGTGAAAAGCCCTTAATCCTTAGCCGCATTAATCAACTTATCAAGGCTGTTTTCATAAGGATTGAGGATAATCTCGTTGTTTATCTCGCTTTTGTACACCGACTTGATATTCTTATATATATCGCCGCCGAAGGTTTTTATAATATAAGCAGTAAGAACAATAATAAGACAGATTATAATCTGAATAATCGTCAGCAGCGGCTTGCCTGTATGTTTTGGTTTTGGTTCATCTTCTTTTACAGCCGAATCTCGAGGCGGAATATATCTAACGGGGTCGCTCGCCTTTTTCCAGTTCTTGTCATAGCTGATGCTGTTAAGATTGTCCATTTTATCACCTCAGCTAATAATATGCTGAGGCAAAACAAAATATTATTACTCGTCAAGCTTTTTGAAATCTGTTTTAGTCAGATTAATAAACAGAATAAACGCCAAAACAAGCGAACCGACTTCAGCCAGCGGGAACGCAAGCCAAATCCAATCCTGTGAACCTATAATCTGAGAGATAATAAAAGCTATAGGAAGAATGAAAATAAGCTGTCTTGTAAATGAAAGGATAAGAGCTCTGAAGCCCTTGCCCGTAGCCTGGAACATAGATATAAATACAATACCGATAGCCGCGGGAATAAAGCAAAGGCAGATAATTCTGAACGCGGGAGCACCGACTCTGATAATCTCGGGGTCGCTGTTAAACATACCGATGAGTTTATCGGGAATTGTCATAAACAGAATAACGCCGATAGTCATTATAGTCAAAGCTATGATAATACCGCTGTTAATAGCTGAATACAGGCGCTTTTTGTTTTTGGCTCCGTAGTTAAAGCCCATAATCGGCAGAAGCCCCTGGTTAAGTCCGAAGCACGGCATAAATACAAAGCTCTGGAGCTTAAAATAAATACCGAAAACAGTCTGGCCTACTGATGTGAGCATTGTGTTCATTCCGAAAATCATAAATGAAGATACAGACTGCATAACTATTGAAGGTAAGCCTACGGAATAAATATTCTTAATCGTATTGAAATTAAGCCTGAAGCCTTTAAAAGTAACCTTAATTTTGTTTTTCTTTGCGAATAGGACAACAAGGCCAAAAACCATTCCGACGAATTGTCCGAGCACTGTCGCGATAGCAGCGCCCATAACCTCGAGCTTGGGGAACGGACCGATACCGTAAATAAACAGCGGGTCAAATATAAGATTGGTCACCGCACCCGAAAGCTGAAACAGCATCGGGAATATCATATCTCCCGTAGCCTGCAGAGATTTTTCTATACTGGTTTGAACCATCATAAAACCTGAAAGTGTAAGTACGATTGTAAGGTACTGTGTGCCGTACTCAAAAGCCTTATCGTGACAATTGAACATCGGAATACTTAGGAAGGGTTTTACGGCGAACAGTCCGATAAAAATAAAAACAATCCAAGTAAAAACAGCCAGAATCAAGCTGTGTGTTGCCGCTGAATTTGCTTCCTTTTGATTTCCCGCGCCGAGACGTCTGGCGATAAGCGAGTTCGCGCCTGTAGCTGTGCCTACACCAAACGCGATTACAAGCAGTTGAAGAGGCATAGCAAGCGAAACCGCGTTAAGTCCCAGCTTTCCGTGTACGGGAATATTGCCGACAAATATGCTGTCGACAACATTATAAAGCGCCATAACCGTCATCGAGAACATGGCGGGAAGTGACATTTTTATTATTAACGGGAACATTTTGGCGTAACCCATTTTGTTTTTTGAAGCTGCTTCACTCATTTTTTCATCTTCCTTTTCTTAATCAACAAAACTATAATTATAATCACAATAAAAAACGTCGCGCCGCATACGCTCCCTACAAAATCAAGGAGCACATCCGAAACCTGACCGCTTCTGCCAAGAGAATAGAGCTGGATATTCTCGTCAATTAAGGCAGTTAAAATACAAACAAAACCGGTAGGCATAAGGTTTTTAACTATACTTTTATTCAATAAATACGCGCACCACGACACCAAGCATCCCAATAAAGCGTACTCGCAGAAATGCGCGGCTTTTCTGACGATATGGTCAGTCAGCTCAATGCTTATACCGATAGCTTTAAAAAAGCTCATAAGATTGTCGAGAACAAAAAGGCTCTCGGCGGCGGAGGTTTCTGCTCTCATAAAAGAATGAAACCAAATATACAAAACATATAAACTTGTAAAAACAAATAAAACTACAGTCAGTATCCTTAGTTTTGAGTGTTTTTCAGTCTTCATACTAATACCTCTAATCTATCTTTACTATTTTACAATTTATTTGGCTATAAGTCAATTTTAACTATTGAAAATATTTAAGTAATAATATATAATATTTTAGATATGTTTAATAAAGGAGATAAATATGGGTTATTTATTAATGTTTTTATCCTCAATGGTTCCGATCTGGGAGCTCAGAGGAGGAATCCCTTTAGGATACTTTGGATATAGCATTCCGTTGTGGCAGTGCGCAATCATCTGTATTATCGGCAACCTTCTGCCTGTTCCGATTATTTACTTATTTGCCAGAAAAGTTCTTGAATGGGGCAAGGATAAAAAGTTTATAGGAAAATTCTTTACATTTTGTCTGAATAAAGGCGAAAAAGCGGGACAAAAGCTTCAGTCAAACGGCGGTAAGGGCTTGTTTATCGCTCTTATGCTGTTTATCGGAATCCCTCTCCCTGTTACAGGGGCGTGGACGGGAACGCTCGGAGCGAGCTTCCTCAATATGGGACTCAAAAAGACAATCCTCGCTGCCGCGGGCGGCGTTATTATCGCGAGTATTATTGTTTCGCTCGCTTGTCTGGGCGTATTCGGAGCAATTTCAGCGATATTTATCGGTAATCACTAATTTTGGGCGGACTTTGTCCGCCTGTCTTTTTAGGATGTGAAAATATGAGCAACAAAAAAGATATAATTATAATCGGCGGCGGAGCTTCAGGGCTGTTCGCGGCGATTAAAGCCAAAGAGAATAACCCTCACAAAAGCGTAACTATACTCGAAAAACAGAACAGAGTTGGCAGAAAGCTCCTTTCAACTGGTAACGGGAGATGCAACCTGACAAATATAAGCAGCTCAAAAGATAAATATAACGGCTCTTTCAAAAAATATGTTGAAGTTGTGTTGAAACAATGCTCACCTCAGCGTGTGATTGAGGAGTTTTCTAATCTCGGATTAATGACAAAGGTTGAAAATGAAGGCAGAGTCTACCCTCTTAGCAATCACGCGGGCTCTGTGCTTGATGTTCTCAGGTTCAGGCTCGATAATCTGGGAGTTGAAATTGTCACCGACACTAAGGTAATTGATATTAAAAAACAAGGCGCGGACTTCAGAATTATTACCAATCACGATGAGTATAACTGCGAAAAGATTATTTTAAGCACGGGCTTGTGCGCTTCGCCGAAGCTTGGCTCAGACGACAGCGGAGTCAATATCCTCAAAAAGCTCGGGCATAATACAGCGAAGTTAAGCCCCGCGCTGTGTCCAATTAAAGTAAAAAGCGAGCTTCTCCCCTCTCTTAAAGGCGTAAGAGCGGACGGCAAGGCTTCTCTATATGACAGCGATATGCTGATTAAAGAGGAGTGCGGTGAGATTCAGTTCACAGACAGCGCCTTGTCGGGTATTTGCGTTTTTAATCTCAGTTCAAAACTAAACAATACTAAAAATCCTGTTGTATCGCTTAATCTTCTGCCCAATTACGATAAAAACAAAGTGATTGACTTAATCAATAAAAACATTAAGCTATATAATAATCAGCCAATAGAAAACCTGTTTACTGGAGTGTTTGTAAAAAAACTCGGCATAGCTTTGCTGAAGCAAGCTGACGTTCTGCCGTTCTCGAGAAAAATTAACTCAATTACTGATAAAGAGGTTGAAGCTCTCGCGGATACAATCATCGAATGGCGCTTTAACGCGATTAAATCAAATGATTTCAACAATGCTCAGGTTGCCTCAGGAGGCGTTACAGGCAACGAAATTGACGCGTATAGTATGGAGAGCTTGCTTATTAAAAACCTCTTTATATGCGGCGAGGCGGTAGATATTGACGGCGATTGCGGAGGATACAACCTGCAATTCGCGTTCGCGAGCGGAATTATCGCGGGAGAAAACGTATGATAAGAGTTAATAACATAAAGCTCCCTGTCGATTATAACGATTCTACGCTAAAAAAATCAATATGCAGAGAGCTGAGAATTGACGAAAAGGCGATTAAAAGCGTATCACTTTTCAGACGTTCGATTGACGCCAGAAAAAAGGATAACGTGCGTTTTATTATATCGGCAGATGTTGAGCTAAATACCAACGAAAACAAGGCGCTGAGCCGTTCAAAAAGCAAAAACGCGGTGTTTGCAAAGCCGTATTATTACGAAATCCCGAGACACAAACCATTAAGCCAAAGACCTGTCATAGTCGGCTTCGGTTCCGCTGGAATGTTCGCGGGACTGATACTCGCCAAAGCGGGCGAAAAGCCGATTATAATTGAACAAGGCAGAGACTGCGACAGCCGTGTTAAGGACGTTGAAAGCTTTATTAAAACGGGAGTATTGAACACTCAAAGCAATATCCAGTTCGGCGAAGGCGGCGCGGGTACATTTTCTGACGGCAAGCTCAACACAGGAACAAAGGACTTCAGAGCACGCCACGTTCTGAATGAATTTTACGCTCACGGCGCGCCAGAGGAAATACTATATAACGCTAAACCTCATATAGGAACAGATAAGCTCAGAGAGGTTATCAAAAACATTCGAAAGAATATTATAGAGCTCGGCGGCGAGGTGCTTTTTGAAACGAAGCTTGTTTCTTTTATTACCAACAACGACACAATAAAAGGAATTAAAGTCAATAATAACGGGCGTGAAAGCGTTATAGAAACCGATACTGTGATTCTAGCGATTGGTCACAGCTCGCGCGACACGCTCGAGATGCTCTATAACAGCAAGGTTTTTCTTGAACAAAAAGCTTTTTCCGTTGGCGCGAGAATCGAGCATCTGAGAGAGAATATTGACCGCTCACAGTACGGAGACTTCGCGGGTAACAAGCGCTTGGGCGCGGCGTATTACAAGCTGAATGTACAGACGAAAAACGGCAGAGGCGCTTATACATTCTGTATGTGCCCGGGCGGTACCGTAGTACCCGCGGCGAGCGAGGAAAATATGATATGCGTAAACGGAATGAGCGAATTCAACCGAAACGCTGTCAACTCAAACTCCGCTCTGCTTGTGTCTGTAACTCCCGATGATTTTAAAAGCGACCATCCGCTCGCTGGTATAGAATATCAAAGAAGTATCGAAAGAAAAACGTATGAAGCGGGCGGCGGTGATTATATCGCTCCTGTTCAGAGAGTTGATGACTTTTTGAACAATAAAAAAACCTCGTCATTCGGCGAGGTAAAACCCAGCTACAGCCGAGGAACTAGCTTTAATATAATTGACGACATTCTGCCAGATTATGTCACAGCGTCAATGCGCGAGGCTATTGTAGAAATGGACAAGAGATTAAAAGGCTTCGCTCATCCCGACGCGCTTTTGACAGGAGCCGAAACTCGCAGCTCCTCCCCTGTGCGCATCACACGCGACAGCGAAACGCTCCAGAGTATCAGCGTTAAAGGGCTGTATCCATGCGGCGAAGGCGCTGGCTACGCCGGAGGTATTGTTTCAGCCGCTGTTGACGGAATCAAGTGCGCTGAGAAGGTTTTGACGGCAGGGTAAAAATTAGCCTGCCATAGGCTAATTTTTAGCCTGGGGTAGGTCAAAAATTAGCCACAATAATATAATATATAAACTAATATATAATATATATTACAAATAAAGCTTTCCCTTGGGAAATTCCCCTGATAGGGGAAATGTCGGCAACGCCGACAAAAGGGTTGCCGTCTCCCGCTAGGGAAAAGGTGTCGCCGACAACTTGTTGGAGGTGACGGATGAGGGACGCATACATTTTATATTTGTATATGAAACTTTTTTATAAACGAAGGCAGCCTTGTTGGCTGCCTTCTTTATAGCGCGACTAAATCTGTAAGCCGGGTTCTGTCGTGAACAGTCATCTATCTTGGCGCTGTGTTGCCACACACGCTCAACGCCACCTCCGCGGGACTGCCGAGCAGGCAAAATGTCCCTCCACGGTGTTGCTCCAAGGCAGGGTTTACACGCCAGACACGTCTCCGTATCAGCGGTGAGCTCTTACCTCACCTTTCCACCCTTACCGATAAATCGGCGGTTATTCTCTGTTGCACTATCCCTGAGGTCGCCCTCGGCGGCCGTTAGCCGTTACCTGTGCTCTGTGGAGCCCGGACTTTCCTCGGAGAATTCCTTTCGGAATTTCCCCGCGACTGTTCAATTTACTCGCAAGAGTATTGTAATTCAAAACTTTTAAATTGTCAAATACTTGAATTAATTAAGCATTTGGGTTATAATACATAGGACATAAAAAGATAGCGGCCTCGCCGCATTTATACAATCCTCAGTCAGCGTAAACGCTGACAGCTCCTTTAGCCAAAGGAGCCTTATATATGTAAGGAGTAGTTTTATGGATATCAGACAGGAAAGTTTAAAAAAGCACTATGAATGGGATGGCAAGATTGAGGTAATCTCACGCGCGCCGATTAACACAAGAGAGGATTTGTCCTTAGCCTATACCCCAGGCGTTGCAGAGCCTTGCCTCGAAATCAACAAGGATTATGACAAGAGCTTTGAGCTGACAAGGCGCAGCAATCTAGTAGCGGTTGTAACAGACGGCACAGCGGTACTTGGCTTAGGCGATATTGGCCCTGAGGCGGGTATGCCCGTTATGGAGGGTAAATGCTGCCTGTTCAAAGAGTTTGCCGACGTTGACGCGTTCCCGATTTGCGTCAGAAGCAAGGACGTTGATGAAATCGCGAGAACGATTTATCTTATCAGCGGAAGCTTTGGCGGAATTAACCTTGAGGACATAGCCGCGCCCAGATGCTTTGAGATTGAGCGCAAGCTCAAGGAAGTCTGCGACATCCCTGTTTTTCATGACGACCAGCACGGAACGGCTGTTATTGTCGCCGCCGCGCTTATGAACGCGCTCAAGGTGGTTGATAAAAAGATTGACGAGATCAAACTCGTTATCAGCGGCGCTGGCTCGGCAGGTATCGCTATCGCCAAGCACCTTATGAATATCGGTGTTAAGAATATTATCCTCTGCAACAGCAAAGGTATTATAAGCAAGGGCTTAAAGACAAACAATTCCGAGCAGGAGTATATGGCGACTATCACCAACCCCGATAATATGACAGGCACGCTCGCTGACGCTATGGTCGGCGCTGACGTATTCCTCGGTGTTTCCGCTCCGGGGATTGTAACTCAGGATATGGTTAAAAGTATGGCTGAAAAGCCCGTTGTTTTCGCTATGGCTAACCCGACGCCCGAGATTATGCCCGATTTAGCTAAAGAAGCGGGCGCGGTCGTTGTAGGTACAGGACGTTCAGACTTCCCGAACCAGATTAACAATGTTCTCTGCTTCCCAGGTATGTTCAGAGGCGCGCTCGATTGCAGAGCCAGCGAGATTAACGAAGAGATGAAGGTTGCCGCTTCTTACGCTATAGCTGAGCTTGTGAGCGACGATGAGCTAACACCCGATTACATTATACCCGACGCAATTGACAAACGTGTGGGAAAAGCTGTAGCAGAAGCGGTGGTAAAAGCCGCGAAAGAAACAGGAGTAGCAAGAAAGTAATTAGTAGTCAGTAGTCAGTGGTCAGTTTATTATTTATAAAATGATATATAGTTTCAGCAGAGTATCTCAAAAGACACTCTGCTGATTGTTTTATTCCTATTAATGTTTAGTTTAACTGAATACTAATAACTAACTACTGACTACTGAGAACTAATCTCATTCGCCGCGAGCATTACACCGAGCTTGCCCGCGTGAAAGTTAAGACTGCCCTGCATCCATACAGCGTATGGCTCTCTGAGCGGAGCGTCCGCTGAGAGCTCAATTGACGATCCCATTGTAAAAGCGCCTGCCGCCATAATAACTTTGTCCTCATAGCCGGGCATATCGTCAGGATAAGGATTTACAAAGCTGTCCACAGCGGAAGCGTGCTGTATGCCGACACAGAACTTTTCGAGCTTTTCGGGAGTACCTAGCATAATAAGCTGGATTATATCTCCCCTTTTTTCGTTATATCTCGGTGCCGTTTCGTAACCTAGCACTTCAAATAACGCCGAAGCGAACACAGAGGTCTTTAAAGCCTCGCCTGTCGCGTGAGGAGCGTGATAAGCGCCAAGAAACAGCTCTCTGGTAACATCCAGAGTCGCGCCTATTTCCTTACCTGTACCAGGCGTTGTGAGCCTGTATGAACACATTTCAACCAGCTCTGCCCTGCCAGCTATGTATCCGCCAGTCGGAGCGATACCTCCGCCCGGATTCTTTATTAATGAGCCCGCCATAAGGTCAACGCCGCAGGAAAGCGGCTGATTTTTTTCTACAAACTCACCGTAGCAGTTGTCGAGCATAATAATAACGTTCTTGTTTATAGAGCGTACCACTTTTACAATACGCTCAATATCATCACAGGTGAGCGTAGGACGCGTGCTGTAACCGCGTGAGCGCTGAATATATACCATTTTATAGCTGTCGTCTAAAGTTGATTTGATTGCTTCATAATCAACTGTGCCGTCAGCATTCAAGTCAATTTCCTCGTACTTTACGCCAAAATCAATAAGCGAACCCGAGTAACCGCCCTCAATACCGATAGCGCTTCTGAGTGTGTCGTAGGGTGTTCCTGTAACGCAAAGCATCTTATCATTCGGGCGCAGCACGCCGAACAGCGCAACCGTAAGCGCGTGAGTACCGCTGACGAAGTTGTGGCGCACAAGCGCGTCCTCGGCGTCAAAAACATAGGAATACACCTTGTCGAGCGCGTCTCTTCCCCTGTCGCCGTAGCCGTAGCCCGTTGTACCGACAAAATGGCTTTCCGAAACTCCCGCGAGCTGAAAAGCCTTTATCATCTTCTGTTGATTATACTCTTGTATTTCCTCTATTTCTTTTATTTTATCGCCGCAAAGGCTCAACGCCTTTTTTGCGGCTTCTTTTATTTCCTCGGAAATACTAAAAAACTCACTCATTAAATCAATCCTTATATTCCGCCCAGTCGCCGTAATGTTTAAAACCGAGCTTGTTATAAAAGCTTATATTCTCATCTGGAGCTCTGTGAAGATAAACGCACTTACCCTCGTTAATAAGCTTGTTGTTGATATATTTTATCAAAAAAGCTCCGTAACCCTTTTTACGAGATTCTGGATTTGTAGCCAGCGCGCCCAAAACTGCGCTGTCTCTGCTTTCCGCGAGCGTCATTATACACGCCGCTGGGACATTTTCCGACATAATGCCGTACATTCTTACCACTCGGCTGTTCAGCTTATGGTTAACATCCAGCATAAAGCTGTCGTAAGACGGAACTCTGAAATTTTCTGACGCGCTTTTGCTTATAATAGTATATACATCCTTCGTACTTGGAATGTATACATCAAAGGTTTTTTTAATATTAAAAGTGTTGTCGCTGAATAATATCGGACCAGAAATCCTGTTCATATTACACTCTAGATTATACTGAGCGTCACATATTACGCTCTCAGCGCCCGAAACTCTTATAAAGGCTGATATTTCGTCCAAGTCCGATTCATCGCTCAAACGCAGAATAAAGCTGCCCTCCAGCCTTGAAATCACCGATACAGCCTTATCCTCGCTATACTGAACCCAGAAATCCACAAACGGCAGATTATAATTATAGGTTTTATACAGCGAAACTATCCTGCAGCCGAACGGATTGCCCACAGAGAGCTCATAAACATCTGCGCTGAAATCATTACTGTTATCAATTATTTTTATCATGATTTATTTCAGATTATTTACGATAGATTTAAAATGATTGCCGCGCTCTACAAAGTTTTTATACAAGCCGAAGCTCGCGCTAGCGGGCGAAAGCGAAACCCTGTCGCCTTTTTGAGCGTGCTTACGCGCCGCCTCAACAGCCTGTTCCATATTATCAACTTTAATAATAACAGGGTTATTCTCTTTGTAATTCTCTGATTCCTTAACCGCTTTTTCGATTTTGGGCGCGGTATCGCCGAGGAGTATCAACAGCTTTACCTTATCGCAGATTACAGGACCTAAAGGCTCATACGGAATATGCTTATCATATCCACCCGCGATAACAATAATCTTTTCGTCATAAAGCGAGAGAGTGCCCATAATTGTCCTTGTAGGGCTTGAAGCTATAGAGTCATTATAGTACTCAACTCCGTCTAGCTCGCGCACAAACTCCGCTCTGTGCTCAACTCCGCCGAATGTCTTAGCGACTTCAACTATAGTGTCGGTATTAACAATACCCCACACAGCAGAAATAGCGGCGAGGTAGTTCTCAACATTATGCATGCCCGCGATCCTGATGTTTTTATAGCTCATAATCTCAGTGATTTTGCCGTAATCATTATAAAAAATGGTATCATTATCGAGATAAGCGCCGTTTTCTACTGTGTTTCTGCGACTGAATTTGACAAGCTTGCCTCTCACATCCTTTGAAAAACTGTCGCTTATTTCGTTATCAAGATTAAGCACAGCCTTTGAAAAAGCGTTCTGATGCAGGACGATATTGCGTTTTGATTCAATATATTCGTCCATATCCTTATGTATATCGAGATGATTGGGCGCGAGGTTCGTCACAACCGCAATATCAGGGCTCTTACGCATAGATATAAGCTGAAAGCTCGAAAGCTCGACAACAGCGTAATCATCCTCGCCTATGCTCTCAATAATCGGCAGAAGCGGAGTTCCTATGTTGCCGCCGAGATGGACGGTTTTGCCCGCGGCTTTTAAAAGCTCAGAGATGATAGTAGTAGTCGTTGTCTTGCCATCGGAGCCTGTTACAGCAATTATCTTACACGGACAAAGGTCAAAGAATACCTCCATCTCACTCGTTACAACTACACCCTTTTTCTTTAAAGCCTCCAGTTCGGGCTTATAAAACGGCGTGCCAGGGCTTCTGAAAAGAATGTCTGTATCTATATTACTAAGATAATCATCGCCGAGAATAAGCTGTGCGCCCGCCTTTTCGGCGCGTTTTGCGTTGTCACCCAGAGCCTCATAGCTCTGACGGTCACAAGCTGAAACCACAGCGCCCTTTTTGGCGAATAATTCTATAAGCGGCAGGTTGCTTGT
This sequence comes from bacterium, assembly GCA_020625875.1. Lineage (GTDB taxonomy): Bacteria > Bacillota > Clostridia > Oscillospirales > Acutalibacteraceae > Ruminococcoides. Next base: position 70,638 of record JAHLAX010000048.1, on the reverse strand, counting down.
GCCAATGCCTACAAAGCAAACTCTCTTGCCTTTGATGCTGTCAAAGAATTTATCTGTTTTATTCATACAAGGAAGTCTCCTTTACATATTACTCTAAAAATTTATTATACTTAATTTTTTATAAAATATCAACCTTTTATTACCTATATAAATGTGATATAATTAAAAAGGTGATTATATGCTTTCTGATTTTATTACTATAAACAAAAACGATAAAACCTCTTTATACATCCAGATTTATCGTGAGATAAAACGAGCTATTGAAAACGAGAATATAAAAGGCGGCGAAAAACTGCCGTCTATACGAAAAATATGCGCTGATCTGGGAGTTTCGAAAACTACCGTCGAAACAGCGTACACAGCGCTGTGCTCGGAAGGTTATATAAAAAACATTCCTCAAAAAGGTTATTATGTTGAAAAAGGAATCGCGGTTGAAACAACCAATCGTGAAAAAACTATATTAGACAATACAATAAAAAAGATTTATAAATATGATTTTTCAGGCAAAGGCATTGATAAAAACATAAGCAATATTAAAGAATGGAGAAAATACGTCAAAGATATTCTAAATAAAGATTATCTTCTTAATACTTACAGCGAGAATCAGGGAGAAAGCGAACTGAGAAAAGCGATAGCCAAATACGCGTTTTCTTCAAGAGGCGTAAAAGCCGAACAAAACAGTATTGTTATCGGCTCAGGCTCACAGACACTTATATATATTCTTTGCGGATTGCTCGGGCTTAACAAAACAATCGCTATGGAAAAGAACTCATTTCCCCAGGCGGAACAGGTATTCAAAGACTTTAAATACAGAGTTGTATATACAGATTCAGACAGCAAGGGTATTACAATAGAATCTCTTAAAAGAATTGATCCCGACATCATTCTGATTAACCCTAATCACTGCAAAAACAGCTCGGCCGGTATGCCTGTTACAAGGAAAATTGAAATAGTAAAATATGCTAAACAGAATAATACGGTAATTATCGAGGACGACTACAACGGCGAGCTGAGATACAAAAGCCACCCCACAGCGTGTCTGCAAAGCTACGGAACCAATAATACAGTATATATAGGCTCGTTCTCTAAGATACTTTTGCCGTCTGTTCGAATCAGCTATATGTGCCTGCCTGAAAAGCTGTTAAACAAGTATATAAAAATTAAAGAAAATTATAATCAGACCACTTCAAAAACCGAACAGCTGGCTTTGGCGGAATATATTAAGGACGGCAAGCTCGAAAAACACCTTAGAAAGCTGAGAAGATACTATAATAACAAAAGCGAGATAATGAAAAAACAGATTAAAAAGCGATATAACAGTTATTATTTTGACGAAACTTCAATGTATTTCGAGGTATCGGGTAACGCCCAAATGCTTAAAAACAGCGATGTCAAGGTTATGAGTACATCTGACGAAAGAGTAATAAGATTAAATTTTTCTCAGATAAACAGCGATTTGATTGAAGACGGAATAAAAACTATAAAAGACCTTACAAAGTAAAACGGCAGTGGATTTTGTCCACTGCCTTTAAATGTGTTGAAAATTATTTTTCTCTACCAAGGAGATAATCTACAGATACCTCTAAAATATCAGCGAGAGCTACAAGCTCTACATCTGTAACAAATCTTATTTGTCCCTCCAATTTAGATAAACCAGAAGCGTTCATATCTACACCGTTAACCTGAAGTTGAGCGAGAAGCTCTTTTTGCTTCATACCCTTTTTCTTCCTAACGGTTTCAACACGATGACCGACAAGATTACGATCACCTAACTCTTGTTTTCTTAATCTCATTTTCTATCTCCCTAACATTTTTATTTCTTTAAAACAACAATGTAGGATTATTATAATACTTTTAACGAAAAAAAACAAGGGTTTTTTGTAAATAAATTTAAAAATATGATATTTTTTGTTATTCTTTATTACAATTAAGTAATTATATGTGATATGTTTGGTGAATATTTGTAATTACTGGAGTTATTCTGTCGAAAAAGTCCCATTGTCAATTTCGCTGAGCATTTTAACACGGCGTGTATGACGTTCTTCGTCGGACGAAAACGGAGTATTGAGGAAAATATCAGTGAATCTGACCGCGTCATCCTCTTTAATAACACGTCCGCCCATACAAAGGATGTTGGCGTTATTGTGTCTTCTGGTCATTTCGGCGCCGAATTCATTAGATACAACAGCGGCTCTGACGCCTTTTACCTTATTAGCTGCCATAGATACGCCGATACCTGTGCCGCAGCAAAGAATACCGAAGTCGTACTCATTATCAGCGACAGCTTTAGCTACTTTATACGCGTAAATCGGATAATCTACGCTTCTCTCTGAAAAGCAGCCGAAATCCTCAAAAGCAATTTCGTTCTCTTCTAAATAATCAATGATGGCGTTTTTAAGATTAATTCCGCCATGGTCACATCCTAAAGCAATCTTCATTGTTTTCCCTCCGTTTTTTTCTTTAATTCTCTTTCAGCCTGAGGCAATCTCAGATAAGCGGGCATTAATTCAGCCGCTGAAATCTTTTGTTTATCAAGAGAAGCGAACGCTACGCCCTCGGCATTTTGATACCTTCTGGCTTCAACAGCCAATGAAATATCAATATTAAGTTCTTTAAAAGAATTATAACATAATTCAGCTCCGTCGCCGACAAGAATAATATTCTCGTTATAATCTTTAAGCTCATCTGCTAAATCCAGAATCGACAATGCCCTGTCATCGCATAATCTGGTTATAACGCCATCAGTTATTCTAAACAAGGCGTTATACACCTGATTGCACCTGGCGTCCATCACAGAGCACACAACGCAGTCTCTGTCTATAACATTATACGCCATAGCTTCAAGCGTCGAAACCGCTATGCAGGGTTTATTGAGCGGCATAGCCATACCTTTTATGGCGGATACGCCAATCCTGACGCCTGTGAACGAACCCGGTCCCGCTGAAACAGCGAAACAATCAATCGAATCCAGCTTAGTATTTGTATTTATAAGCAACGAATCAATCATCGGCACAAGCGTCTGGCTGTGAGTTAACGCTGTATTGATAAAGAAGCTGCCGAGTATTCTATTGTCATCTATAATCGCTACGGAACACGCCTTAGCGCTTGAATCAACAGCAAGAATCTTCAACTAAAAACCTTCTATCCTGATAATTCTTTCATTTTCAATCGGTGTTTTGTTAATGTGAACCTTGATTACATCATCTGGCAGAGCGCCCTCTATATTTTCGCTCCACTCAATCAGCATAACGCCGTTGCCGATATAATCAAAAAAGCCTATAGAATCAAGGTCGTTCCAGCTTTCGATACGATACATATCGAAATGATAAATCGGGTAATCGCCTTGATACTCGTTAACAATAGCGAAAGTAGGGCTTGATACACTATCCTCAACGCCTAAGCCCTTAGCCAATCCGCGCGCAAAAGCGGTCTTCCCCGCTCCCAGCTCGCCGTATAAAGCTATTATTTCGTCGCCGTCGAGGTTTTTACTGAAGTCTTCAGCGAATTCTTCAGTCTGTTCAACCGATTGTGATATAAAATCGTCCATTAAAATAAACCAACTACCTTTTCGTTAATAATATCTACTTTGTTAGCCGCGGGCTCTTTGGGGAGTCCCGGCATTGTCATAATATCACCTGTATAAACTACCACAAAACCTGCTCCGTTAGAAAGCGAAACATTCCTTACCGTAATGGTGAAATCCTTTGGAGCGCCGAGTAAAGCGGGATTATCAGATAATGAGTACTGTGTTTTCGCGATACATACGGGAAGCGAGTTGCCGCCGAGTGATTCGACTTCTTTTATGGCTTTTTCAGCCTGAGTTGTGTAAGTAACGTCCTTAGCGCCGTAAATTTTGGTGGCTATAGCATTAATTTTTTCTTTAATTGTAAGGTCAAGCGGATAAATAGGTGCAAAGTCAGAGGGCTTTTCAACAGCCTCTACGACCTTCTCAGCGAGAGCCATTCCGCCTTCACCGCCGTTGGCGAATACATCTGACAGCGCGAAATCAGCGCCGTTTTCCTTACAATATTGCTCAATATACTCAAGCTCCTCTTTGCTGTCAGTGAGGAAGCGGTTGATAGCAACAACAACTGGAACATTGTATTTTCTCATATTCTCAATATGTACGCCAAGATTGACAATACCCTTTTTGAGAGCCTCAAGATTAGGAGATCCGCACTCTGTCTTGGGAATACCAGCGTTGTACTTAAGAGCTCTGGCTGTAGCAACAAGCACAATAGCGTTAGGCTTAAGACCAGCGAAACGACACTTGATGTCAAGGAATTTCTCAGCGCCCAAATCGGAACCGAAGCCCGCCTCGGTAATGCAATAATCGGCGAGCTTAAGCGCGAGCTTTGTGGCTCTTACAGAGTTGCATCCGTGAGCAATATTCGCGAAAGGACCGCCGTGCATAACCGCGGGAGTACCCTCGAGAGTCTGTACAAGATTAGGTTTAATCGCGTCCTTTAAAAGCACCGTCATAGCGCCGTCAGCCTTTAAGTCGCGCGCGTAAACGGGTTCACCCGAATAATTATAGGCGACCAGAATATCGCCGAGACGCTTTTTGAGGTCGTCAATATCGCTCGCGAGGCAAAGAATAGCCATAACCTCGGAAGCAACGGTAATGATAAAATGGTCTTCTCTGGGAACGCCGTTGACTTTGCCGCCCAAGCCGACAATAACGTTTCGAAGCGCTCTGTCGTTCATATCAAGACAGCGCTTAATAAGAATACGTCTGGGGTCAATTCCGAGCGAATTACCCTGCTGCATATGATTGTCAAGCATAGCGCAGCAAAGATTGTTAGCGGCTGTGATAGCGTGCATATCACCTGTAAAGTGAAGATTAATATCCTCCATTGGAAGCACCTGAGCGTATCCGCCGCCAGCGGCTCCGCCTTTGATGCCGAAAACAGGACCTAAAGAAGGCTCTCTGAGCGCTATAATAGCGTTCTTCCCTATCTTAGCCATAGCCTGACCTAAGCCCGCAGTGGTTGTGGTCTTTCCTTCACCCGCGGGAGTGGGATTGATAGCTGTTACAAGAATGAGCTTTCCGTCGGGTTTATCCTTGAGTCTGTCCATAAGGCTGTCGGAAAGCTTGGCTTTATAATGTCCGTACGGCTCAAGCTCATTTTCTTTTATATCGAGCTTATCCGCAATATCCTTTATTGGCAACAATTGTGCCTGCTGAGCAATTTCAATATCTGTAAGCATAGTTATCCTCCTATATATACAATCATAGGTATAATATCATATATTATATTTAAAAAAATTCTATTTTGAAATAATGCTTGATATTAATTTGATTATTTTATATAATAATAGTGATTTTATAGTTATATAACGTTTATATTGGTGGTGAGGAATTGAGCAATTTCAGAGAAAATCTAAAGGATTATCTCGCTAAGACGGATATTTGGCTATGGATTTTCACTTTATTAGCTACAATTTACAGTTTGCTTTTGATAAGCGATATGCAGCGCGCGGGCGATTATAACTACCTTTTAATTCAGATTATCGCCATTGTTATCGGATTAGGCGTCGCGGTTTTGTTATCGCTCGTCAATTATAAATATTTAATAAAACGCTGGTGGGTTTTCGCTATCGCGGGCGTAGGTCTCGCCGCTATGGTATTCCTGTTTGGCGAAACTGTGCAGGGAACTGATGATACAGCCTGGCTGAGACTGCCTGGCGGAATAACAATTCAGCCCTCTGAATTTATGAAGCTTTGCTTTATTATAACTTTCTCAAAGCATCTTAGTTATCTTAACGATAAAGGTAATCTAAAATCCGTATTCGGCGTTGTAACACTCGCTATTCACCTGATTATCCCGATAATCATAATTCATTTTCAGGGTGACGACGGCACTGTGCTTATCTTCCTGTTTATGGCGCTTACAATGATGTTTTTATCAGGAGTACACGCAAGGTTTTTCGCTATAGTAGGCGGATGTCTCGCCGTGGGATTGCCTTTGCTGTGGACGTTCGTACTAAACGACGAACACAGAAATCGTATTCTGGCTCTCTTTGATTTGGACGGCAACGCTCTGACAAATTACGGCTGGCAGCAGTACCAGAGTAAGGTCTCAATCGCGTCGGGACAGTTATCGGGCGAAGGACTTTACAACGGAAACCGCGTCGCGTTCGGGATTGTTCCCGAGCAGGAGAATGATTTTATTTTTACTGTAGCGGGAGAGGAATTCGGCTTTATCGGCTGTATATTGCTTTTAGGAATTCTGTTATTCATTATCGCGAGATTGTTGATTGACGCTAAAAGCGCGTACGAAAACAAAGGAGCGTATATTTGCTACGGTGTATTCGGTATGATCGCGTCCCAGACGATTATCAATATCGGTATGGTTCTTGGCTTGGTGCCTGTTATCGGAATCACTCTCCCCTTCTTCAGCGCGGGAGGAACGTCGGTAATGAGTATGATGATAGCCATAGGACTTGTACAAAGTGTTCTGTATAATCAGGAAAAAGATATGGACGAAGCAAAAATTCGAATAGGCAGCCAAAGCAGGGCTAAAGTATAAAAAAAGGAAGTACTAAAATAGTACTTCCTTTTTTAATTTATATCGCTAAACTCGTCAACCTCTATAATCTCCATAGAAGCTTTTCGAAGGAACGCATATAGATAAATATAACTGCATAATCCCAAAACAGACGAAATAATAATCTCAATACCGATTATTATATTTACGATTCCGCTCGTCAGAATGGGATGAGCCACAACAAATACACCGCATAAGATATTAATTAAAGCAATAAAAAAGTTAATTATCCAGTGATTAAGCATATTTTTGTACGATAATACAAATTGAATATGAAGAATCCCCTCTACAATTATTATAACACCTATAAAAATATACAAAAGAGATACAACAGAACTGGCGTTAACAAGCGCGATTATTCCAAGCACAGCCTCGATAATTGATCTTATTAAATCAAACTTAATGGTTTTTTCTTCCGCAGGCAGGCGAAGAAATCCGATAAAACGAATAACAGCGTCTATAAGCAGCAAAACACCAAGAGCTTTTATAACCCAGAATAATACATCATTGGCGTTTAAAATGATTATGAAGCCCAAAACGACCAGGCAAAGCGAAACTATTATAGAGTGAAATGTAAATTTGTTCAGTATGCTTTTCATTTATTCTGCTCCTTATAATATAAAGCGCGCCAAGGCGCGCTTTATTATGAATTATCAATTGAAATATTAACCTTATAATTACCGTAAACCCACGAAGAAGTATCGCCGTTAACCTTGAATTTAACAGGCAAGGTTATTGAGCCTGTCGTACCGTCAATTGATGAGGCGTCAATCTCACAGGAAAGATCAGCCTGAGTAATCTTTTTAATCTGAGAACTAGGTCCGATTATCTGGATGTTAAGCGATTCAGTAATAATGTTGTAGGTGTATTTGTCACTTAATCCGCTTACAGTGAAGCTTTCGCTGTCTACCTTCAATGTTTTTGAATCAAGAGAATGAAGATTCATCTTAACATTAACCGTATCGACATCACTTATATTGATACATTTAGACGGAATCTCGAGCTTCTTCTCTAAATCGTAGCTCTTGTTGGTTATGGTAGCAAAGTCAATTTCGTTTGTGCTGATAGATTTTAACTTTTCAAGAGTTTCGGCGGGAGCAGCGATTTTCACCGTGTCGGGAATAACCGTACAATAATCCTCAATATTAAGCTGTGAGGGCTTATTTTTGGTAGCTATCTTAATCGGAAGCTCTTTATACGGAAGCACCGAGAAATTAGCGGTTACTTTGTTTTCGCTAAGCGTTATCATATTGCTAGTAATTACGCTGCCTGAATTATCAAAAAGCTTTACATCACATTCAATAGAAGTGTTGTCCTTGAGCTCACCCGAAATATTACCTGTTATTCCGACCGAAGCGACTTTATCAACCTCGCTCTGAGGACCGCTGACTGTGATTGAATCCACTGAAGTTGTTACTACCGCGTGATACCCTTCGGAAACATTATATTTGATTTTATTTACAATATCATAGCTTTCTTTCTTTTGTTTATCAACAAATATTGTGATTACCGAAGGAGAAACTGTAGACGTTATTTCAAAACGGTCTGAAGGGTTAGCTTTATTAGCAGTAAGCGACAGTGGATATGTGCCCGTTGTTGATATTGTACCCGCTGTGGGAGCGGATATTATAATATCTTCATTTGTAATCGATCCAAGTGTCAAACGGTTACCCGTTACAGTAACAGAAGCCTTCTGGTCGTTACCTGTAAATATTTTAAGTCCGTTGCGATCCGCATCCTTAGATAGATTAATACTAATCGGAATATCAGAAACTGTTGTAGTTGTTTCGTTTGTATCGCTGAGGCTGATAGCAACCCATATCGACAACGATATTATAAGAGAGAGTATGATTAGAAACTTGTTGCTCTTAAACAGACGTTTAAACCTGCTGTTTGGACGCGCGTGTTTATTATTTTTCATCTTTATTCTCCTTTCTTTTTGAAGAGAATAAGGACGACTTCTTGACATAAACCTTGGTATCATCCAAAAGCAGATTCTGAAGCTGTGCCGCGAGTGTCTCTCGGTCATAATCTCTGCTCAGATTACCGTTAACAGCTATTGATATTGCGCCCGTTTCCTCGCTGACAACAACAATAACAGCGTCAGAAACCTCGCTCATACCTACCGCGGCACGATGACGTGTGCCGAGATTGATGTCAATATCTTTATTCTTATTAGTAAGCGGAAGAATACATCCCGCAGCGAAAACCTTTCCGTCTCTTATTATAGTAGCTCCGTCATGAAGCGGCGCTTTGTTAAAGAAGATATTTCCGAGCAAGGCTACAGACGGGTCAGAATTAAGGATTGTGCCTGTATCTGCAATATCCGAAAGCTTGACATCCCTCTCAAAAACTATCAGAGCGCCTGTCTTTGAGCTTGAGAACAGAGTCGCTGTATCGGCAACGGCTACGATAGATTTTTTTACCATAGCGATGTTTTCATCGTTCTTGCCGTTCTTTATAGCGTTAAAGTATTTCCAGAAGCCTGTCTTGCCCAGGCGTTCAAGCGCTTTTCTGAGCTCGGGCTGAAATACAATAGCTATAATCAAAACAGAGAACTCAAACAACAGCCTGAGCAGACTAGTCATCATGGTCAAGCTGAAAATCATGGAGATAATATACACCGCGAGAAGAATCACTACGCCTTTTAAAAGCTGTTCCGCTCTGGTCTCGCGGATGATTCTGAATAGTCCGAAAATAATAAAAGTAACAGCCAATATATCTATAATATCATTAAACTGTATTGTTTTAAAAACCGCTAAAATGCTGTTAAACCATTCAGCAATCATCATATAACCTCCTTTACACTATAATACAGATACATTATAACATAATACTTAAATGTATTCAAGTAATTATTGAAGATTATATACTGCGGAAATAAATGTTTTAATATCTCTTTCTGTTGTAAAAACAGACGGAACCGCTCTAACTGTACCAATTTCAAAAGTATTAATTGTTTTATGAGCAAGCGGCGCGCAGTGAAGACCAGAACGAACGGCGATATTATATCTTTTGCTTAAAGCATCAGCTATATATTCAGCGTTTTTATTTTTGATATTAAAAGAGATTACGGGAGCGTATGAACCGATTTCAGGATAATCGGAATACAAAATTACATCTCTCATATTATTAAAGCTGTTATATATACTTTGTATATGCTTTATCTCACGCTTATAAATATTGTTAACGCCATGGTTTTTAACAAAATCCACACCCGCGCCGAGTCCCGCTATTCCCGAAAGATTAAGTGTACCGCTTTCGAATTTATCCGGCAATACATTCGGCTGAGCGTAGTCCGCTGAGCTGCTGCCTGTTCCCCCTTCTACCAGACTGTCAGGTATTTCGCCACAGTTTATTATTAATGCTCCTGTTCCCATCGGGCCGTAAAGCCCTTTGTGCCCCGCCAAGCACAAATAATCAATTGACGAGTTGTTCAGGCTTATATCAAAAATGCCCGCTCCCTGAGCAGCGTCAACACAAGTTCTTATACCGTATTGATGACATAAAGCGCATATTCTTTCATACGGCGGTTTTAGTCCCGTTACATTTGAAGCTGAGGTGCAAATAACCAGTTTTGTGTTTTCACAAATAGCGTCTCTGAAATTATCAAGCGTTTTCTCATCATCACCCTCAACAATTTTGGCAACAGAATAAGAAACGCCTTTGATCTTTAATTTTTCTATTGGTCTTAATACCGCGTTGTGCTCAAGAGAAGAAATAATAATATGCTCGCCGCTTTTTACAAGCCCTTTTATAACTGTGTTTAAAGCAGTAGTGCAGTTGTTGGTAAAAACTATATTTGAAGGATCGCTGACATCAAATAACTCAGCGAGCTTTACTCGTGTATTATAAACTATTGCAGAGGCTTTTATAGCCATTTTGTGACCGCCTCTGCCGGGATTAGCGCCATAATATTTGATAGTGTCATCCACGGCTTTAAGAACAGAAACAGGCTTTGGAAATGTTGTTGCTCCGTTATCGAGATATATCAAAACAAATCCTCCAAAGCTCGTCCGCTGACTTTTATATTGTTATCTCTCAATATTTCTACCGCTTCCATCAATTTGTTGTTTATCTTTAATCCGTATGAGCATTGTCCTTTGTTATATGATGACGGGATTCGAGTCACCTGCGACTTAATACCGTGTTTCTTTAAAATATCTCTTGCTCTCATCGCGCTGGTAACTGTTGAGAGGGCAACAAGATTGTCCATAACATTTCACCTCGTTTTATTATTATGATATGTTAAATAATTACGAGCGTGAAAAAAGCGCTGGCTCAAAAACGATTGAGCTGCGCTCTTTGTGTCATTCTGAGGAGCAAAGCGACGAAGAATCTTAGATAGCAAGCGATTAAAGATTCTTCGCTAACGCTCAGAATGACAATGGGACTGACTTTTGAATCAGCCCCATAATATAAAGTTTTTATTTGAGTTTTTCGCTGAGCATCATACTCATATTATACATTCCCGCGGGCTTATTTTTAAGAAAATCAGCCGCGTTGACAGCGCCTGTGGCGAAAAGTCCCTTTGACTGAGCCTGATGTGTGATTGTCACGACCTCATCATTTCCCGCGAAGATAACATCATGCTCACCCACTATCGTACCTCCGCGCACAGCGTGAAGTCCTATCTCGTTTTTTGAACGTTTCTTTCTATAGCTGTGGCGGTCGTATACATATTGAGGCTCTTTTTCGAGTTCCTCTGAAATTCCGTCAGCAATCATCAACGCTGTACCCGATGGAGCGTCAAGTTTAAGGTTATGATGCTTCTCTATGATTTCTATGTCAAAATCGTTGCCGAGAACCTTTGTCGCCTGCTTGGCGAGTTCGATTAAAAGATTAACGCCGAGCGACATATTGCCAGAATAGAATACGGCAATTTCATTTGAAGCGTTTTTTATTTTGTCAACTTGTTCTTCGGAATATCCTGTTGTACAGATTACAGCGGGAGTTTTGTTCTTTAAAGCGTAACAGAGCAAATCATCAAGACAGGCTGGATTTGAAAAATCAATTATAACATCAGCATCGACATTTACATGAGCGAAATCAGAGAACACAGGGAAATCATAGTTGCTCTCGCCAAAAGCGTCAACGCCGCATACGACAGTGCATTTTTCGTTTTCCTTAGCAGCCTGAGCAACAGCGTGTCCCATTTTTCCGTTACATCCGCATAATACAATTTTAGTCATTTTTCTACATCCTTTTAAAGAAAAAGGCGTACAACGTACGCCTTATTTATGTTTTTAACTTTAAACTTTATACTTTCCTATTAAGTTATACTTTGACAGACAATCCTTAAGATTATGATAAGCGCTAGCGCTCATGGGAACAAGCGGAAGTCTGCACTCGCCCGCTTCATAACCAAAGAGGTTCATAGCAGTCTTAACAGGAATCGGGTTAACATCGCTGAACATTATATTCATAAGCTCAATGTAATGGAAGTGCATTTTCTGAGCTCCAGCGAAATCGTTATCAAGACAAAGCTGACAAATATCGTGCATTTCCTGAGGACAAATGTTAGCGAATACAGAGATAACGCCGAGAGCGCCTAAAGACATAAACGGAACTGTCTGGTCATCATTACCTGAATAAATATCAAGCTTATCGCCGCAAAGAGAACGGATGAGAGCGACCTGAGAAATATCGCCGCTGGCTTCTTTAACAGCTACGATATTGGGATGCTCTGAAAGCTCGAGACAGGTTTTGGGCTGAATATTGCAGCCTGTACGAGAAGGCACATTATAGAGAATAACGGGCAAATCTACAGAGTCGGCAATTGTGTTAAAATGCTTTACCAAACCCGCCTGTGAAGTCTTGTTATAATAAGGAGTAACGCTTAAAATAGCGTCAATACCGCTCTTCTGAGCGGACTGAGAAAGCTCGATAGCAGTGCGGGTATCGTTGCTGCCCGTGCCGCCGATTACGGGCACACGGTGGTTAACTTTTTCGGCAACGAAGTTGAGAACCTCGCAGTGCTCCTTTTCAGTTAAAGTAGCCGCCTCGCCCGTTGTACCGCAAGCAATAATAGCGTCGGTGCCGTTGGCGATATGGAACTCAAGGAGTTCTTCCAAAGCGGGATAATTAACGGTTAAATCGGAATTAAAAGGTGTAATAAGGGCTACACCTGAGCCTGTAAAAATTGGCTTTGACATCTAATTAACCTCCAAATTCAATATTAATCCATATAACCCTCTGCGCAGAGTAATTCAGCAAGAAGAACAGCGCCGCCTGCCGCGCCTCTGAGAGTGTTATGAGACATACATACAAATTTCATATCATACTGTGTATCTTCTCTGAGTCTGCCAACAGATACAGCCATACCGCCTTCAACGTCGCGGGCTTCCTTAATCTGAGGATGATCGGGCTCAGTGAAATAATGCAGAAAATGTTTAGGGGCGCTGGGGAGCTCAAGCTCCTGAGCTCTGCCTTTATAATTCTCCCATGTTTTGATAACCTCATCAACTGACGGAGCGTCGCCCTCAAATGACATAAATACCGCGGCTGTGTGACCGTCCGAAACAGGTACTCTGAGGCACTGAGATGTAATAGCTATATCGTTATTATTGACAATCTCGCCGTTTTTGATATTACCCCAGATTTTGAGCGGTTCTTTCTCGGATTTTTCTTCCTCACCGCCGATATACGGAATAAGGTTATCAACCATCTCGGGCCAGGTATTGAAGTTTTTACCAGCGCCTGAGATTGCCTGATATGTACAGGCGAGAACTTTGTTTACACCGAATTTTTTGAGAGGATGAATAGCGGGTACATAACTCTGCAGGGAGCAATTGGATTTAACTGCTACAAAACCGCGTTTAGTACCCAGACGTTTTCGCTGAGCCTCGATAATCTTGATATGGTCAGCGTTAATCTCGGGGATAACCATGGGAACATCAGGAGTAAAGCGGTTAGCTGAGTTGTTTGAAACAATAGGACACTCAGCCTTAGCGTAGGCTTCCTCGAGAGCTTTGATTTCGTCTTTTTTCATATTAACAGCGCAGAAGCAGAAATCAACTGTAGAAGCTACTTTCTCAACTTCAGCGGCGTCCATAACAACCATATCTTTGACCTGCTCGGGCATATCCTGCTGAAGAAGCCAGCGGCCATCCATCAGCTCTCCGTACTTTTTGCCCGCGCTGCGTGAGCTCGCTGCAAGGGTTGTGATATTAAACCACGGATGATTATGCAGTAAGAGAATGAATCTCTGACCTACCATTCCCGTGGCGCCGATAATACCAACGTTAAACTTTTTCATATTGATCCTCCATAATATTACAATTTCTTAAAAACAGTTGTAAGTTTCTCACAAATGTATTATTATACTATATATAGTTATACTCTATTCTATAATATACCATTAATAGGTATCAATGTCAATTACAAAATAGTAATAAAATAGCGAGTATTTATGAGGAATTTTTATGAAAACCAGTGATTTTTACTACGAATTACCCAAGGAGCTTATCGCTCAGACTCCTGTTGAGCCGAGAGACAGCTCAAGGCTTTTGGTGCTTGATAAAAACAGCGGTAAAATTGAGCATAAGCATTTTTTTGATATAATAGATTATTTAAACGAAGGTGACTGTCTTATCGCCAACGATTCAAGGGTTATACCCGCGAGAATTTTCGGCACAAAAGCTGAGACAGGAGCTAATGTTGAGTTTCTTTTGCTCAAGCAAATCAGCGGCAACAGATGGGAAACCTTATGTAAGCCAGGTAAAAAAGCCAGAGAAGGCGCAAGATTTTCGTTCGGCGACGGACTTATGAACGCTACAGTTGTTGAGGTTAAGGACGACGGCAACAGAGTTGTTGACTTTGACTGTGACGAAAACTTTTTCGCGACACTGGATAAAATCGGTCAGATGCCCCTCCCCCCTTATATAACCGCGAAGCTCGAGGATAAAGAACGATACCAGACAGTATATTCAAACGAGCTCGGCTCCGCCGCCGCTCCAACCGCGGGACTTCATTTTACAACCGAGCTTATGGACAAAATTAAAGCTAAAGGCATAAAAATCGCCTATGTAACACTTCACGTCGGGCTTGGGACATTCAGACCTGTCAAGGTAGACGATGTCACGAAGCACAAAATGCACAGCGAGCATTATGAAATCCCAAAGGATACCGCTGATATTATCAACGAAACAAAGAAAAACGGCGGACGGGTTATCGCGGTCGGCACTACCTCCTGCAGAACTTTAGAGAGCGTCGCGACAAACTTTGGTGAGATTAAACCCTGTGACGGCTGGACTGATATTTTTATATACCCAGGTTATGAGTTCAAAGTGCTCGACGGGCTTATTACTAATTTTCATTTGCCCGAAAGCACGCTGATTATGCTGGTGTCCGCCTACGCGGGATTTGACAATATTATGAACGCGTACAAAACAGCTGTCGACGAGAAATATCGCTTTTTCAGCTTTGGCGACGCGATGGCTATATTGTGAGGATATAAATTATGTTTGAGATAAAAACAACTCAGGACAGCGCACGCAGAGGCGTGATTAAAACTGTACACGGAAATGTACAAACTCCCGCGTTTATGAACGTTGCGACAGCGGGAGCGATTAAAGGCGCGCTCTCGGCGTTTGACCTTAAAGACGTCAAGTGCCAGATTATGCTGAGCAATACATATCATTTGCATTTACGCCCAGGCGATGAAAATGTAAAAACACTAGGCGGTCTTCATAAATTCACTAAATGGGACGGTCCTATACTCACAGACAGCGGCGGGTTTCAGGTGTTTTCGCTCGCGAAGCTGAGAAATATAACGGAAGAAGGCGTAACCTTCAACTCTCATATCGACGGTCATAAGATCAATATGACGCCTGAGCTTAGTATGCAAATCCAGTCAAACCTCGGTTCGACAATCGCTATGGCGTTCGACGAGTGTGTCGAGAATCCTTCCCCGTATGATTATACAAAGAACTCGGCAAATTTGACCGCGAGATGGCTCAAACGCTGTAAAACTGAGCTTAACAGGCTCAACTCACTAGACGATACTATCAATAAAGAACAAAAGCTGTTTGGCATTAACCAGGGCGGAATCTATAAAGACCTACGCGTTGAGCATATGAAAGAAATCGCGGAGCTTGACCTTGCGGGCTACGCAATAGGCGGACTTGCGGTAGGTGAAGAAACCGAGGTAATGTATGAAATCATCGAGGAAGTTATGCCGTATATGCCGAAAGATAAACCTCGTTATCTTATGGGTGTGGGAACACCCGTGAATATCATTGAAGCGGTTTACAGAGGCGTCGATATGTTCGACTGCGTTATGCCCAGCCGAAACGCCCGCCACGGTCATCTGTTCACATGGAGCGGAATACGCAATATTATGAACGCTAAATATGAGCTTGACGAGAGCCCAATTGACGAGATGTGCTCGTGCTCTGTGTGTCAGAATTTCAGCCGCGCTTATATTCGCCATCTTATGAAAGCGGGCGAAATGCTCGGAATGAGGCTGTGCGTTATTCATAATCTTCACTTCTATAATACACTTATGGAGCGCATTCGTGAGGAAATTGAGGCGGGAACATTCGATAAATTCCACAAAACTTACCGTAATATACTCGGCAATCGTATATAAAATCAATCAAATATGTATCAAATAGCAAATTATCCTTGCAAGTTACTATATTTTTTGATATACTGCTAAACGGATTATTAAAAAAGAAAGGATATAATATTATGAACTTTTTATCACATACTCTTGACGGTGCCGCCGGTCAACAGGGCAACTTCCCTATGGTTTTAATTATCGTTATCTATGTCGCTATTTTTGGCGCGCTCTATTTCTTCCTTATCAGACCTAACTCAAAGAAGAAGAAACAAGAGGCAGAGCTTAGAAACAGTGTTGAAATCGGCGATGAAATTACAACTATCGGCGGAATATCTGGTCGTATTGTCGCTATCAAAGAAGATGAGGACGCTATCATCATCGAGACTGGCTCAGACAGAGTAAAGATGAAGATGAAGAGATGGTGCATTTCTTCTGTTGATACTCAAAAAGAACCAACAGCTCAGACTACCGAAAAGAAAGGCTTTCTCTCAGGCTTATTCAAGAAAAAAGATCAGTAATCAGTTATAAAACACTTATCCCCTGAATATAATCTTTACAGATTATGTTCGGGGGATTTTTTATGAAATCATATAAAAAAGTTAAGAGCAATATTATAGATAAAAAGTTAATAAAGAGCCTGATATTCGGCATATTAAGCGCTACAATAGCAATAACTTTATTGATTATTATAGCATCATTTGTATTTCAAATGACAGATAAATTACCGAAAGAGGCGATTAATGTTGTTAACCTCGCTATTCTATCACTCGGCGGACTTTTAGGTGGATATATCGCCGCTAGATTCAATAAAAGTTCGGGACTTATTACAGGCTTATTAACGGGTTTTATAATATTCATTATAATTTTGCTCGCGGGATTAAGCCGCTCGGTTGAATCATTAACAATATTTACGCTCTATAAACTACTGGCGCTGATTGTTTTTTCGACGTTAGGGGGTATAATCGGAGTGAATAAACAGAAGAAGATTAAGATATGATAAAAGCAGGGAGCTCAATAATCTGAGTTCCCTGTAATTATATTATATGCTTTTTATATCTTCAGGCAAGTCACTGTTAATCACGATATTTTCATTTGTGATAGGATGAACAAAGCTTACGCTCTCGCAGTGCAGAGCCTGACGCTTTATATAATCAAGACTGCCGCCGTACATATCGTCGCCCGCGAGCGGATGCCCTATACTCGCCATATGGCAGCGAATCTGGTGGGTTCTGCCTGTTTCGAGCGTTATCTTGAGCAAGGTATGAGCTCCATTGTTTTTAAGCGGAGCAAAGTGGGTTACTGCGTGTTTGCCGTCCGCTCTCACCTCTCGCTGAACGGTATGACCATCTTTAAGACCTATAGGTTTATCAATAGTTCCGCTTTCCGTAATAACACCCTCACATACCGCTAAGTATGTTTTATCAACGCTGTTTTGAAGCGCGGTAGCGGTATATTTATCTTTGGCAATCAGGACAATACCAGAAGTATCCTTATCAAGACGGTTAACGGCGCGGAAAGTGTAGCTCTCTCCCCTCTCGTTCTGTATGTATTTCAGAATATTGGCGAGAGTATCCAGCTGATGCACCTTGGTAGGATGCACAGGCATCCCCGCGGGCTTATCAATCGCGATAATATAATCATCCTCAAATAGCACCTTTAAATCGCCTTTAATCGGAGTAATTTCGTTTTTATCATCGGGTAGATTCAGAATGATTATATCTCCGCTATTTATTGTATCAACAGTTCTGATAATTTTATTATCCCTCAAAATTCCGTCTTTTTCTCGCTTAAGGAGTGTTATTATACGAGCGGAAACACCGCACTTTTTTCTAAGATATGTTCGTAATTTCATACCTTCGCAGTCATCGGGAACAGTAAATAAAAGCTGTTTAGAAGACATAATTCATCACCAAAAGAAAAGCCGCGAACTCTACAATGAAAATCAGCGGTATACCAAGCATAAACTTAAGTTTTCGGGTTTTGTGGCGGATAATCAGCATTGTGATATACATACCCACAGAACCGCACAAAGCAGAGATTATCAGCAGAGCGGCTTCGCTGACGCGCCACTTATGGTATTTAGCTTTTATCTTATCAACGATTGTAACAATAACCGCGATAATATTGATGATAATCAAATAAATAATAAAATATTTCATAATGAGGTCAAAAATGAAAAAAAGAATTAAAAATAATATTCCTATAATAATTGCTGTTATTATGCTGATAGCGCTTCTGGCGGTTTCGAATTTAAACCCAAAAGAGACGAGCGTTAAAAAGAAAAGCGATAAAGTGATTAAAACTGTCGTCATAAGCGATGAGGAAACGCGAGGACTTTGGGTTACATATATGGACCTTGATATGAGCGGCACGGACTATTCGTTAAAGAGCTTTATGAATAAGTTTAACAGAATAGCCGAAAACGCTAAAAACAATAATTTTAACACTCTTATAGTGCACATAAGACCGTTCTCAGACGCTTTGTATAAATCGAAGTATTACCCAAACTCTCATATTCTGTCGGGAAAACAAGGAAAAAACGTAGGCTATGACGCGCTTAAATATATGGTTGAGTACTCGCACAAGCTCGGGCTTAAGATTCACGTCTGGGTGAACCCCTACAGAATAAAGCACAAGGGCGGACAAAAGTTAAGTCAAGATAATCCTTATGTTAAGGACAAAAGCCTCGGCGTAAAGGTAAACGGCAACATCTATCTTAACCCCGCGCTCAAAAAAGCCAGAACTCTTATTGAAAACGGCGTCAGAGAAATTGTTGAGAATTATGACGTTGACGGCGTTCAATTCGATGACTACTTCTATCCGAGTGATAGTAAAAGCATCGATAAAAAGCAGTATAAGAACTACAGAAGCAAGCTGAAAGAAAATGCCCTGCCCCTCGATGAATGGCGTATAGCTAATGTAAACACTCTGGTCGCGGATTGTTTCAGTATATGCCATAAGTACGGAAAGCTGTTTTCAATCTCGCCGCAGGGCAACATTGAAAACGACTATGAAATGTACGCTGATGTTAAAAGCTGGTGCTCACAGTACGGCTATGTAGATTTTATTTGTCCGCAGCTATATTATAGTCTGGATAATCCCGCGCTGAAATTCAAGGACGCGCTTAAAATATGGAAATCGCTTGAATACAACGAAAGCGTAAAACTGTACATCGGTTTAGCGGGCTATAAAGTGGGAACCGACAGCGATTCAGGTACATGGTTAAGCAGAAATAACATTCTCAAAAACGAGCTGGAGCTTGTCAGAAAGAATAATCTTAAAGGCGTAATCTTCTACAGCTACGCTGATTTAATAAGAAAAGACGCTCAAAAAGAAGTCAAAAGCTTTATAAATGAACTAAACTAACTCACCAACACAATAATCATCAAAAGCTTCTGTGAGCTTTACATTTACAATCTCGCCTGTCGGAATATTCTCGCAGTATATTCTGACGGGCGTGTAATTCATTGTATAGCCTTCATAGTATTCGTTGTTTCTGAAACGTTCCACGAGGACAGTTTCGGTCAAGCCGACCTGCGATTCAAAGAAGTTTTTTCGAAGAATATCACATTCTTTGGTCATAAGCTTTGAACGAGCGTCTTTGGTTTTCGGGTCAATTTGATTGTCCATCTTATCGGCTAACGTGCCCTTGCGCTGAGAATACGGAAAAACATGGACCTTTGAGAAGCCGACTTTCTTAACAAACTCAAGGCTCTCGTTGAATTCTTCGTCAGTCTCGCCCGCGAAGCCCACCATAACATCGGTTGTGATAGACGCGTTATCAAAGTTATTACGCAGAGTTTCGACTATTCTGAGGTATTCGTCGCAGTCATACTGACGGCGCATACGCTTTAACGTAGCGTTACAACCGCTTTGAAGCGAAAGATGAAACTGCGGGCAGAATTTTTCCTGACGCGAAAATCTCTCAATTAATTCCTTATACATCATCTCGGGCTCAAAAGAGCCGAGCCTGACGCGCTCTATCCCGTCAACGGAGCATGCTATATCAACAGCGTCGGCTAGGTTAAAACTCTTTCCCTGACCGTAAGCGGACAAATTAATACCGACAAGCACAATTTCCTTATAGCTATTCTGAGCGAGATTTTCAATCTCTGTCTTAATATCCTCGGGTCTCTTGCTGCGCACTCTGCCTCTTGCGTATGGAATAATACAATATGAGCAAAAGCGGTTGCAGCCGTCCTCAATCTTGACAAACGCGCGAGTATGACCTTCAAAATTCTGAACAGTAAAACTTTCATATTCAGCGTTTTTATTATCGTGAGTTTCAATATTTATAATCTGCTGATGTGTAGTTAAAAACTCGTTAATAGAATCAACAAGCATTTTACGACGCTTATTACCCAACACTATATCGCACCCGTCAAAGTCCGTGGTTCTGTCGGGGAACGCCTGTGGCATACAGCCTGTGAGAACAATAATACCGTCAGGATTATTGCGGCGTGTTTTATGGATTATTTTTCGGTTTTTAGCGTCTGTCACAGCTGTAACGGTACAGGTATTAATTATTGTGATGTCAGCCTTGTCTTTATCTGACGATAGAGTAAAACCGTTGCTTTTAAGAAGCTCGGTCATCATCTGGCTTTCATACTGATTGACCTTGCAGCCAAGTGTAATTATATTAAAATTCATATATAGTCCTTTAAAAGAGCGGCGCCTTCAAAGAGGCGCCATTTTTATTATGTATTTTTGTCTACTTCGTGAAACTTTTTAAGGTTGCCTGTTTTTTCGCTGCGTTTATCAAGCTCCGCGAGAACTTCATCAAGAGTGATGCCCTGCTCTACCATCATAACCATAAGGTGATAAATAAGGTCCGAAATCTCATAGACAGTCTCGCTGTTGTCGTTATTCTTGGCGGCTATAATAGTTTCGCTGCACTCTTCGCCGACCTTTTTCAAAATTTTATCAATACCCTTTTCAAATAAGTAGCAGGTATAAGAACCCTCTTGTTTATTCTCTTTTCGGCTGAGCACTGTGTCATACAGCGCCTGTAAAACTTTATCATCCATATGTTTATACCTCAAAACTTTTGATTTTATTAAAAAAGCAGGAATGATGACCTGTGTGGCAGGCAGCGCCAGTCTGCTCGACAGTAATTAGAATGGTATCGTCATCACAATCCGAAAAAATATCAATCACCTTTTGAAAATGCCCCGAGGTCGCTCCTTTGTTCCAAAGCTCCTGACGGCTTCTTGAATAGAACCACGTAAAGCCTGTCTCCAAGGTCTTTTGCATCGACTCACGGTTCATATACGCAAGCATAAGCACTTCGCCTGTAGATTTTTCCTGAATAATAGTCGGGATTAAATCTGATTTTTTAAAATACTTTTCAAAATCCATATTACGACACCTTTTCGGCTAATTGAATAGCCATTCTGAGGTCAAGGCTGCCTGTATATATAGCCTTACCAGTTATTGCTCCATAGATATTGAGAGAGTTAAGATTGATAATGTCTTTTATATTTGAAACACCGCCGCTCGCTATAATATCACAGCTTACAGCGCTTCTTAATTTATCAAGCTGAACAAGATTAGGTCCGGAAAGAGTACCGTCCTGATCAATATCAGTGAATATAATCGTTTTTACGCCGATGCTTTCCATCTGTTTAGCGAGGTCAAGATAGTTTATCTCGGACTTATCTGTCCAGCCCTGAGCGCGGACAATACCGTCTTTCGCGTCAATACCGACAGCAACCTGATCATCAAAGTTATTAACAGCGTCAATAACAAAGCTCTGGTCATTGACAGCGGCTGAGCCGAGAATAACACGGTCAACACCGTTTTCAAGATAATGCTCAATACGATTCATATCACGGATTCCACCGCCGACTTCGACCTTGATGTCAAAGGATTTAGCGACATCAATAATCAGCTCTGAATTGATAAGCTTACCGTCCTTCGCTCCGTCAAGGTCAACCATATGCATCCACTGAGCGCCCGCGTCAATAAAACGCTGAGCGACCTGATAAGGGTCATCGGCAACCTTTGAAACTGTTGAAAAGTCGCCCTTGAATAGTCTGACGCAGTTACCGTCTTTTATATCAATTGCGGGTAAAACTATCATTATAGTACTCCTTTTGTTGAAAGAACTTCGCCTGAGTTATTTTTCTTAACAGCTAATCTCATAGCGTGAGCTACAGCCTTATATATGGCTTCGACTATATGATGAGAATTGTATCCATACAAAGATTTAACGTGAAGTGTAATACCCGCGTTAAACGCGAATGCGCGCATAAACTCCACAGTTAGAGCAGCGGTATAGTCCCCGCACTTCTCTTGAGGAAAATCCGCGTCGAACACCAAAAACGGTCTGCCGCTGACATCTACTGAAGCGAACGCGAGAGCCTCGTCCATCGGAACATAAAAGCTGCCGAAGCGCTCAATTGAGCCCTTGTCCCCCAACGCTTCTTTAAAAGCGGAGCCTAAAGCGATACCCGTGTCCTCAACTGTATGGTGGTCGTCAACATTCAAATCGCCTTTAACGCTAACATTCAAGCCAAATCCACCGTGAACAGCGAACGAGTTTAGCATATGGTCAAAAAAGCCGATACCTGTATCAATGTTGACTTCTCCACCGTCAAGACATAAATCAAGAGATATGTCAGTTTCTTTAGTTTTTCTTTCGATTAAAGCTTTACGCATAATTCTTCTCCAAAGTATTTTTCTATTAAGCTTATCACATCTTTTATTTCTTCTTTAGTACCCGCTGTAATTCTGATATATTCGCCCATATAGCGGACAGCGACAGAATTTGCTTTCAGGTATTCCCACAAATCCTTTGAGAAGGATGTTCTCACAAACACAAAGTTGGTTTTTGTGGGATAAACAATGAAGTCATCTGTTAATTCTCCGAGCCTTTTCAGCTCATTATACAACAAGGTAGTATTTTCGACAATAGTTTTAATCCTATTATTTAAATAATCCTTGTTTTTATACAGCTCGAATCCAATTGCCTGAGAAAGCGAGTTTACGTTATATGGCGATTTTACGGCGGCAATTGCTCTCGATATGTTTTCGTTAGCTACAGCAAAACCCAGCCTTAACGCCGCGGATCCCATAGCCTTTGACGCTGTACGAAAAACGATGAGATTATCATAACTACCCACGTTATTTAAAAGACTTTGCTCCTCGCTCCAGAAATCCATATACGCCTCATCAAGCACAACAAGAGAGCTGACGCTTTTAATAAGCTTTTTGCAATCGGCTTTATTCATACCCTGTCCAGTAGGATTGCAGGGATTAGAAAAAATAACAAGCTTTATATCGTTCTGATTAACAGTGTCAATAAGATTATCAACATCAATATTCAGCTCGCTGTTCTTTAAATATCTGACAGCGGGATTTTCACTTATTGAGCCGTAAAACTCGTACATACTGAAATCAGGCGAAGCGACAAGGAGTTTTTCCCCGCGTTTCAAAAAAGCGGATTCTATCAGAAAAATCAACTCGTCCGAGCCGTTACCGACCGTTACATTTTTATAATCAATCCCGTAAAAATCAGCGAAGGACTTACGTAGTTTAAGACATGTCGGATCTGGATAGCGATTAAAATCGAGATTATCTACCACCTTGTGAACCATAGACAAAAGCTCGGGCGAGTAATTCAACGTAGATTCATTAGCGTCAAGACGAATGTCATATGTACCCGAAATCGGCTCATAAGGTGTTAAATTTTTAATCTTATCATTTAGCTCATAAGACATTATGATTCCTCAAATCTGACTTTAATTGAATTAGCGTGAGCGGTCAAGCCCTCTGTCTCAGCGAATCTGATAATATCCTCGGAATCAGCTCTGAGAGCGTCCTCGGTATAATAGATAAAGCTGGATTTTTTGACAAAGCTGTCAACGGACAACGGGCTGAAAAATCTTGCCGTACCGCTGGTCGGCAACACATGGTTTGGTCCCGCGAAGTAATCTCCCAAAGGCTCGGGACTGAAGTTTCCAAGGAATACCGAGCCCGCGTTATCGAGCTTGCCGACATACTCCATAGGATTCTCGCAGCAAACCTCAAGATGCTCGGGAGCGAGCTCATTAGCGAAATCTACCGCCTGGCTCATATCAGAGCAAACAATAATAGCTCCGTAGTTCTTTAAGCTTTCTTCAATAATATCTTTACGGTCAAGATAAGCGCACTGGCGCTTAAGCTCAGATTTTACACTCTCTGCCAATTCTTCACAATCAGTCAACAAAATTGAACTGGCAAGCCTGTCATGCTCAGCCTGACTCATCAAATCAGCCGCGAGATATTTTGCGTCAGCGGTTTTATCGGCGATAATAAGAATCTCGCTCGGGCCCGCAATCATATCAATATCTACTACGCCGTAGAGAAGCTTTTTCGCGGTTGCTACAAAGATATTTCCGGGCCCTACAATTTTATCAACCTTGGGAACCTGCTTTGTGCCGTAAGCGAGAGCGGCAACAGCCTGAGCGCCGCCCATAAGAAATACGCGGTCAACGCCCGCGATTTTAGCCGCGGCGATAATATCGGGATTAGGCTTGCCGTCCTTTGAGGGAGGCGTAGTCATAATAATCTCTTTGCAACCAGCGAGCTTGGCGGGAATAGCGTTCATCAAAACAGAAGAAGGATACGCCGCGGTGCCGCCCGGCACATAAAGTCCTACCCTTTCAAGACCTCTGACACGCTGTCCCATTATAACGCCGTTTTCTTTTGTGGTAAGCCATGACTGCTGAACCTGACGTTTATGGAAATCCTCAATATTAGCGGCAGCTTTTCTGATTGTTTCAAGATAGTCGCTGTCACACTTCGCGATAATATTGTCAATTTCTTCTTTTGAGATTTCAACCTTATCAGGCGCTTTGCCGTCAAACTTTACAGTATAGTCATAAACAGCCTTATCGCCGTTTTGCTTAACATTATTTATAATATCAAGGACAATGGAGCTTACATCCTTAGCGCCGCTCTGGGAGCGTTCTTTAAGGGTTTCTATAAAGCTGTATTCGTCCTTGCCATTAGCTTTTACCGTTGTTATCATCTGTAGTTACAGCCTCCATTTTACTGACTAATTCTTCTATTTCGTTCTTTCTGAGCTTAAGGCTCGCTATATTAGCTATTAATCGCGCTGAAATATCAGTCACATATTCCTTGACCTCTAGGTTATTTGCTTTAAGAGTTGAACCCGTTTCAACTATATCCACAATACCGTCGGCGAGTCCGACAAGAGGAGCAAGCTCAACTGAACCCTCAATTTTGATTACGCGAACGTCCATATTTTTGTTTTCAAAAAACTTTCGGGTAACGTTCGGGTATTTTGTGGCGACAGTCTTAGCGCCATAGCCATGAAAGAAGTCGGTGTTTTTCTTAGCAGCTAGAGCGAATCTGCATTTACCGAAGCCTAAGTCGAGAAGCTCATAAAACGATGTGCCGTTCTCAAGAATAGTGTCCTTGCCGACAACGCCAAGGTCACACACACCGTGTTCAACATATGTTATAACATCAGCGGCTTTGGCGAGTACTACCTCAAACTCTCCGTCGCCGATATTCATAATCAGCTTTCTGCCTTTGTTATGGACTTCGTCGCAGTTATAGCTGAGCTTTTCAAATAATTCAATTGTTTTCTTTTCAAGTCTGCCTTTAGTTAAGGCTATTCTAAGCGGTTTCATATTACCTCTATTTTTTTAATACCTAGTTTTTCGGCGAATTCTCTCGCCTCGTTTTCATCAGATAAATCAGAAAACTGCGCTTTTATACCCTGTTTAACAAGCTTAGCGGTATAGTCAACCGCTTTCATAATGTTATCGTCGGATTTCGCGTAAACAAGCACCTCGGGAATATTGCTGCGTGATTTATAACGAGCTTTCTCGGCTATGCGATTTATACTTATAGCGAAACCCGCGGCGCCAGTCGGGATTTCAAAGCTATCCATAATCTTATCATATCGACCGCCCGACAGAACGGCGTCGCCGAATCCCAGAATATATCCCGAAAAAACTATGCCGCTGTAATACTCGTTGCGCTGTACAAGACCTAAGTCAAGGCTGAGCTTATCACCAAGATTCAGTGTTGAGAGCATTTTATATAAATCCTTAAGATAAGCTAAAGCATCGAGAGCTTTCGAGGATTTAATCACCTTCTCAGCTTTATCGAAAACTTCATCACTGCCAAATAAAGAAGGAAGTTTGCGGATAGCGGAGACTGTTTCGTTTTGTTCAAGTTTATCGAGACAATCGTTAAGCGCCGAATAATTCTTGTTCTCAATATACGTTTTAATCAGCTCTTTTTGATTAATATCAGCGTCAAGTTCATCAGACAAAGCGCTGAAAATCATAGAGTGACCTATTTCAAGTCTGAAATCGTCAGAAATAGCTGCAAGACTTTCGACAGCGGTTGTGATAATTTCGATGTCAGCTCTTAATCCGCTTGAACCGATAAGCTCAACTCCAAGCTGGATTATCTCGTTTGAGCGACCAGTAAGAACAGGATTATTTCTGTAAACAGGCTGATTGTAATAGAGCCTTACGGGAAAAACCTCGTTCTGAAGTCTAGTGGACGCCAGACGAGCGATAGGCAGCGTAGAGTCAGGTCTTACTACAACTATCCTGCCTGAGTTATCAGTTGTCTTAAACATACTCTGCTGATCAATTCCGCCTGAACCCGCGGCAAACAAATCATAAAACTCGAGACAAGGCGTAATAACCTGATGAAACTGATGATTTTGAAAAACCTTTTCTATTTTTTTGCTAACATAATTAACCGCGGTACACTCTTTGAACAAATAGTCCTTTGTTCCTTCGGGTGTAATTTTGATATTATTATTCATAAAATCTTTCCTTCGCTTTAGCGTGCTAATATGTTAACACATAAAAGCGTTATTGTCAAGTCTGAGTGTTTTACTCTGTTTTTTCAGCGTTGTCGCTTTCTTCAGGTTTTTCGGATTCTTCAGATTTTGTGGATTCTGACTTTAAAAGTATATCCTTCTCTTTTTTCAAATCCTTTTTACGCTTCTTAACGTTTGTCAGACTGCCTGTCTTGATAACGTCCATATTAATAACCTGCTCGGCGTTTTCGCCCTTCATATTAATTCTCTTACGCGTTTTTCTGCCGATGAGAGTATAGATTGAGGCAAAAATCGGAGTACCCAGAATCATTCCAGGTATGCCGAACAAAGCGCCTGCTACCATAACAGAGAACAGCGACCAGAATCCGATTAGACCTACCGACTGACCGACGATTTTGGGGTTAATAAGGTTGCCGTCAATCTGCTGGATTACAAAGATAATTATAACAAATATCAGGCAATCCCAAGGCGATACGAGGAAAAGCAGGAAAGCACTTGGAATGGCTCCGATAAACGGACCGAAGAACGGGATAATATTACATACACCGATGATAACGCTGATCAGCGGAGCGAAAGGCAGATTGAATATCATCATACTTATAAAGCAAAGCACACCGACAATCGCGGCGTCGAGGATTTTACCTACCAAAAACTTACCGCATTTTTCATCGGAAACATTGATGATTTCATAAATTGTCGGCATCCATTTTGTGGGGAGGAAAGCAGCGCCAAGACGCTTGAGCTGTCTGAACAAAAATTCCTTCTCAACAAGCATATAGATGGATAATACAAGCGCCATAATCCAGTTGTAGAAAACAGTGATTGTACCTGTAACGGCGTTGAACACCTTGCCGACGCTGTCCATATTAGCCATCTGGGAAGCTTTTTTAATAACAATCTTGTTGAAGTTATCAAAGATTGAAAAGTCAAGTCCGAAATGAACTCTCAGCCATTCGCCTAAATCGGCGGTATACGCGTTAAACGATTTGATATATGACGGAAATTTCTTGACAAGTATGTTAAGGTTTTCGCTCAGCTGCGGAACCAATACAGCAATAAGCAGAGTGATAATGCCCAATACAAGAACGTAAGTGACAATCAAAGACAAGGGCTTATTGACCTTCTGGAACCACTTGGCTTTTACTTTTGTAAAAACCTTCTTGTGGAAAAACCTGTACGGAAAATTCATAATATAAGCAATACCGAACGCGTAAATAAACGGCGTAAGTATTGATAAAAACGAGCCTATCCCTGAGAAGATATTGCCCATATTATCCTTGAGGTAAAGCAGGAAAACGGCAAAAACAATACAGATTAATATGCCTGCGAGCTTATTGAATTGTTTTTTCATATAATCAATCCTTTCTATATTCCAAACAAGGACATCTGCGCGCTGTCGGGCAAATCGCCTGTCGCGCCGCACTCTTTGAGCGCGTCAATAACAGATTTTGACGCTTTTGTTTTCATCTGCATATCCTCTAGCGAGAGATATTCTCCGCTCTTGCCCGCCTCAGCAAGGCTTATAGCGGCGCTCTCGCCGATTCCTGGGAGTACAGAGAACGGGAGTCTGATTTTCCCATCCTCTATTTTAAAGATATTAGCTTCGGATTTATAAATATCAATCGGAAGCACCTCTACCCCTCTGGCGAGCATTTCGTTGACTTTGATAAAAGTATCAAGCTCCGCGCTGTCCTTAGCGGTAGCGTCATACCCCATATTCTTGATTGTCTTTATCTTTTCTTTAACAGCCGCTCTGCCCTTCATAACAGTCAGACCGTCAAAGTTATCGTGACGCACGGTAAAGTAAGCGGCGTAGAATTCTACGGGACGATGAACTTTATACCAACCGTATCTCAAAGCTGAAATCATATACGCCGCGGCATGAGCCTTCGGGAACATATACTTGATTTTGAGACAGGAATCGACATACCACTGAGGAACATTATTTTTTTTAAAAGCCTCGTAGTGTTCCTCGTTAAACATTTTAGAGGCTTTACCCTTTCGAGTAATTTCCATTATCTTAAACGCCATACTCGGGTCAAGACCTTTGTGCATAAGATAGGTCATAATCGAGTCACGAGTACCGATAACTTCTGAAATTGTGCAGGTACCGTTCTTGATAAGATCCTGAGCGTTGCCGTTCCATACATCTGTACCGTGAGAAAGACCCGAGATTTGAAGCAAGTCAGAGAAGGTCTTTGGCTTAGCCTCGGAAATCATCTTAAGAGTAAACGGAGTGCCGCATTCAGGTAAAAACAGCGTTCCGAGCTCACAGTCAATATCTTCAGCAGTAACACCCAAAGCCTTCGGCGACTCAAAGAGTGACATAACCTCGGGGTCACTCATACTTACATCCATTACGGGAATACCAGTAAACTGCTCAAGATAATGATAAATGGTTGGAGAATCATGTCCGAGTTCGTCAAGCTTGGTGATTGTATCGTGAATAGAATGGAAGTCGAAGTGAGTTGTTATATTATCTGAATTTACATCATTAGCGGGATGCTGAACAGGACAGAAATCGTAAATCTCATATCCCTTCGGTACAACAACCATTCCACCTGGGTGCTGACCTGTGGTACGCTTGATGTCGGTACAACCGATAGCGAGACGGTTTTCTTCGGCTTTATGGTATATCTTACCGTTTTCTTCAGCGAATTTACGCACAAAACCTATAGCTGTTTTATCAGCAACTGTTGAAATTGTCCCCGCCTTAAAAACGTGGTCTCTGCCGAAAAGCTCCTCTGTGTAACGATGAGCCTTTGACTGGTACTCGCCGCTGAAGTTGAGGTCAATATCGGGAACCTTGTCGCCCTTGAAACCAAGAAAGGTCTCAAACGGAATCTCGTGACCGTCACGGTCCATAGCAGTTCCGCATTCGGGACAATCTTTGGGCGGCATATCAAAGCCCGAGCCGTACTCTCCGCGCTCAAAAAACTCGCTGTGCTTACATTTCGGACAAACATAATGAGGACAAAGCGGATTTACCTCAGAGATACCAGACATTGTCGCGACAAACGAGGAGCCTACACTGCCTCGCGAGCCGACAAGATACCCGTGAGCCTCACTATCGGCTACGAGCTTCTGCGCTGTCATATAAAGCACAGAATAGCCGTATTTTGTAATTGAGTTTAATTCCTTTTCAAGGCGTTTAGCGACAATCTCGGGAACAGGGTCACCGTACTTTTTCTTGGTTCTTTCCCATGTAATATCTATGAGCTGCTGCTCGGCGCCTTCAATAAACGGAGGATAGTTGCCGTCGGGAATCGGCTGAATGTTCTCGATAGAATCAGCAATCTTGTTTGTATTTTCAACAACTATCTCATACGCCTTTTCCTCACCGAGATAACTAAACTCCTCGAGCATTTCCTGAGTTGTCCGATAATAAAGCGGAGCTTGCTGCTGAGCGTCAGTATAGCCCTGTCCCGCCTGTAGTATCATTCTGAAATCCGCGTCTGTCGGGTCCATAAAGTGAACGTCGCAGGTCGCTACAACGGGAATATTCAGCTCCTCGCCGAGTTTAACGACACGTCGGTTCAAATCCTCCAAGTCAGCCTGTGACTTACAAATGCCGTTTCTCAACAGAAAGGCGTTATTACCTGTCGGCTGAATCTCAAGATAGTCATGAAACTTGGCAATCTTACGAATTTCATCCTTAGGTTTACCGCCGATGATAGCCCTCATAAGCTGCCCCGCCTCACACGCGGAACCGATTAACAGCCCTTCTCTGTGCTCAACAAGCAAAGACTTCGGAATTCTGGGCTTTTTATAAAAATAATCGAGATGACTTGATGAAATAAGCTTATAAAGATTCTTAAGACCAGTCAGATTCTTAACAAGAATAATCTGATGATAGGTGGGCAGCTTTTTGTAGTCGCCGCCCTCAATCTTAGTATTTATCTCGCTTACGTCATAAATATTGTAATCATCTTTTAATCTGCGGCAAAGCTCAACAAATATACTAGCGAGCATTTCAGCGTCATCCTTAGCTCTGTGATGATTAAAATCACCCAGACGCAGATATTTCGCGACTGTATCAAGCTTGCAGTTCTTAATATCTTTAAGAATTGAACGACAAATAACAACGGTGTCTATGGCGGTAAGGTTATAAGGTACGCCCATATTCTCACACGCAACTCTGATAAAGCCAGTATCAAAAGGAGCGTTATGAGCCACAAGAACGTTATCGCCCGCAAAGTCAAGAAACGCTTTTACAGCCTCAGATTGAGATGGAGCGTCTTTAACCATAGAATCTGTTATTCCCGTTAGCTGAGTGATTTTAGCGGGAATCGGCATCTCGGGATTAGCGAATGTGGAGAACGTATCTACAACAACGCCGTTTTCAATTTTAACAGCGCCGATTTCTGTGATTTTATCGTTCTTAGCGGACAAGCCTGTCGTTTCTATATCAAAGCATATAAAAGTACCGTCAAGGCTGCCAGACGCTTTGCCTGATACAGAATCTACAAGGTCGTCTATAAAATAAGCCTCTGTGCCGTAAATTATCTTAATTTTTTGTTCATCTTTATTAAGAGCTTTGGCTGTATTCATAGCCTCGGGGAATGCCTGAGCAACACCGTGATCGGTAATTGCTATAGCGGGATGTCCCCATGAAGCGGCTCTTTTGATTAAATCTTCAGCGGAAGTCATACCGTCCATCTGGGACATATTTGTATGAAGGTGAAGCTCAACACGCTTTTTTGGCGCGTTATCAACTACTTTAACCTTTTGCACCGTACTAATGCTTCTGGCGTTAATTACAACACCGCCCGCGTACTTATCGAACTCAACATCACCGTTGACAACTATAGCGTCACCGCTTTTAATTTTATCTACAACAGCTGTCTGATTAATAGGTCCAAAGACCTTAACGGTAATTGAGTTGGTATAGTCAGTAATATCAATAGTAAAAATGTTTTTATCACCCGAGCGGGTAACCTTTTTGGTAACCTGGATAACATCGCCCCATACAGCCACCTTTCCCGAATCGTACTCAACCTTTTCAATCGGGATGAGCTTTGTCTTATTAACTCTGCCGTAAAGAGGTCTGATTGAGCTTTTTATAATCTGAGGTTTTAAAAACTCACCCTTGCGGACTTCTATCTCGGATTTAACGTTGTCCGCTCTCTTCTGAGCAGAAGCGACAGCGGATTCTTTTTCATCCTCAAATATCTCAACAATTTTTTCGAGACTTTCACGCTGGAGCTTCTTCTCAGTATTCTGCTGGAATTCAAGATACTCCTCGCTGTCTCCGTCAAGCTCGGTTACTCCGCTGTATGTAACGTGAATAGAAAGACCGAACTCATCCATAACAAGCTTTGAAAGCTCAGCCTTAAATTTTACACTGTCGAGCAGAGCCTTTCCGCCGTTTTTAAGCGTAATATTCAGAACCTCACCGTCAAAATCAGTTTCGGAGTTTCCGAAAGTTCCGTTGATTCGGGGGATTTTGATTTTAAGTTCCTCAACAAGCTCTCCAAAATAATCAGCGGAAAACAAGTCTTTATTAAAACACGGTTTAATCTCAGCTTTAATAAGCGCGAGCCTTGATTTTTTCAGAGCGTTCTCGGCGTTATGAAGAGCTTTTCTGGTGACAAGCTTGTCCAAATCAAGATATACCGTAGCGGTTCTCAACGAAGCGTTGGTATTTACCCTTTTTACGGAAGCGTCGAGTATCGTTGAATCTATTGAATTTTGGTCGATAAAATTTTCAAATACTTCCTTAAACTTTGCCATACTCTTTCTCTATTTCATCTAACAAGGCGTCAACAAGCTTATCCTCGGGAACCTTGTATAGTATTTCTCCTTTTTTAAACACAAGACCGTTACCGTCGCCGCCGGCGATACCATAATCAGCCTCTCGAGCCTCACCTGGTCCGTTAACAACACAGCCCATAACAGCGACTTTAATATTCAGCTTACAGTCTTTTAATCGTTCCTCAACTTCATTAGCCAAGGATATAAGGTCCACCTTTGTTCTGCCGCATGTCGGGCAGGACACGAGCTGAACTCCACCCTTTTCTATATCGAGCGCTTTTAGAATATCACGCGCGGCGTAAACTTCACGAACAGGGTCGGCAGTGAGCGAAACCCTGATTGTATCGCCTATACCTCTGAGCAGAAGCGAACCAATACCCGCGGCGGACTTTATCAAACCCATACGCTCTGTGCCCGCCTCGGTAACACCGAGGTGTAGCGGATAATCGCAGCGCTCATAAGCGAGCTCATATGCTTTTATCATTGAGCTAACTGTAGAGCTTTTCATCGAAAGCACAATATCGTTAAAGTCAAATTTTTCAAGTAAAGAAGCGTGATACAAAGCGCTTTCGACAAGAGCCTCAGGTGTAGGCGAGCCGTATTTAGCGAGAATTTCTTTCTCAACAGAGCCGCTGTTAACGCCGATTCTTATGGGAATACTGTTAGCCTTGCACGCGTCAGCGACAGCCTTTACCCTATCGTCAGAGCCGATATTGCCAGGATTGATGCGAATTTTATCAACACCCGCCGCAACCGATTCCAAAGCGAGCCTGTAATCAAAATGAATGTCAGCGACTATAGGTACGCTTACCGCCTCTTTAAGCGCGGGAATGAGCTTTACCGCGTCCATATTAGGGATTGCCGCGCGGATAATCTCGCAACCCGCTTGTTCCAGCTCTTTTGCCTGTCTGACGCTGTTTTCTATATCATCAGCGGGAATATTGAGCATTGACTGTACTGCGATTTTATTATCGCCGCCAATTGAAATATTCCCGATTTTCACTGTGTTTTTACTACCCATAACGTCCTCCGTTATTTCCAGATAAGCTGAAATACATCCTTAAAAGTGATAACCGCCATAAACCCAAGCAATAATATCAAACCTACAGCGTTAACAATTTTCTCGACCTTGCGCGGAATAGGTTTGCGGAATATCGCCTCAATCAACAGGAAGAGGAAGCGTCCGCCGTCGAGCGCGGGGAACGGAAGCATATTGAATATTCCTAAGTTAACCGTAATAATCATCATAACATAAAGAATGTTATTGACCGCGTCGCCAAAGCCTGTTTTTAAGCCTTCGGACGCTACCTGTGTAATAGCCGAAGCCGCTCCTACAGGACCTGAAATATCCTTGAACGAGAACTGACCTTGAATCAGCCCGATGATTGACGACCAGACCATTCTGATAGTGCTGACAGTCTGAGCTCCTGTCTGTTCAATAACAGTACCAAAGGTCTTTTTAATCGGCTCAACATAGAAGTCTATCGAGACTGACGGTTCTTTGTCGTCCTTACTCTTAAGATAAGTGTAGAACTGAAGATTCTTAAGTTCTATATTTTTACCGTCGCGTATTACCTCCGCGTCTGTTGTAAAACGCTGACGAGTTTTTCTCTCTTTTATTTCGGGTATCTTATAATCCATCTTACCCGAGGCTAATTTCATTTTGTTAAAACACTCTTTGTAGAGTTTATCAGCCTCAGCTTTTGTTTTAGCAGCGTTAATCTTTGAGACGCCTTCGGTAAGAATCTTATACACTTTATCAAGTTGTTTTTTGTTTTTAGCGAAGTCCTCATCGCTGTATAATTCGCCGTAAAAAGCGCAGAGATTGAGCGTACAATCCTCTTTATAAATCGTGACTGTTGAACCGTCAACCTTCTGACACTTGATTGTCGCTATAGCGAAAGACATATCTTGAGATGTGTTTATTGAATAGTTATTAATCTTTGTAAACTTATCGCCTTTTTGAAGGCCGCTGTTCGCTGAAAAAGCAACCTCCGAAAAACCCGCGACAGTAGTCGAGGAATATTCAGGGCTCTGAACTACAATCGCGAACATCATAATAAACCCGAGCAAAATGTTCATAACAGCGCCGGCGATTATAATAATCATACGCTTCCAAACTTTCGCGTTATTAAACGCGCGGGGGTTATCGCTCTCCTCATCCTCGCCCTCCATAGCGCAGTAACCGCCTATAGGGAGCAATCTGAGAGAATACTGAGTTTCGCCCTTTTTGAAGCTGATTATCTTGGGACCCATACCAAGCGAAAACTCGTTGACCTGAACTCCGCTCTTTTTAGCCGCGATAAAGTGCCCGCCCTCATGGAAAAATATAATCAACAAGAACAGAAGAACACCTATAATAATTAATGCTATTGTAGTTAATACAGATAACAACGTAGTCACTCCAATTTATATATTACTCAAAACATAATCACGGGCGTTTTTATCAGCCGTGAGAACATCATCAACAGTTTTGGCGCTGATGTTATCCTGTCTGAGCATAGCATCCATAACAAGGTCGCCAATATCGAGAAAGGAAATCTTCCCGTCGCGGAAGAGCTTGTTGGCTACTTCGTTGGCGCCGTTAGCCGCCGCGGCGCACAAACCGCCTCTTTCAATAGCCTGTTTACAAGCTCTGAGGCATTTAAACGCGTCATAATCGGGCTCAAAGAAGGTGAGCTTCGCGTAATCTGTAAGATTGAGCTGATTTACAGGTGATTCAAAACGATTGGGATAGGTTATGGCGTACTGAATCGGTATACGCATATCAGGCACTCCGAGCTGAGCGATTACCGAGTTATCAACATACTCAATCATAGAATGAATGACACTCTCGCGATGAACAACAACGTCAATTTTATCGGCAGGCATATCAAACAGCCACGAAGCTTCAATAATCTCTAGACCTTTATTCATCATTGTAGCGGAGTCGATGGTAATTTTTGCGCCCATATCCCAGTTTGGGTGATTCAGCGCCTGCTCGACTGTAACATTTTTAAGTTCCTCGGCTTTTTTGCCAAAGAAAGGACCGCCGGAAGCTGTTAGAATAAGTCTTTTTAACGCTTTCTTTTCAGGACAGCCCTGAAGACACTGAAAAATAGCTGAATGCTCGCTGTCTACAGGATAAAGATTAACACCGTTGTCGCTAACAGCCTTCATAACCAGACTGCCGCCCGCGACTAAAGTTTCTTTGTTAGCGAGAGCTATGTCTTTTTTAGCGTTAGCCGCTGCTATAGTCGGCAAAAGCCCGACCATCCCTACTACGGAATTCAAGATTAAATCGGCGTTATTTTGGGTAGCCGCTTCAATGAGTCCGTCCATTCCCGCAGATACTTTTGTATTTGTATCGGCTATATTGGACTTAAATTGAGAATATTTACTCTCGTCAAAAACAACCGCGAGAGCAGGCTCGTATTTGCGCACCTGCTCTTCGAGAGTTTTGATATTTGTATTTGCGGTAATTGCCGTAACCTTTAAATCAAGCTTATCGGCAACATCAAGAGCCTGAGTTCCGATTGAACCCGTAGACCCGAGAATACTAATATTTTTAACCATAAAACACCTTTTTATTTATGCAAGCAAAGGTAAGAATTTTGCAATAAAGAACACTACGGGAGCTGTAAAGATTACGCTGTCAAAGCGGTCAAGCACTCCGCCGTGTCCTGGAAAAAACGAACCGAAATCTTTTATACCACAGGAACGTTTAATCAGCGAGAATGATAAATCACCGATAACCGAAACAACACTTATAAGCACACCTAAAAGCAGCATAATCCATATATTAAGCTTTAATGTCATAGAAATAGAGTTAAACACTAAAGCGATAACAAGCGCGGATACAATACAAAAGGCAGTGCCGCCTAAAAAACCTTCGATTGTCTTTTTGGGGCTGATTTCGGGACACAGCTTATGCTTGCCTAGAAAGACGCCCGTAAAATACGCGCCGCCGTCAGCGATCCAAGGAATGCCAAGAGTAATAATAAAGAACAAAATATAATATCCGTGTATTCTGTCGGGTACGACAAGTATAGAGGTCATACCAAAAACAATAATAATTGTTCCGAGCGTTACAAACGCCGCGTCCGAAAAGCTGATTTCCTTATGGAATAGTATCATCATAACGAACAAAGTGAACACAAATAGATACGGTGTAAGTAAGTTGAGATGAAAATGGAGCAATGTAGGCTGCGCAAACGCGTAGATCGCACAGGGAATAAACAGCTTCATATTCTTATGCAGTTGTTTCGCGGCAAGGTACTCTAAAATCATAACTACGTTAAAGGCGCCGATTACCAAGAACAGAATAAAGTGAAACACTTCTCCCAGCAAAAGCACCAGTATCGCCGCGGGAATTCCAATCGCGGCGGTCAGTAACCTTGGTTTCATTGAATCCATATAATCATCCTTTGTAATAAGTATACTTATTATACGCCACCGAAACGACGGTTTCGGTTATTAAAAGTTTTTATAGCCTCGTCCAAATCATCGGTAGTAAAGTCAGGCCAAAGCTTATTCATTATGACAAACTCGGTATAAGCCGCCTGCCATAACATAAAATTAGAAATTCTGTACTCACCTGACGGGCGAATAATAAGGTCGGGATCAGGCTGTCCCGCGGTGTAAAGCCTGTCTGAAATAAGCTGCTCGTCAATATCGTCGACATTAATTTTTCCGTCTTTAACATCCGCTGATACAGCTTTAACAGCTCTGACAATCTCATCTCGGCTTCCGTAATTCATAGCGATATTAAGCACCATACCGTCACGATCCTTGGAACCCTCCTCGTTTTCAATCATAAGAGCTTTGAGGTCATCGCTGAACGGAGTTTTATCGCCGATAAATCGCACAATAATACTGTCGTCCTTAAAATCGCGCAAGGCTTCTTCGAGATAATCTTTAAAAAGCTTCATCAACGCGTCTATTTCCTCTTTAGGACGCTTCCAGTTTTCAGTGGAAAAAGCGTAGACCGTAAGATATTTTATACCAATATCAGAGCAATAACGTGAGATAGTACGAAATACTTTACCGCCAGCGTTATGTCCCGCAGAGCGCGGCAGACGCCGTTTTTTCGCCCACCTGCCGTTACCGTCCATTATTATGCCGATATGCTCGGGAAGCACAATATCTTCGCTAAGGCTTTGTTTTTTCTTCTTAAAAAATGCCATTGATTATAATTCCATTATTTCTTTTTGCTTATCTTTGCAAATCTTGTCGGCTTCTTTAATGAATTTATCAGTAAGCTTCTGAGCTTCTTCCTCACCGTCGTTTAAATCGTCCTCTGTGAGGTCGCCGTTCTTCTTGAGCTTTTTGAGGTCATCCATAGCGTCACGACGAACATTACGAATCTGAACCTTTGTACCCTCAGCGATTTTAGCCACGTCTTTAACAATTTCTTTACGTCTGTCTTCTGTGAGCGGCGGGAAGTTAAGACGAATAACCTTGCCGTCGTTCTGAGGGTTAATGCCGATTTCTGAGGCCTGAATAGCCTTGTTGATAGTTTTTAGAATAGAACCGTCCCATGGCTGAATGACAATTGTTCTCGCTTCTGGAACAGAAACAGAAGCAACCTGGTTAATCGGGGTGGGAGTTCCATAATAATCAACCTTGATTTTGTCAAGAATCGCGGGATTAGCGCGTCCGGCTCTTATTGATTTATATTCATCAACAAGATGGTTGATTCTTCTCTGCATTCTTTCTTCTGCTCTTTTGAGTGTATCCTTCATTGGTTTATCCTCCTAAATCATTTATTAATCTACAAGAGTGCCTATAGGCTCTCCCTTAACTGCTTTGTATATATTGTCGGGGTCGTCAATGCTGAAGACTATAAGTCCGATGCTGTTGTCCTTGCAAAGTGAAGCGGCGGTGCTGTCCATTACGCCCAAATCCTTGTTGAGTACGTCATAGAATGAGATGTGGTCAAATTTAACAGCGTCAGGGTTAGTTTTGGGGTCTGAATCATAAACACCGTCAACAAGAGTTGCTTTGAGAATAATATCTGCCTCTATCTCAGCGGCTCTTAAAGCGGCAGCTGTATCTGTGCTGAAAAAGGGATTACCTGTACCGCATCCGAACACTACTACTCTGCCCTTTTCAAGATGGCGAATAGCCTTGCCTCTGATATAAGGCTCTGCAACCTGTCGCATAGAAATAGCAGTCTGAACTCTAACGTCAACACCTAAAGCCTCAAGCGAATCAGCGACTCCCAGAGCGTTGATAGCCGTAGCGAGCATACCGATGTGGTCAGCTCTTGTCCTGTCCATAGAACCCGAGCTTCTGCCGCGCCAGAAGTTGCCGCCGCCAACGACAATGGCAATCTCGGCGCCCTCATCGTTAAGACGCTTAATCGGCTCAACGATTTTTGTTACGGTATCAAAATCTATCCCTTGTTTTTTGTCGCCCGCGAGTGATTCACCCGATAGTTTAAGTAGTACTCTTTTGTATTTTACATCAGCCATTTTTTCATCTCCGATTGTATAATTATAGTTATAGTAATTTTACTCTAACAAGCCGTTTTTATAACGCTATAAAGGAATTAAAACCCAGTTTTTGGATACAGTTTTGTAATATAAGAAAAGAGGATGTCCGTTTTTTGAACATCCTCTTGATAATATTGTTATTTTGTCATAGAAGCAACTTCAGCAGCGAAGTCGTCCTGACGCTTTTCGATTCCCTCGCCCTTTTCAAAGCGTGTGAATTCCTTGATTGTGATTGTACCGCCTAAAGACTTAGCAACGGAATCAACATACTGCTTAACAGTCTGCTTGTTGTCCTTAACGAATTCCTGGTCAACAAGGCAATTCTCTTTAAAGAACTTGTTGATTTTACCCATAACAATCTTGTCGGCGATAGCCTCAGGCTTACCAGAGTTGATAACCTCAGCCTTCATAATCTCTTTTTCGTGCTCAACAACCTCAGCGGGTACATCGTCACGGTTAAGATACTGTGTACCTAAAGCGGCAATCTGCATAGCAACGTCCTTGCCAGCTGTTACGAACTCAGCCTTATCGGCTACATCTGTGTCAAAGTTTACGAGAACGCCAATCTTACCGCCTGCGTGTACATAAGATACGCAGTTGCCCTCATAACGAACGAAACGACGAATCTTGATGTTCTCGCCGATTACCTGAATCTTCTCTGTGAGAAGCTCATCAACTGTCATTTCAGTACAGCAAGCCTTGCAAGCCATAAGAGCGTCAACGTCAGCGGGAGCCTCTTTCATAATTGTCTTGGCTACAGTCTCTACAAAAGACATAAAGTCAGCGTTCTTGGCAACGAAGTCTGTCTCGGCGTTAACCTCAACAACTACGCCAGTCTTGTTATCATCAGAAGTTGTAGCGAAAGCTACACCCTCAGCGGCAATTCTTGAAGCCTTTTTAGCGGCTTTAGCGAGACCAGCTTCACGAAGAATATCAACCGCTTTGTCCATATCGCCGTTAGCTTCAACGAGAGCCTTTTTGCAGTCCATCATACCGCAGCCTGTTTTTTCTCTTAACGCCTTAACGTCCTGAGCTGTAAAATTCATTATATGTCAATCCTTTCGATAATTATTAAATTATTATTCAGCAGCTTCCTCTGCTTCTTCCTCAGCCTCTGTCTCAACAGCGGCAGCGCCCATCTGACCCTCGCGGCCTTCGATGATAGCGTCAGCCATAGCGCCAGCGATAAGCTTAACCGCGCGGATAGCGTCATCGTTACCGGGGATTACGAAATCAACCTCGTCGGGATCGCAGTTTGTATCTACGATAGCAACAACGGGGATACCGAGCTTTTTAGCTTCGGCAACAGCAATCTTTTCTTTTCTGGGATCTACTACAAAGAGAGCGCCGGGCATCTCGGACATATCCTTGATACCGCCCATAAACTTCTCAAGTCTCTCGATTTCGAGGTTGAGCTTGATAACTTCTTTCTTGGGAAGAAGGTCAAATGTTCCGTCTTCCTGCATAGCTCTGAGCTGTTTAAGACGAGCGATTCTCTTGCGGATTGTTGAGAAGTTAGTGAGCATACCGCCGAGCCATCTGGCATTTACAAAATAAGCGCCCGCTCTCTCGGCTTCTTCCTTGATAGAATCCTGAGCCTGCTTCTTTGTACCTACGAAAAGTACGTTCTTGCCATCCATAGCAAGTTCTTTGATGAAGTTATAAGCCTCGTCAAGCTTCTTAACGGTTTTCTGCAAGTCGATGATGTAGATACCGTTACGTTCGGTGAAGATATACTCCGCCATTTTAGGGTTCCAGCGTCTTGTTTGATGTCCAAAATGAACGCCCGCTTCAAGAAGCTGTTTCATTGATACTGTTGACATAATTTATTCCTCCTTAGGTTTTAACCTCCGTTCCGCCATAGTTTTTATCGGCTAAAACGCGGACGTATCAGTTCCGCGGCACCTCACCGATAGGCGTGAACGTGCGAAATGCCTATATATTATATCATAAATTTTGGAAAAATCAAGCTTTTTTGCCAGATATAATCACAAATTCGCTATATTTTTTCCTTGTAGATTTCAATTGCCTCTTTTTTTAATAAAACATTATCATTTTCAAGAGTACCGTCTATAACGCCGTCAAGTAAAATCTCAAGGATTTCTCCAATCATTCTTCCCTCTGTAATCCCGAGATGCAGCAAATCAGAGCCGTTAATCCTCAAGGTTTTTAAGCTATAGCACTCTTTGTTTTCTATAATACTATTGTATGTATCATAAGCGAGCTGCAGATTGCTCAATTTAATCTCGCGGTTATACTTTGACTGCGCCAGAATATCGGATTTCTGTACTTTTAATAGGCGTTCAAAGTTCACAAGTCCTATATTATTTATAATATGCTTAATCTGACGTTTATTATCAGAAAGCCTGACGTCGTGATATTCAATCAGGGTAACAACATCCTCAATAAACTTTGTCGGATATTTCAGCCTTTCCAAAAAGCTTTTGGCGAGAACAGCGCTGAAGTGGTTATGACCTTTAAAATGATCTCTGCCGCTGCTGTCTGTTCTGCGCGCGAGAGGCTTGCCAATGTCATGCAGAAGCATTGTCATTCTGAGTATTGTATCATTCTCAATATTAGATACAGAAGCGGTTGTGTGGCGCCAGACAGTTTTGTTGTGATGCGGCGTATTCTGTTCGCAGTCAAAGGTAGCGACAATTTCTGGAATAAACACAGCGAATATCTCTTTGTATCGTCGAAGAATAAAATTAATATTATCTCCTCGAAGGGTTTTGTTGAGCTCACTCTGGATTCGCTCAACCGAAATATTGCTCAACAGATTTCTGTTTTTTACGATTGAGTTTGACGTGTTCCCCTCTATGCTCAGATTATACACTGACGCGAATCTCAGCGCTCTAAGAATTCTGAGCGCGTCCTCGTTAAAGCGGGTATCGGGGTCGCCTACACAGCGGAGAGCCTTATACTGCAGATCAAGCTCACCCATAAACGGGTCAACAAGACCCTGCTCCTCGTTATACGCCATAGCGTTGATTGTAAAATCTCGTCGAGACAAATCATCCTCTATGCTGGTTGTAAATATAACCTCATCTGGTCGGCGATTATCCG
Organism: bacterium; assembly: GCA_020625875.1. GTDB lineage: Bacteria > Bacillota > Clostridia > Oscillospirales > Acutalibacteraceae > Ruminococcoides. The sequence continues at coordinate 28,410 of JAHLAX010000048.1, read as the reverse complement.
AATAATCACCATCAATCCTATATGTAGTTACCTCATACGGTGTATAATTTAAGACAATACCGATTGTGCCGTGCCTCTCGCCTATATCAATAAGCTGAAAATCAGAAAACACGGATTTAATCTCATTTGGCTTTGCGGACGTGGTTATATCCCAATCGTTAGGCTCAATGCCGAGAATACTGTCGCGCACGCAGCCGCCCACGATAAAAGCCTCATAGCCGTTGTCGCGGAGTTTATCAAGTATTAAGTTAACGTCATTCGGAATACTAATTTTCAATTACACAATCCTCTAAGTACTTTTTTATTAATTTGTCATTATCCGCGGAAATTCTTTTGATAAATACAAAATATAAAATTTCAAATACTATAATAGCAATCGGAAAAACTATCGAGCTTAACGAACCTGAGATTATCGACATCACTATACTCTCTATGCAAAAACCCGCTAGAATTCCAAGTAACAATATAACATATCTGCTTACGGAAAAATTACCACTGAGAGTATCGCCCTCAACCTTGCCATAGAATATACGGTTGGCAAAATTTGAGTGCTTACCGTGGTCATCAATAGTATAAAGACATATTTTATTCTCTTTTATCTTTCCACCTAATCTAAATCCGCTGAATAGATACTTCTTTTCTAAATCGTTATTCAGTTTTTCGAGAAAGCCGTAGCCTACTTTATAATCCATAATCAATCTTCTTTCAAAAGCTTTACGCTTAATGTATAAATTACATTATACAATATAATAGTTATTCCAGCTAAAATCAACAGCAATATCAAACTAAAGCCGGTAAGCGGCGTGAATTTAAAGAACCAGCCGAAGAAAAGGAATCCTATTGAAAGACACGTTATTATAAAAGTAATCAAGGCGCCTCTCAAAGGATTAATCGGTATTGAAATCCTGATAACAAGCATTGTTCCGACCAAAGCTGTAAGAATAACTGACATTGTGGAAAACTCACCGTAGGTAATTTGATTTCTAAAGAATAAAAGAGTAAAGATATTAGACACAACCATAAGCGAGCCAGGCCACGCTCTGGTAATAATATTCTTAAGAAAATTACCCTTAATCCTGTTATGATTGGGCTGCAAAGCGAGGACAAACGACGGAATGCCGATTAAAAAAGCGTTTGTAAACGAAAGCTGAATAGGTCTGAACGGATACTTATAATTGATAAATATAAACGCGAAAGCCAGAATAATAGAATAAATCGTTTTAACAATAAATAACGAAGCACTGCGCTGAATATTATTTATGGAACGTCTGCCCTCCGCGACAACCTCGGGTAAATGAGCGAAATCATTGTCAGCCAATACAAGCTGAGCAACGTTTTTAGCGGCGTCTGAACCCGAAGAAACAGCGATACTGCAATCAGATTCTTTAAGCGCCAGAACATCATTTACGCCATCGCCTGTCATAGCTACTGTATGGTTGTTGTTTTTTAATGCTTTGACAAGCTTTTTCTTTTGCTGCGGAGTAACTCTGCCGAAAATAGTGTATTTCTCGGCGGCTTCGATTAGCTTTTCGTCAGAATCAAGCGTTGTCATATCAACGCAGTTCTCTGAATTTGGCACACCAGCGGAAGAAGCGATACGCTGAACCGTTTTGCTGTTATCACCCGAAATGATTTTTAAGTCTACACCCTGCTCAATAAAATATTTAATTGTCTCAGACGCGTTATCACGAATCTGGTCTTCAATTACAACTAAAGCTATAGGCTCTAATCCCTTAGGCAGCTGTGAGCCCGCTTCAAAATCATTATCACTTTGGGCGAGAGTTACAACCCGATAATTCTTGTCTATGCAATCAATCCGCTCAAATAATTCTTTATTAGAATTATCAAATATACATTCGGCTGCCCCGAGCACATAGCTTATGTTATCTTCAAGCAGCGCGCCCGACCACTTTTTTTCGGATACGAAAGGAATAACCTCTTTAGCTTTTAAATAATCGCAGTTTATGTACTTATCAATCGCCTGGATTGTGCTGTTTTTATCGAGAGAATTACAGGCGAGGGATTTTAAAATAACCTCTACCCTTTTTAAATCAGTATCAATCGGGATAATATCAACTACAGATAAATCGCCTGTTGTGATAGTTCCAGTTTTATCAAGACATAGAACGTCTACGCGGGCAAGCGTTTCGATACAAAACAACTGCTGCACAAGCACCTTTTTGCGGGATAATCTGATTACCGCCACAGCAAGTACCGTACTTGTCAGGAGAATCAAGCCTTCGGGAATCATACCAATAAGCGCAGCGACAACTCCCGTTACAGCGTCTTTTATATCAGCTCCGTTGAAGAAATACTGATTCACAAACAGAGCGATACCCACAGGAAGAATAGCGATAGAACAGTATGTAATAATTTTATTGAGGGTGCGCATTATCTCAGAGTTAACCTTTTTGTTAACCTTCGCCTCACTCTGAATCTTAGCGGCATAATTATCAGCGCCGACGCTCGTAACCTTAGCGTACACTTCGCCTGTAGCGACAAAGCTGCCTGAAAGGAGCTTGTCGTTTTCTCTTTTTTCGATTAAATCACTCTCGCCTGTCAAAAGGCTTTCGTTAGCGTAACACATTCCCGCGATTATATCACAATCGCAGGGAATCTGCATACCCGAATTCAGAATGATAATATCGTCAATAACAATATCATCAGCTGAAATACTCTTAATCACGCCCGAGCGAACCGCGTTTATATCGCTTGAAACAACAATTGAGAGCTTATCTACAGCGATTTTGGAACGAATTTCCTGAACAATACCGATAACTGTATTGCTGACAACCACAACCATAAACAGCATATCCCTGTAGGAACCTACAAGAATTAACAACGTTACCAAAACAAGGTTAAGGATATTAAACAGTGTTACTGTGTTGTCAAAAACTATTCGCTTTATTGATTTGGACTTTGTATCAGCGTTGTAGTTCACAAGACCTTTTTCGATTCTTTTTGAAACTTCCTCATCAGAAAGCGAAAGCTTCAAGACCTTTTCATCAATCATAAAAACCTCAAATTTTTGAATTTTTTTAAACTATTGTAAATTATAACGTATTAAGCGGTTATTAAAGCTATTCATAGCAAAAGCTTTTCTTTAATTTTGGAATACCATTTTATTATACACCATCTTTTCAAAAAATAATAGTGTTATTTGAAAGGAGGTGAAAATTTGGTAAAAAAATCATATTTTAAGTTAATTACAATTATTTTTGCTGTTATTTTTTCCTTTAGTATCTGTATAATTCCGACACAGGCAAAAACCACTGAGGTAATTATAGGCGGTGAAACGTTCGGGATGAAACTCTATTGCAAGGGTGTAATGGTGCTAAAACTCGAAAACTATAAAAGCGGCGATAACCTTGTATGCCCCGCTAAAGATGCGGGAATACAGATAAACGATATTATAACAAAGGCGAATAAAATTAGTATTAAAAGTAACGAGCAATTCAGCAATATAGTTAAAGCATCAAATGGAAAGCCTATAAAACTGACAATTCTAAGAAACGACAAAGAAACAGTAACTATAATTAAGCCAAAAAAGAATAACAATAACGAGTATTATACGGGAATGTGGATTCGTGACAGCTGCGCGGGACTCGGCACAATAAGCTATTATAATCCTGATAATATGACTTACGGAGCGCTCGGTCACGGTATATGCGATATAGACACTGGCGGGCTTATGTACAGCGACAGCGGAGAAATAATAAGCGCGGCAATAACAAGCGTTAACAAATCTGAAAATAACAATATTGGTACCCTGAACGGATATTTTACCGACACAAAAATCGGAACAATTAAAAATAACTGTAATAAAGGCGTTTACGGTAAATTATATTTGACACCGAACAAAAAGCGATATAAAGCAGCCGATATAAATGAAATCACAATGGGCAAAGCAATAATGTATTCGACAATCAAAGGCGAAAAGCCAAAGAAATATGAAATAAGAATTATTGATATATGCAACAACAACCCAGACAGCAACAGAAATATGATAATAAAAATCACAGACAAAAAGCTTTTAAAGAAAACAAACGGAATTGTTCAGGGTATGAGCGGAAGCCCGATAATACAAAACGGTAAATTCGTCGGAGCGCTGACGCACGTATTTATTGATGACTGTACAATGGGCTACGCAATATTGGCAACAAATATGATTAACAACTGAATACCTCTGCCCTTTTGGCAGAGGTTACATAACAACGAGTCAAATAGTATGTCGATATATTGTGTCGATTTATCGCGCAATATACAATATATTGATGTTTTCTTTAGAATATTAAAAGTATGTAATAAAAAAATCGCAAATTTTTAAAAAAGTTAATTGGAAACTATTGCCAATTTTACCACTTTATGGTAGTATTAGCTTGCAAACAAAATTAACGGAGGATATGAATATGAATAAACCAATAAAACTGCTGATTACGGAAGATATAAACACTTTTACAGACGAAGATTTGAATATAATAAAAGGTTATAATATTTTACCTGAGTTCTGTAATAATGACGGAGAAGAACTTTTATTAAAAATTATGAACGAATCGCCTGACGTTGTAATAATGAATCTGTTTATGACAAGGCTTGATTCGCTCGGTGTTATGAGAATGATTAAACAAAAGAAAGTTAAATCCCCTATTATAATTGTTACCGCCTCATTCAACAGTCCCGCGCTCGAAAGAGAGATTATGACGAGCGGAGCGAGTTACTACGCGCTAAAGCCTTACAACATTAAAGCCATATGCGAGGATATACTAACGCTTTATAACAAAGGAAAAACCAGAAGCTCTGTTAATCTTTATGACAATTACGGGATTGAGCTAAAGGTCACAGAGATTCTACACGACATCGGCGTTCCAGCTCATATAAAAGGATATAATTATCTGAGGGATTCGATTATAATGTCAATTGAGCATCCCGAAATTATAAACGCGGTTACAAAACAGCTATACCCGAGTGTCGCGAAGAAATACGAAACTACATCATCAAGAGTTGAAAGAGCTATTCGCCACGCTATTGAGGTTGCCTGGGACAGAGGCGATGTGGATGTGCTCAATTCGTACTTCGGATATACTATACATAACGGCAGAGGCAAGCCGACTAACAGCGAGTTTATCGCTATGATAGCCGATAAGCTGAGATTACAACTGAAGAACGCGAGTTAAAAAAAGTCGTCGCAATATGCGGCGACTTTAATTATTGACTGAATAAATTAAATATGATACAATGAGTTAGATATGACTAATCGGGTGATATAATGAAAGAACAGAAGTTTAATATTACGGGAATGATGTGCTCGGCGTGTCAGGCTCATGTGGAAAACGCGGTAAAAAAGCTCGACGGAATTGATACTGTCAGCGTAAATCTGCTCGCAAACACCATGGACGCGAGTTATGACGAAACCAAACTGAATAACAAAAAAATAATTAACGCCGTTAGAAAAGCAGGTTACGGCGCTAAGGAGTTTTCGCGCGATAATGATGAATACAGCGAAAACGCGGATAAAACAAAAACACAGCTCATTCTTTCAATCGCGTTTTTGATTCCGCTGATGTTCGTGAGTATGAGCCATATGTTTGGGATTCATATTCCTTTTCTTAATAATATGACAATTCTCGGAATCGTTGAAATACTTTTACTTGTTCCTATTCTGTTTCTTAACAGGAAGTATTTTATAAACGGTTTCAAGTCGCTGTTCAAGCTCAACCCGAATATGGACGCGCTTATAGCGCTGGGCGCGGGAGTTTCTGTAGCTTACAGCATTTATAATTTTATTATAGCGATTATTAACAACGCTGACGTTATGACCGCCGAAAGCCTTGGTATTCACTACTATTTTGAATCGGCTGGAATGATTCTGACTTTTATTACAATCGGAAAGTTCTTAGAGAGTAAAAGTAAGAGCAAAACCTCGTCGGCTATCAGCAAGCTCATTAAGCTAACGCCTAAAACCGCGCTTGTTGAAAAAGACGGAATTGAAAAAGAGGTTGAAACAAGCTCGCTTAGAGCAGGCGATATTGTCATATGCAAGAACGGTATGAGCGTGCCTGTTGACGGCAAAATTGTTGAGGGTGAATGCAGCGTTGACGAGAGCGCGATTACAGGCGAGAGCATTCCCGTTGATAAAACCGTCGGCGATAATGTGACAGGCGGCACGGTAATTACATCCGGATATATTAAAATTGAAGCTGTTAACACGGGTGAGGACACAACGCTTGCAAAGATAATAAAGCTCGTTGAGGACGCCACAACCTCTAAAGCGCCGATTGCGAGAATCGCGGACAAGGTAGCGGCGGTATTTGTGCCCGCTGTAATCGGTATAGCGATTATAACGACCGTAATTTGGCTCTTGTGCGGAGCTGAATTCAGTCGGGCGATAACGTTCGGAATCGCTGTTCTTGTAATCTCGTGCCCCTGCGCGCTCGGGCTTGCAACCCCCACAGCGATTATGGTCGGTACAGGTAAGGCAGCGCAGTACGGTATACTAATTAAATCGGCTGAGGCGCTCGAGACTGTCAACAAAGTTAAAACTGTCGTACTCGACAAAACAGGTACAATCACAAAGGGCGAGCCATCTGTGACCGACGTCCTCCCCTATACTGATAAAACAGATTTGTTAAAAACAGCGTACGCGCTCGAAAACAACTCGGAACATCCGCTGGCGAAAGCGGTCGTCAACTACGCGAAAAACAACGAGATTGAATTGATTAAAACTGAAAAATTTGAATCTCATACAGGCTCGGGAATATCAGCTGTAATTAACAACAAAAAGTATTTCTCGGGAAATTATAGCTTTATTCAAAACTTAGGTATTGATTTTGATAATAATTCTATTAAAGAATTATACGCTTGCGGAAAAACTCCGCTTATTTTCGCGGACGAAGAAAAAGTCATCGGTATCATCGCCGTAGCCGACACAATTAAAGAAAGCAGCAAGGACGCGGTATCGAGTCTCAACAATATGGATATAAACACCGTAATGCTGACAGGCGACAACGAACAGGCGGCTGAATATATCAGAAAGAGCGCGGGTATTTCGACCGCTCACGCTCAGGTAATGCCGAATGAAAAAGAAGAATTTGTCAGAAAATATAGGGAGAACGGAGCTGTCGCTATGGTCGGCGACGGAGTTAACGACTCACCCGCTCTGGTCAGCGCGGACGTTGGAATAGCAATAGGCGCGGGAACTGACATCGCGATTGACTCGGCGGACATCGTGCTGATGAAAAGTGATTTGATGGACGTTGTCACTACAATAGAGCTCAGCAAGGCGGTACTTAGGAATATAAAAGAAAACCTTTTCTGGGCTTTTATATACAACATAATCTGCATACCGCTCGCGGCGGGCGCGTTTTATTCATTACTCGGCTGGCAGATGCAGCCGATGTTCGGTACAATCGCTATGAGCTTGAGCTCCATATGCGTGGTTAGTAACGCGTTGAGATTAAAAAGGTTTAACCCGAAGAAAGTTTAAAAAAATAACAAAAAGTGTCATCCTGAGCGTTAGCGAAGGATCTTAAAGATTCTTCGTCGCTATGCTCCTCAGAATGACAGATTGAGACATAAAATAGTTTAGGGAGTCCAAGACGTACTCCTCTAATTTATTCAAAATAAAAAAGTTCCTCAAATTTTTTGTCGAGGGCGATACAGAGTATCAGGGCAAGTTTGGCTGTCGGGTTGAATTGCCCTGTTTCTATTGAGCTTATTGTGTTGCGGGAGACACCGACAATATCCGCCAAAGCTTGTTGTGAGAGACCTGCTTGAGAACGGATTTCTTTAAGATTGGTTTTTAAAACAAGTTTATCATCCATAATATTTACCTTAGATTAAATCGCAGAAAATGTAATACAATAAATGCTATAGCAAGCACTATCTCAGCTATACCGAAAATTAGCTCATGTATTTTTCTCAGATGAAAATATTTTACAATTAATGTGGTTCCTGTCATAGAAAGATATATCCCCCAGAGAGTATAGTTAAACGAACCACCGAAAAATAGATCGGCAAACGTAAGAAACATACAAACAATTCCTCCGACAGCGACTGCTTTCTGACTAGCCGAATTCATAGCGTCTCTTTCAAAAAGGTCGGTACCTTTGTTTTCTTGCCTGCTTTTAGCCAAAATTTCATTCTTATCCATAATAACATCTCCTTGCCAAGTTTACTTTGCAACTTTATTATAACACTGCCAAGTTTACTTGTCAAGCGAAATTTTTAAAAATCCCCGAACTTTTTTCGGGGATTTTTTCGGGAGCGGTAGGAGCGGATAAGTTTAGGGAGCCCGAGACGGACTCCCCTACAATGTTTTATTTTGTTCTGCCGATGTCTGTGCGGTAGTGAGCGCCGTCAAAGTTAATCTTCTTAACCGCGGCGTAGGCTTTGTCTAAAGCCTCGTCGAGCGTATCAGCCTTGGCTGTTACGCCGAGAACACGGCCGCCGTTGGTGAGCATCTTATCTCCGTCGAGTTTAGTCCCCGCGTGATAAACAATCGCGCCGTCAACGGAGCCGTTCTCATCGAGGCCTGTGATTTCGATGCCTTTTTTATACGCTACGGGGTAGCCGCCGCTCGCCATAACTACGCAGGCTGTAGCGCCGTCATACCACTCAACATCAATATCAGCGAGCTTTTCATCGATAATAGCCTCGCAGATGTCTACCAAATCAGTCTTAAGCCTTGGGAGTACAACCTGGGCCTCGGGGTCGCCGAAGCGCGCGTTATACTCGATAACCTTGGGACCGTTCGGTGTAATCATTAGACCGAAGTAGAGGCAACCCTTGAAGGGTCTGCCCTCTTTGGCCATAGCGTTGATTGTGGGCACGAAGATTGTGTCATAGCACTCCTGAGCGATTTCGTCAGTATAATAGGGATTCGGGCTAACCGTACCCATACCGCCTGTGTTGAGGCCTTCATCGTTGTCGTATGCGCGCTTGTGGTCTTTTGAACTGACCATAGGCTTTACAACCTTACCGTCTGTAAACGCGAGAACACTAACCTCAGGACCTGTGAGGAATTCCTCAATAACAATGTTATTTCCAGAGTCGCCGAACTGCTTATCCTCCATAATGGACTTAATCGCGGCTTTAGCCTCGTCTATTGTCTGAGCGATTATAACGCCCTTGCCGAGCGCGAGCCCATCAGCCTTGACAACTACGGGAGTTGTGCCCTCGGCTTCGACATATTCGATAGCCTTTTTCGGGTCGCTGAAAACCTCATACTTTGCTGTGGGAATATTGTATTTCTTCATAAGGTTCTTTGAGAAAACCTTGGAAGCTTCAATAATCGCGGCGTCGGCGTTAGGACCGAAAGCGCGGATGTCCGCCTTTTCCATAGCGTCAACCATACCCGCGGCAAGCGGATCATCGGGAGCAACGAAAACAAGGTCAATAGCTTCGTCCTTAGCGAACTTAACCATATTATCAATATCCATAGCGCCGATGTTAACGCACTCGGCGTCCTTTGAGATACCGCCGTTACCAGGAGCGCAATAGAGCTTGGTGCACTTGGGGCTTTCCTTGAGCTTCTTGATAAGAGCGTGCTCGCGTCCGCCCGAACCTACCATTAGTATTTTCATATTGTTTTTTCTCCTTATAGAATTTGATATAAAGGAAATCAAATCCCTCATTCGTCAGCCTACGGCTGCCACCTTCCCCCGAGGGAAGGCTAAATTAATGGTGGAAAAGTCTGATACCTGTGAAGCACATTGTCATATTATACTTGTCACAGGTCTCGATTACGTTGTCGTCACGAATTGAGCCGCCGGGCTGAGCTACATACTGAACGCCTGATTTGCGCGCTCGCTCGATGTTGTCGCCAAACGGGAAGAACGCGTCTGAGCCTAAGCTTACGCCGCTGTTCTTAGCAATCCATTCTTTCTTTTCCTCGGCTGTGAGCGGCTCGGGCTTAACCTTAAAGAGGTTCTGCCATGTGCCGTCACGAAGTACGTCCTCGTACTCATCAGAGATATATACATCAATAGTGTTGTCGCGGTCGGGACGACGAATATTGTCAACAAACTGTAATCCGAGCACCTTCGGATGCTGTCTGAGCCACCAAATATCAGCCTTGTTGCCCGCTAGACGTGTGCAGTGAACACGCGACTGCTGACCGGCGCCTACGCCGATAGCCTGTCCGTCCTTAGCGTAGCATACGGAATTGGACTGTGTGTATTTGAGAGTAATAAGAGCGATGATAAGGTCGCGCTTAGCTTCCTCGGGGAAATCCTTGTTAACTGTGGGAATGTTAGCTGTAATCATTTCCTCGTCGATTTTGAGCTCGTTTCTGCCCTGCTCAAAAGTGATACCAAAAACGTCCTTATGCTCGATCGGAGCGGGAACATAATTGGGGTCAATCTTAACAACATTATAGTTACCCTTGCGCTTAGTCTTAAGGATCTCGAGAGCCTCGTCTGTGTAATCGGGAGCGATAACACCGTCTGAAACTTCACGCGCGAGAAGTGTAGCAGTCGCCTTGTCGCAGGTGTCGGAGAGAGCTACCCAGTCGCCGTATGAGGACATTCTGTCAGCGCCTCTGGCTTTAGCGTAGGCGGAAGCTATAGGAGTGAGCTCGAGATCGTCAACAAAATAAATCTTTTTGAGAGTGTCTGAAAGCTCAGTAGCGACAGCGGCGCCAGCGGGGCTTACATGCTTAAAGGAAGCCGCTGAGGGCAAACCTGTAGCAGCCTTAAGCTCACGCACGAGCTGCCATGAGTTAAAGGCGTCAAGAAAGTTGATATAACCGGGCTTGCCGTTGAGAACCTCAACAGGAAGCTCTGAGCCGTCCTTCATAAAAATTTTAGACGGCTTCTGATTAGGGTTACAACCGTATTTAAGAGCAAGTTCGTTCATAATTTACCTCCAAAAAATTACCAAATTACCTATTATTTGTTTTTGTTTATAATTTTTGATGTCGCTTTATTTGTAGCAATATCTATATACCTTACAAAAAGACTAACCTTGTTATCGTCATCAAGAGCGTCCCATACCTTTTTAGCGAAGGTATCAATATCGTCGTTGCCGATTTCAACAAGAGTCGGTTCACCCTCAAAGCTGGGAAGCGGGTTGCCGTCGCCCATATATGTATGGAGGAAGTGACCCTGACCTTTCAAAGGATGAGCGTAATCAAATGTAAAACGCTGACAGCATTTGGGATCGCCGTTGGCGCTTTTTAAAATTGACATAGTATAGGAAAGCTTTTCGCCTCTCGCGTCAGCCTCGGTGCGGCAGTTAACAATACCGCTGATACGAGGAGTGTAGTTTGGAGCGTCAGGCTCAAACTCACGAGCGCTCAGGCTCTGCTCGAATGTACGTCCACAGGACATAAGTGATACGATAGTATCTGTCTGGTCGCCGTTTGTAACAACGGTACTTTCAGCCATTGTACGAACAGGAGCGTAAATAATCAGGCTAGGATCCTCGACCTTGCTCTCGTCATACGCCTTGGTTCTTATACCGTCGCCGTCCTCAACAAATACACGGTTGCGGCTGTTTTCGCTTCTTCCCATAATGAAATAAGCGATTACAGCGTTGAGACCGTCCTCGGTTCTGCCGATAACGATACCTCTACCAGGATATGAGGTTGAGGAAATCTCTTTGGTTAATGATACAGCTTTCATAATAGATTGCACTTCCTTTCAATCTTTCAATCGCTTATAACGGCGATATTGTTTATTACATTGATTTTATCTTGACAGAACAGCGATACAGCCTCGGGCAGTATCTTCCATTCCGCTTGTTCCATAATGCGTTTCTGTAGAGTTTCGGGAGTGTCGTCGGTTTTTACCTCAACGGCTTTCTGTATTATAATAGGTCCTCCGTCGCACACTTCGTTGACAAAATGAGCTGTAGCGCCGCTGAGTTTAACGCCCTTTTTAAGCGCTGCTTCGTGGACGTGAAGCCCATAGAAGCCCTCACCGCAAAAGCTGGGTATAAGCGCGGGGTGAATATTGATAATCTTATTCTCAAAGGCTGAAATTACCTCGTGACCGAGTATTGTCATAAATCCCGCGAGCACAACTAAATCAGCTTTTTTACTTTTTAAAAGCTCGGTTAAAGCCTTATCATAAGCGACAAACTCATCATAATCTTTTCTTCGAATTACTTGAGTATCGATATTATTATCCGACGCGCGCTGTAAGGCGTAAGCGTTAGGATTACTCGATATAACACAGGTGATTTTGCCGTTTTTGATTATTCCAGATTTTTCGGCGTCAATAAGAGCCTGCAGATTTGTTCCGCCGCCCGAAACTAAAACAACAATATTCTTCATCACTTGATTATAACTCCCTCGTCGCCATTAATAACCTTACCGATAACAACAGCGTCTTCGCCGTTTTCCTTGAGAATCTCAATAGCTTTGTCAGCTTCAGCGGCAGATACAGCTGCGACCATACCTATACCCATATTAAAGGTATTGAACATATCGTGCTCAGGAATATTACCTACGCGCTGAATAACATCAAACACAGGCAAAATCGGAAGCGAAGATTTGTCAATCTCAGCTGTCAATCCGTCCTTGAGCATACGAGGAATATTCTCGTAAAAACCGCCGCCAGTTATATGAGACAAAGCCTTGACTTCAACAGCGTCAATCAGAGCCATAACAGGCTTTACATAAATCTTGGTAGGAGTTAACAGAGCTTCACCTAAAGGCTTGTTAAGCTCGGGATATGTATTATTGATTGTGTTTTCGTCAATACCGAATACCTTTCTTACAAGAGAGAAGCCGTTTGAATGAACTCCGGAGGATTTGAGTCCGATGAGAACATCTCCCTCACAGAGCTTTGAGCCGTCAATCATCTTGGGTTTATCTACAATACCAACACAAAAGCCCGCTACGTCATATTCGTCAACTGGCATAAGCCCCGGGTGCTCCGCGGTTTCTCCGCCGACAAGAGCGCACTCAGACTGAACACAACCCTCGGCAATACCCTCTACAATTGAAGCGACCTTTTCGGGAATGTTTTTTCCGATAGCGATATAATCAAGGAAGAACAAAGGCTTGGCACCGCAGCAGATTACATCATTTACACACATCGCGACAGAATCAATACCTATTGTGTTATGCTTGTCAAGCAGAAAAGCAAGCTTGATTTTTGTACCAACGCCGTCAGTTCCGCTGATTAGAACAGGCTCCTCCATACCCTTGAAGTCGGGAGCGAACAATCCGCCGAAGCCGCCGATTCCCGAAATAACACCGGGAATAGATGTACGGGCAACATGCTTTTTAATAAGCTCAACGGATTCATAACCTGCGGTTATATCGACACCTGCCGCCTTATAACTTTCACTGAAACTTTTCATATTTACCTCGCTAATTACTTTTTATTCTGTATCTTTGAAGCGAATTTGTCTTCGTAAATTGTCATCGGCAGGTCAGCGTAGTAGATTCCGCTGAAGCAACCGTCACACAACCTGATTTTACAGCCCTCGGCAATTCTATGCAAACCGTCTATACTCAAAAAATGCAGCGAATCGGCGCCGATATGTTCTCTGAGCTCCTCAACAGAGAGCTTGTTGGAAATCAAATTCTTTTCTTCGGGCAAATCAACACCGAAATAACACGGATATTTAAACTCAGGAGAGCTTATCCGCATATGAACCTCTTTAGCTCCCGCTTTTCTTAACAGATTCACGATATGAGCGGAGGTGTTGCCGTGGATAATCGAATCGTCAATAATTACGACTCGCTTGCCGTCTACAACGTTTTTTAACACGTTGAGCCTCATTCTCAGAAGCTTTTGCTTTTTGTCGTTGCCAACGCCTTCACTTGTTCTGCCGATGTATTTATTTTTTATAAACGCTGTAGCGTATGTAATACCCGACGCCTCGGCATAACCCTGAGCCGCGTCAAGCCCCGAATCAGGAACACCGCAAACAATATCGGCGTCAATCGGATTTTCCTCAAACAGGATTCTGCCCGCTCTGCGTCTTGCTTCATTAACGTTTACACCGTCAATTACAGAATCAGGTCTGGCGAGATAAACATACTCAAAAAGACAGAGAGAGGTGATTTTTTGAGTGATATTATGATAACTGTTAATACCGTTTTCGTCGATAATAACGACCTCACCAGGTTCAACGTCTCTTATAAACTCGCCGCCGAGAGTGTCTATAACACAGCTCTCGGAAGCTATAATATAGCTGTTCTGCAGCTTGCCGATACAAAGCGGCTTAAAGCCGTGAGGATCACGAACACCGAAAAGCTTACTTGGTGAACTGATCACCATTGAGTAGGCGCCTTTCAGTTCGTTGAGGGAGTTCTGAATAGCCTGCTCGAAATTATCCTTGCCGATGCGGTTAAGCGCGATGGTATAGCCAATAACCTCGGCGTGAGAGTTACTCTGGAAAATCGAGCCGCCTCTTTCAAGACCGTGACGTATTTCAGCAAAGTTCGTAATCGAACCGTTAAGCGCGAGCGCGAGCGAACCCGCGATATATCTCATAACAAGAGGCTGTGTGGCGGCTCTTTCGAGATAATCGAACATTGTGTAACGAACGTGTCCAACGGAAATTTTACCGTCAGTCGGGAGCTTTTCGAGCGCCTTGTCCGTAAGAACGTTGGAAACTATACCCAAATCCTTAACAGAATACGGTTCCTCGTCCTTGATTATTGTTATACCCGTGCTCGCCTGTCCTCTGTGCTGAAGTCCGTAAAGAGCGTCACGCGTGAGTGAAACAATATCGAAATTATCGTTGTTATAAAACCCGAAAACGCCGCATTCATCATGTGGTTTTACGGGCGCGTAATTATTTATATGACTCAAAGCTCGGCTGCCTTTCTGATAATGTCTTCATCCTTTTTAGCTACACCCTCAGCCATATCGATTTTCATATTCACAAGCTTTTGAGCTAAATCGTCATCAGATAAAGCAAGCATCTGAATAGCGAGAATAGCCGCGTTAGCCGCGCCGTCAACGGCTACGGTAGCTACGGGAATACCGGTGGGCATCATAACTGTCGCCAAAAGCGCGTCCATACCGTCGAAGCACGATGACTTAATCGGAATACCGATTACGGGAATTGTTGTATGAGCGGCAAGCACACCCGCGAGATGCGCCGCCATACCCGCGGCAGCAATAATAACGCCGAAACCGTTATCCTTGGCGTTTTTAGAAAACTCCGCGGCGGCGTCAGGGGTGCGGTGAGCGCTCATAACGTGAACCTCATACGGCACGTCAAATTCTTTAAGCTTCATAATGGCTTTCTGAACAACTTTGAAGTCACTGTCAGAGCCCATAATTACGGCAACTTTTTTCATAACCTAATACTCCTTATACAATTATAAAAATACATATACATTATATCTAAATCCAGAAAAATATTCAATAGTTTTAAAGCTAAATTAGGGGTTTAGATAATGATAATTTTGTAAAAAACGAACAAAAATAATCGGCTGTTTTTGACAGCCGATTATCATTATTCTTTATTAGATTTATTGTCATCCCAAATAGCTTTTAACGAGCTGACATATCCCGCCATATTCTGAATATCGGACGGAATAATAATCTTTGTAGCCTTGCCGTCAGCCGCCTTCGCAAACGCTTCCAGACTTCTGAGCGCAACTACCGGGTCAGTAGGCGCGGCTTCGTTAAGCATCTTGATAGCGTCGGCGTTAGCTTTCTGGACTGTTAGGATAGCCTCAGCCTCACCGGCAGCCTCACGGATTTTCTGCTCTTTTACAGCGTCAGCTTTAAGAATAGCGGACTCCTTCATACCTTCAGCTACGAGAATCTGACTGCGCTTTTCACCCTCAGCGTCAAGAATACGCGCGCGTCTCTCGCGCTCGGCTTTCATCTGCTTTTCCATAGCGTCCTGAATTTCGCGCGGAGGCAGAATGTTCTTGAGTTCTACACGAATAACCTTAATGCCCCACGCGTCGGTGGCTTCGTCAAGGATTATACGGATTTTGTCGTTGATTGTATCTCTTGATGTGAGAGTTGAATCAAGCTCCAGATCGCCAATAATATTACGCAAGGTTGTAGCCGTAAGGTTTTCGATAGCCGAGAGCGGACGCTCTACGCCATAGGTATAGAGCTTTGGGTCGGTAATCTCAAAATAAACGACAGTATCAATCTGCATAGTAACGTTATCGCGCGTAATAACAGGCTGAGGCGGAAAATCAACAACCTGTTCTTTGAGCGAAACCTTTTTTGAAATACGGTCAATAATCGGAATCTTAAGATGAAGACCTGTGTCCCATGTTTTGTGATAAGCGCCCAGTCGCTCAATGACATAAGCGTGAGCCTGCGGCACGATTTTGATGTTTCTGATAATAACAATCAGAACGATTAATACAATAAGTCCCAAAGCAAGATACTGCCAGGGAAAGTTATAGAATCCCATATTTACCTCCATTTATAAAATCTCAACAACCAGCTTAACGCCCTCTATAGCGGTAATCTTCACGCTGGCGCCCGTTTTTATTTCACGACCGTCAAAGCTTTTGGCGCTCCAGATTTTACCGTCAACGTTAACCTGACCCTCGCCTGTCTGATTGACAATATCCATTGTAACAATCGCTATTCTGCCTATTAGTCGGTCTGAATTTGTGGGTTCTTTTTTATTTTTGACAAACTTTTTTACAAGCGGTCTGGTAGCAATCAGAGCAATTAGCGAGACTGTAACAAATACAAGAGTCTGAATCAAAAGATTATCAGTAAAAATACAGGTTACAGCCGCGGCGACGCCGCCGAGTACAAACCAGATTGAAACGAGCTGTGTAGTTAAAACTTCGCACACAAGCATAAACACGGCGAAGATTATCCACACAAATACAATATAGTTTTCCATAATAACCTCCCAAAAACCATAAACACATTATAATATTTAATTATTATTAAGTCAATGGTTTTTAATACTGTACATTTTCAAAAAAATATGGTAAACTAAATTAAAGGCGGTGAAACTATGGCATTCGATACTTTTGACGAAGGAATCAGCTACGGCGGAGTACGTTCAAAAAACGAAATAAGAACACTAATATGTTATTTATTCGCGTCAGTCAACAAGCCTATGGACAAGGCTACAATTATAGAAGCTGTGCAGAATCAGGGGCTCGCCAATTATTTTGAGACGAGTTCGTGTTTTGACGACCTTATTTCGCACAAAAACATTGAATTGGTTGATAACAAAAAAATGCTTTATTCCTTAACGCCAAACGGAAATATGGTTGCTACTCAGCTTGAGAACACACTTCCGATTTCGGTAAAAGAAAAAGCATACACCTGCGCCATCAGCCTGCTCAACGAAAAGCGAATCGAAAAGGAATCGCCTGTCAGCATTACAAAAACCGACAACGGCTACAACATTAATTGCAGAATCTCGGGCGGAGATATGGACTTGATTTCGATGGATATTTACGCACCTGATATAAAGCAGGCGAAAATCATCAAGAAAAACTTTCACCGCAACCCCGAGCTAATGTATAAAATGATTATGGGCTCGCTGACCAAAAACAAAACAATGGTTAACGAATGTCTTGAAGAAATAAAGAACAGCCGTTAAAAGAAAAGGTTTAGCGCCAGAAGCGCTGTCACCCCGGGGATTCCCCCGACAAATGAAACAATTAAAGATAATAAACTGATTGGGATATAAACGCCAGTAAAAATACTCGCCGCGTCAACCGCCGCGAGCGCAGCGGCTCCCGACAGAACAGATAAAAAGGCTCGTCTGACGGGTCTTTTATTTTTTGAGATTATGTGGATAATTATAAACAACAAAAAAGCCACGCCGAGAATTATAAAAAACAAAGTAAAATTCATCAAATCACTTCCAAAAAAATAGACCGCAGGTTGTCCTACGGTCTATAATTATGATTTTTAGAATTAATTTAGAACTTATTTAAAGAAGTATGAGAGAACGTTAAGTCCTATAACAGCGGCTACAAAGATAATAGCGAAAACCTTTGTCCAGCGAGAAAGGAACGCGTCGATTGAACGAGCCTTATTCTTTGAGAAAAATGTATCAGCGCCGCCTGTAACAACGCCAACGCCCTGCTGGTTACCTTCCTGAAGAATAATAACAACAATAATAGCGATAGCGATAACGATAAGTAACGCGCCTAAAATAATCATCCAAACATTCATTTATATCTATCCTTTCGAAATAATTATACCAATACTTGCATAGCCTAACTATAATAACATATTACTTTTTATTTTGCAAGTGTTTTTTTATAATTATTATCAAATAATACTCAATTGTTCGCTGGTATCGTCGGGTGACGGCAAAGCGCCGAGGGCGGGCAATGTCTTAGAGCGGTAGCGCGAAGGCTTGCTGAATGTGCCCTCAACATACTCTTTTATCGAGAACAACCTGTGCCCCTTCTTTAGTCTGAGAACAGCTACGCCCTGTGTATTTCTGGTGGTTTTAAGATTGAGCAACGCTGAGTGGAGAAGCAGCATTCTGCCGGATGAAGCAGAAATAATAAACTCTTTGTCCTCGGTAGTAAAAGCTATATCTGAAAGTGTGTACTTCTCACAATAAGCTTTAGTCAGCTTTTTGCGGTTGGTTTTTGTAGCGTAGGCTTCGAGAGGCACTTTCGCGACCTTACCGTTGTCAAAACCGAACAGCAGGATACCCTTGTAGTCCTTGGTAGCAATCATTTTTACAGCTACCTCTCCCTCATCCATCTGGAGCTTGGCGGGGATGTACTCGCCGAGCACGCTCGCCTTTGTATCGGCAAATTCGTAGGCTTTAGCCTTGTAGCACTGTGCCTTGTTGGTGAAGAATAAAAGGTCACAATTATTTGAGAATTCAACAGCCTCGGCGATTTCGTCGCCCTCTTTGAGCTTTTGCTCGCCGCCCATTCTCAGCGACAAAGGCGTAATCTTCTTGAAATAGCCCTCTTTGGTAAAGAACAGGTGAACGGGATAGTCGGGAACTTCCTCTATATCCTCCTCGTCATCGATCTCATCGGTATAGATAATCTCGCACTTTCGCTCCTGACCATACTTTTCGGCAACATCCTTGAGCTCTTTGACAATAATTGTCTTAACTCTTGCCTTACTCTTCAGTATAGCCTCGAGCTCGGCAATTTCTTTTTCGAGGTCCTCAATATCCTTGGTGCGTTTGAGAATATACTCACGGTTGAGGTGACGAAGCTTTATTTCAGCGACATACTCAGCCTGAATCTCGTCAATACCAAAGCCGATCATAAGGTTTGGAACAACCTCGGCTTCTTCGTCGGTCTCGCGGACGATTTTGATAGCTTTATCTATATCAAGCAGGATTTTCTCTAAGCCTTTTAACAGGTGAAGCTTGTCCTTCTTTTTGTTCAAATCATAAAAAGTTCTGCGGCGGACGCACTCAATTCTGAACGCTATCCACTCATTCAAAAGCTCCTTGACACCCAGCACCATAGGAGTACCGCCGATAAGAACATTGAAATTGCAGGCGTAGGTATCCTCCAAAGGAGTGAGCTTATAGAGCTTTTTCATAAGCTTGTCGGCGTCAACGCCGCGCTTTAAGTCAATTGTAATTTTCAGACCGTCAAGACCTGTCTCGTCACGTATATCTGAAATTTCCTTAACCTTACCTGATTTAACAAGCTCAATAACCTTGTCAATAATTGACTCGCAGTTGGTTGAATATGGGATTGAATGAATATCAATGCAATTTGCCTTTTTATCATAAGAGTAACCCGCGCGCAGGCGAATGCTGCCGCGACCTGTCTCATAGACTTTTTTCATCACCTCTTCGTCGTAGACGATTGAAGCGCCGCCCGAAAAATCAGGAGCGGGCATTGTAGACATAACGTCGTGGTCGGGGTCACGAATCAGAGCCGCTGTGGTTTCGCAAACTTCCATAAGGTTAAAGGAACATATATTGGACGCCATACCGACCGCGATACCTGTGTTCGAGTTAATAAGAACTGACGGATATGTTGCGGGCAACAGCGTGGGCTCTTTCATGGTATTGTCATAGTTATCGACAAAATCAACTGTGTCCTTGTCAATATCCTTGAACAGTTCTGTACAGAGCTTATCGAGCTTAGCCTCGGTATAACGGGACGCCGCCCAAGCCATATCGCGGCTATAGAACTTTCCGAAATTACCCTTGCTGTCGATATACGGGTGCAAAAGCGCCTCATAGCCGCGCGACATACGAACCATAGTATCATAAATCGCCGCGTCACCGTGAGGATTGAGCTTCATTGTAGCACCGACTATGTTTGCGGATTTTGTACGGGCGCCGTTAAGAAGTCCCATTTTATACATCATATACAGAAGCTTGCGGTGACTGGGCTTAAATCCGTCAATCTCGGGAATCGCGCGCGAAAGTATAAGGCTCATAGCGTAGGGCATAAAATTTTCCTGAATTGAGGAGACAATATGCTGTTCGGCTACCTCGCCCGCGCCTTCTATTACGCCGTTCACTTTAGCAAGCTGAGGCTGTTTTGAATTTTTCTTTTTTTTAGGCAAAATAATCACCTTCTAGTAAAGATTGAAATTATTAGAATAATTCCGCAAAGCGGAACACCTAATCCGACCAATTTGCAAGCAAATTGCCCACCTTCCCCTCAAGGGGAAGGCTCTGTTCGTCAGCTTACGTCAAGCTGGTCGATATACTCAGCGCCGTGGTCAACAATAAAATCTTTTCGTCCCTGCAGGTTATCGCCGAGCAGCGTATCAAAAATTGCCGCTGTCTGCTCCGCGGAGTCGGGCATAACTTTTATTAACCGCCTTGTAGAGGGATTCATTGTAGTAAAGCTCATCATTTCGGGTTCGTTTTCACCCAAACCTTTACTGCGCTGAATAGTAAATTTCTGATTGCCGATTTCGTTTAAATATCTGTCTTTTTCAACCTCATCATAGGCAAAATAAACCTTATCCTTGGTTGTTATTTCATACAGAGGAGATTCGGCAATATAAACCTTGCCTTCTCTGATAAGCGTAGGCGTAAGCCTGTAGAGCATTGTGAGTACAAGAGTGCGGATGTGGAAGCCATCAACATCGGCATCTGTACATATTATAACCTTGTTCCATCTCAGATTATTTATATCAAAGTTAGATAGATTTTTATTGGCTTTAGCCTTTACCTCTACCCCACATCCGAGAACTTTCAGTAAATCGGTTATAATATCGCTCTTAAAAATTTTGTCGTAGTCGGCTTTAAGGCAGTTGAGAATCTTACCTCTGAGCGGAATAATCGCCTGAAAATCAGGGTCACGAGCCTGTTTACAAGCGCCGAGAGCTGAATCACCCTCAACGATAAATACTTCGCGCTCGTTGACATCCTTGCTGCGGCAATCAACGAATTTAGCGATTCTGTTAGTAATGTCAATATTACCTGTGAGCTTCTTTTTGATATTGAGCCTTGTCTTTTCGGCGTCCTCACGACTTCGTTTGTTTATCAGAACCTGATTGGCGATTCGCTCCGCCTCAATGGGATTCTCGATAAAGTAAATCTCAAGGCTGTGGCGCAAAAACTCGGTCATAGCCTCTTGAATACCCTTGTTGGTAATTGCCTTTTTTGTCTGATTCTCGTAGGAAGTTACGTTAGAGAACGATGACATACAAAGCACAAGGCAGTCCTCTACATCAGCGAAGTTTATCTTACTTTCGGTTTTATTGTATTTATTATTCTTTTTAAGAAAATTATCTATACTGTATACAAAGGCATTCTTGACAGCCTTTTCGGGAGCGCCGCCGTATTCAAGCCAGCTTGAGTTGTGATAATACTCAGTCTGAGCGACCTTGTTAGAAAACGCCATAGCGACGCCGATTTTGCATTTATACTCGGGCTTGTCGGCTCTGTCGCGTACCTTGCGTTCGGTCTCGAAGTACTGTACGGTAGAAAGTCCGTCCTCACCTACAACCTCTTTTACGTGATCCTCAATACCGTTGACATAGTTAAACTCTGTAACATCAAAGCTTCTGCCGTTCTGGTTGCGGAACACAAACTGCACTCCAGCGTTGACAATAGCCTGGCGCTTCATAATATCGAGGAAGTATTCGGCGCTTACATCTATATCGGTAAAGACCTCAATATCGGGCTTCCAGTGAATCTTTGTACCAGTATCCTTGCGATAATACTCTTCTTTTTTTAGCCCGCCGATGTTTTCGCCGTGCTCAAAATGAAGCGAGTATTTATAGCCGTCGCGCTTGATTTCAACATCCATAAACTCGGACGCGTATTGAGTCGAGCATAGACCTAAACCATTTAAGCCCAGCGAGAATTCATAGTTTTCGCCGTCGTCGTTATTATACTTGCCGCCCGCGTACATCTCGCAGAACAGCAGCTCCCAGTTCATTCTGTCCTCGGATTTGTTATACCCGACAGGTATTCCTCTACCGTGGTCCTCAACCTCGTAGGAACCGTCAGCGTAGCGCGTAACCTGAATCAGCTTTCCGTAGCCCTCTCGAGCTTCGTCGATTGAGTTGGATACAATCTCAAAAACTGAATGCTGACAACCCTCGATTCCGTCCGAGCCAAATATTACCGCGGGTCTTTTTCGAACGCGGTCAGCTCCGTTAAGAGCGGAAATGCTGTCGTCATTATACGAATTAACCTTCTTTTTTGCCACTATCTTTCACCTCGCAGCTTTTTGATTTTGTCCCTAAGATACGCCGCGTGCTCAAACTCAAGAAGCTTGGCGGCGGCTCGCATCTCGCGCGTAAGACTCTTAATCATCTGCTCACGCTCGGCGCGGGACATCTGCTTCATATTCTTAAATTCATCGTCTGTATGTGTGGATATTTCAAGGACATCGCTGACGTCCTTAACAATAGTTTTTGGAATAATGCCGTGTTTATCATTATATTTCTGCTGAATCTCACGGCGGCGGTTGGTTTCGACAATCGCCTTTTTCATAGAATCAGTTACACTGTCGGCGTACATTATTACGGTACCCTCGGCGTTTCGCGCTGCTCTGCCAATTGTCTGAATCAGGCTGCGCTCGCTTCTGAGAAAGCCCTCCTTGTCAGCGTCGAGAATCGCTACAAGGCTTACCTCGGGTATATCGAGTCCCTCTCTGAGCAGATTGATTCCGACAAGCACATCAAATTCGCCGAGGCGTAAATCACGTATAATCTGCATACGCTCAACGGTATCTATATCGTGGTGCATATACTTGACTTTTATACCCATTTCAACAAGATAAGCGGATAAATCCTCAGCCATTTTTTTAGTAAGAGTTGTGATAAGAGTTCGTTGAGATTTAGCGACACGCGTGTTAATCTCGGATATTAAATCGTCAAGCTGTCCCTCGGTAGGTCTTACTGAAATCTCGGGGTCTAAAAGTCCTGTGGGACGTATAATCTGCTCGGCGACAAGCTCGCTCTTTTCAAGTTCAAAATCACCTGGAGTTGCTGAAACAAAGCAAACTTGATTGATTTTATTATAAAACTCGTCAAAATTAAGCGGTCTGTTATCATAAGCAGATGGAAGCCTGAAACCGAAATCAATCAGACTTTTCTTTCGGGCGTGGTCGCCCGCGTACATACCCCTGACCTGAGGCAGGGTTACGTGGCTTTCATCAACAAACAAAAGAAAATCATCAGGGAAATAACTGAGCAAGGTATAGGGCGATGAGCCTGGCTTTCTGCCCGACATAATGCGGGAGTAGTTCTCAATACCGCTGCAAAAGCCCGTCTCGAGCAGCATATCAATATCATAATTGGTACGCTGTTCTATGCGCTGAGCCTCTAAAAGCTTACCCTTTGACTGAAAGAACTCTATTCTTTCGCTTAGCTCTCGGCGAATCTCATCAACCGCCTCGAGCATCTTGTCACGCGAGACAATATAATGTGAGGCGGGATAAATCGCGGCATGGCGCAAGGTGGCAATAAGCTCACCTGTGAGCGGATTAATCTCACTGATTCGGTCAATTTCATCACCGAAAAACTCAACGCGAATAATCCTGTCGCCGGCTGAAGCAGGGAAAACCTCAAGAGTATCTCCCCTTACTCTGAATTTATTGCGTATAAAGTTCTCGTCGTTGCGTTCATACTGAAGCTCGACGAGCTTTTTTATCAGCTCGTTACGGCTTTTTTCCATTCCAGGGCGAAGCGAAATTACCATATTGCGGTAATCTATAGGGTTGCCCAAGCTGTAGATACACGAAACTGACGCGACAATAATAACATCCCTCCGCTCTGACAGCGCTAATGTGGCGCTATGGCGGAGCTTGTCTATCTCGTCATTAATCGAGCTGTCCTTCTCTATATAAGTATCTGTTGTCGGGACATACGCCTCGGGCTGATAATAGTCATAGTAGCTTACAAAATACTCTACAGCGTTTTCGGGGAAAAAGCTCTGAAACTCAGAGCAAAGCTGCGCCGCCAGAGTTTTGTTATGAGCAAGAATAAGCGTAGGCTTCTGGACTTTCTCTATGATATTAGCCATAGTAAAAGTCTTACCCGAGCCCGTAACGCCAAGAAGCGTTTGTTCTCGGTTGCCGCTTTTTATGCTTTGTACAATTTTATCAACAGCCTCGGGCTGGTCGCCTGTGGGCTTGTATGATGAATGAAGCTTGAATTCCATAATTAATAATCAAGAATAATCTTAAACAAATCTTTGACGTCCTTGCCGAATATGCCCATACCCGAAATCGCCATAGAAACAGAGTCGTCATCCGCGACAATAACGTGGTCAAGAAGCTTTACGCTGATTAGCTGTAAGGCGACAAAAACTTTATTTGTACAATCAATGTCCAAGGCGGAGGGCTTCGCGAGACCACTCGGATGATTGTGAGCTATAGCGGCGTACTTAGCGTTATAATAGAGCGCGAGCTCACATATTTTTCTAATACTTACATCGGTAGAGTTAACAGATCCCTTTGATATTACGCCTGAATAAATAACTTTGCACTTTTTGTCGAGCAGCAAAAGGCGCATAACCTCCTCGGTTTTCCCGAAAAACAGAGGTTGAAAATACTTGCACAGATTAAAAGTATCAACTGTCTTATTGTCACTGTCGGCTTTATCTATCATATACAAGCGAGCCATATCGGGCATAAGCTTGATATGAGTGATGAGATAATCGGAAAGCCCGTATTCTCTCAAAAGTGACGGAGGCGCGTCAAACACGGCGGACAATGAACCGAAATCCTTAATCAGTTTATGCGCCATAGGGTTGGTGTCTTTATACGGCATACCATAGAACAGGAAAAGCTCAAGCGCTTCGTGCTGTTTAAAGCTCTCGATTCCATGTTCAAGATATTTCTCACGCATACGCTGTCTGTGACCGTCGTGCGTATTTTGATTAGCCATATAAACACCTCCGTTTCTTTATTTTAATCGTATTATTTTACACCGTATTTTTCATAATAACTGTCGATTGCTGACTTAAGCTTATCGTCAATGATTATTCTGCCCTTATATTCCTTGTTATACAGATGCTCAATAACCTCAGCCATTGTTACTATAGCTGTTGTCTTAAGACCGTAGTTCTCCTCGATTTCGGCGAGGGCTGATTTTTCTCCCTGACCGCGCTCCATTCTGTCAACAGACACAACAAGACCAACAGGAATTACATCACCCTGAGCTTTTATTATCGGCAGAGTTTCCTGAATTGAGGTTCCCGCTGTGGTAACATCCTCAATAATAACTACTTTGTCGCCGTCATTTATTGGACTTCCGAGAAGTATTCCCGTATCGCCGTGGTCCTTGACTTCTTTGCGGTTAGAACAATACTTAATATCTTTATTAAACTTATCTGCAATAGCTATAGACGCTGTAACAGAGAGCGGGATTCCCTTATAAGCGGGTCCGAAAAGCACGTCAAAATCAAGCCCGAACTTGTTGTTAATCGCCTCGGCGTAATATTCGCCCAGCCTTTTGAGTTGTGAGCCTGTACGATAAAAACCCGTGTTTATAAAGAACGGAGTTTTACGTCCGCTCTTGGTGACAAAGTCGCCGAACTTAAGCACGTTGCAATCTACCATAAATTCAATAAATTCCTGTTTATACTTTTCCATAACGTCCTCCGTGACACTATTACACAATTTTACTTTTATAATATATCACAAGATATAGTGGGTGTAAATATTTGCAACACAACTGTAATTGTAAATGATAATAAAGAATTAACTGTTACAATTATTATGATATAATCTTATAAAATCCAGATAAAGGAGCGATTATTATGGGATTTAGCAGAGAAATACAAACGATCCGTTTACTTAAAAGCCTGACGCAGGAAGATGTAGCTCAGAAATTAGGTGTATCGGCAGAAACAGTCGACAGTTGGGAAAAAGGCAACTCAGAGCCTGACGAAGATATGCTGAAGCTGATTTCTAAAAGCTATGACGTATCTGTCAACACTCTCCTCGGTTCACCCAAAACACTTTTTTGTCAGTGCTGCGGAATACCGCTCGGTTATGATTTCGACATCAGCCGTGAGCCTGACGGAAACTTCAACGAGGAATACTGCAAGTGGTGTTACAAGGACGGCGAATTCACCTATAAAACGATGGATCCTTTGCTCGACTTTATGGTGGAGCATATAGACAATCCCGACAATAAATCGGACGAAGAACGCCGAGAATTTTTCGCCAATCGCCTCTCACAGCTTAATTACTGGAAAAAATAAGAAAATATGAAAAAACGAAATCTCATTGACTTTTATTCAAAAGAATCAAAGCCCACAATAATTCCCCTCTTGATTTTGACTGTAATCGCAGTAATAACAGTCGGTATTCTTTTTGCTATCGGCGCGGACAGTCACGCAATGACAATATGTATAGTAACCATTGTTTATATTATCGGAGCGGCTATTGTTTTGTTATGGACGTTTCTTGAGCAGATACGGTTTAATCCATATTCATACAACACTATTTTTTTTATAGGTTTTGAATTGTTTATTTTGTCTGTAGTCCCAACTCTGATTATCACTGTTTCTTATATGATACAGTATCCAGAATCCATATCTATATATATGGTTATCGGAGTTCTTATGAATTCAGCAAAAAATTACACTGTATTTTTAGTTCCGGTTATACTGGTTTTCTCCGTTGCACTTTGTATTTCCAACATTTCGCTGATTATACACGAGGGAAAAAGTCTCGTAAACTTCTTAGGTATTATCTTGTCTTTTCTTCTTGTTGGGGGCTGGGTTTTCTTATTCTTCATAGACTTTGAGACTTCGGGAAGTCAAATGGAGGTTATGCTTCACGACCTGATAACTAATCTTCTGATAGCCTTGTACCTGTATTTTGAATGTATGCTTATAGGAACAGCAATCGCCTATTTTGTCACCGCGCGGTATCAGCCGAAAAACGAAATTGATTTTATAATCATTCTCGGCTGCGCCCTAAAAAATGACGGCACGCCTACTCCGCTGCTGCAAAGCAGAATAGACAGAGCTCTTAAGCTTTACCGAGAACAGAAGAAAAAAACAGGTAAAGAGCTTACTTTCGTAACGTCAGGAGGACAGGGTTTGGACGAGATTGTTTCGGAAAGCTCGTCAATGAAAAAGTATTTAACGGAGCAAGGAATACCTGAGAATCAGATTATTGAAGAAAACCGTTCTGTAAATACACTTGAAAATATGCGCTTTTCTTATGAACTGATCCGAAAAATAAATCCAAACGCTAAAATAGCTTTTTCAACAAACAATTATCACGTTTTTCGAAGCGGTTATTTTGCAAGTCTCGCGGGAATTTGCGCTGTCGGAGTCGGAGCTAAAACCAAGTGGTATTTCTGGCCGAATGCGGCTGTTCGTGAATTTGTCGGGCTCTTAACACAGCAAAAAATACGCCAGGCTTTGATACTTGTGTTTATAACAGCATTTTTCATCACTCTCACTCTTATAAATTATTTGACTTTATAATCACATAAAAGACATTTTAACAGATAAATAGAATAACTATTATTAACACAGCCGCCAAGCAGGAATTATCCCACTTGGCGGCTTTAATTATAATTTAGAAATTTATTCCCACTCGATTGTAGCTGAGGGCTTTGGTGTTAAGTCAAACAAAACCCTGTTGACGTTCTCGACCTCTGTGGTAATTCGCTGTGTGATGTGCTGAAGCAGCTCAAAAGGAACGTTCTCGACAGTGGCGGTCATAGCGTCTTTGGTATTTATCGCGCGGATGATTACAGGGTATGCGAAGGTACGCTTACCGTCTTTAATGCCGACGCCTTTGAAATCAGGAACGGCTGTGAAGTACTGCCAAACCTTACCCTCTAAACCGTTCTTTGCGAACTCTTCACGGAGAATAGCGTCGGACTCACGTACAGCCTCAAGTCTGTCGCGTGTAATCGCGCCGAGACAACGAACGCCTAAACCAGGGCCTGGGAACGGCTGACGATAAACCATATTGTCTGGAAGTCCCAAAGCCTTGCCGACTACACGAACTTCGTCTTTAAAGAGGAGCTTAACGGGCTCAACGAGCTCAAACTGCAAATCCTCGGGAAGTCCGCCGACGTTATGATGAGCTTTTACGCCATCGTCGCT
>JAHLAX010000082.1 GCA_020625875.1 bacterium | reverse complement strand
TGTTATCAGTCGTTTTGAAGTGCTCGACTGATGGAACCCTTTGGAATATTCTTTCCAAGTTTTATCCCTACGAGAAAGGTTTTGTTATCAAGTTCGAAAAGGATGATGAAATCCTGAAAGAGAGAAACAAACCCAATTATGATGATTAATCACTAACCGATTGAATTTGACCGCATGAATAATCCAGTAAATTATGAGCCAGTCAGGTGCTCAATGAAATCTTGTGCATACCCCAGTGTTTCCTGCATGAATTGTTTATGTAACGCAAACCAGTACGGGAAGCATGCCATCAAGTTGAAAGACCCGAATAAGAATTATCGATTCGTGAGGGGAATGATGTCCGCTTACTTCAAGAAATAGGAGCCTGATATGTCTAAAAAGGATTGTCGGGTACTGGCTTTATTCAAGCCAACTTCCCTATTTTTGAAACAAATCAATGTGATACGTCATGCCGAAGCGAAACAACGTATAAAACCTAAAGCCCATAATGATGAGCCATCAGGTTTATAAATGCTTTTGAGAATATACCTTCCTGCCGATGGTGTAGGAGATATAGTTTATTTATTCACAATTTAATTACAAACGTTATGTTACAAGGAATTGCAATTGGCCACATTGGTGGCGATGCCGAGGTAAAGAATACCAACGGCAAGGAGTTTACAACATTTAGGATTGCCCACTCCGACAGATGGACGGATGAAGCAGGCCAGTCACACGAAACAACACAATGGATCGATTGTGTGATGAATGGCCGCCCCGGTGTTCTTGATTACCTGAAGAAAGGACAAATGGTGTTCGTATCAGGTTCGTTAGTGTGTAGGATTTACTCCAGCGCGAAAGACAGATGTATGAAAGCGGGTGTGACTATCAATGTCCGCACACTTGAACTACTTGGCGGGCGCGGTGATGAAATCCCCAGTGTACTGTTCGATGCGAATACGGGTAGCCAGGTCGAAGTAAAGAAATGGTTTAATGTGCCTTCGCTTGTGCGTGGTGAAGACCAGCCGGAATTTGTTCCCCTTGTTTCTCGTTCTCAGGAACGATTTATTGCAGACCGCAACGGATGGGTGCAGAAATTTGTTGGTGAGGATTGATGTGCGCTGCTGATGTGTATTTGAAAGGTCTTGTGATTCTCGCGCAGAGAACACAAGACTTTTTAGACGATGGATATAGTATCGTGTTTCAACACAAAGATACGACATTGTGTTTGGTCAAACTCATTCATACTAACGGAAACCGAATCACTCTAAAGTATGACGTGATAGATGGAAGAATCTCTCAATGTACTAACGGAAGAGAAACGCACTCCGAAGAGGTGCGTTAATTTGGACTGGTTAGAAGTTCATGCAAGGGAACCGATTACCGCTCCAAGAAATGCTGACTATTATCGTAGTCAGGGATGGGTAGTGCATGAAAGAGAGTATGGAACGCGAGTTTATCGAGAAATGTTTGTACTGGAGGGGACTGATGGAGAATCATTGTTAGAGGTGAGAAGAAATCCAGCATCTCAGGGCCTGCATGGTATTCACGACCCGAATGAATGTCACATTCGATTAGTGAATAGAACTTGTTACTTTGAGGGAATCGCTGGAACCTTTTTGAAGTTCCTGACTGCGAACGGATATGAAGATATACGCATATCAAGGGTAGATGTGTGTTTAGATTTCGTAAAGTTCGACAAAGGGGATGATCCTCAGGCATTCGTCAGGAGATACATTAGACACAAGTACGCGAAAATCAATCAGGGCCGTATTAGTTCACATGGGGATGATACTTGGACTGGTCAGGAGTGGAACTCGTTATCATGGGGGAGCAAAACAAGCGCGATTGGTACCAAGTTATACAACAAAACAATGGAACTACATGACACGAAAACGGATAGTTACAAAAAGCCATATATCCGTCAGGCATGGCAGATATGCGGCCTTGTTGATGATTGGCAACGATGCACAAAAGATGGTGAACTGGTTAATGTGTGGAGGGTGGAGTTTTCCATCCGTTCTGCCGTTAAAGGATGGGTACCAATTGAAATCGATGGCAACGAAAAGAACTACCAGTCTATCAAGAATAATTTAGATTGCTACGATGGCAGAGATAGGCTCTTGGTGATGTTCGCGTCACTGGCTAACCATTATTTCCACTTCAAGAAATACAAACAAGGGAAGAGAAAAGACCGATGCAAAGATAAAATCCTCTTCGACTTTAGTGGTGTGCAGCTGACTTACAAACTTGCACCCAAAGACCCCGTGGCAGGCTCAGGAACTTCGTATCAGGAGCGATGGCGCCAGTTATTGAACAAACTGCAAGCCTACCAAGCCACCCACTCAAGACTGGAGATACACAAAGCATGTCAAGTTCTCATAGATGCCATTTCAGAGGATGAAGTGAGAAACGATCTTGTTTCACCCTGGTCGAATGAAGAGTTGAGAACGATGCGTGAACTTATGGCAGTCAGGACACGTGATAAATCACTCGATTACGAAGCCGCCATGAAGATAGTTAAAAATCTCTTAGGAATTACTGATCGAACGATTAAGGAGTTCTAATGTTCGATGGCAAAAACGTATAAAACAGATTACTCAGATGAAAAAGAAAACCCCAAAAGAACTACGGGAACTATTCAGGCAATGGTTTTATAATGTGCCTGGTTCACGTTACAATCGCTTCTGCGTGCATTGTTATCATCGTGGCAGACAGGGCGAGTGTGAAACCTTCTGTGATTGGTTCGGAACTGAATGTATTGATGCA
Organism: bacterium; assembly: GCA_020625875.1. Classification (GTDB taxonomy): domain Bacteria; phylum Bacillota; class Clostridia; order Oscillospirales; family Acutalibacteraceae; genus Ruminococcoides. The sequence continues at coordinate 1,866 of JAHLAX010000082.1, read as the reverse complement.
GTCCGAAAGTATTGTCCCATCCCCACTGCAATGGTGTCGATGCTGATGGAGATTGATGCCGCTGCTGGCATGCCAAATCAGGGGAATACGCGAGGGGAAAAAGGCGGTACAGTAGTACCGCCGTCCGATTTCCAATCGGTTGCGACCAAAGGTGTTGAAACACAGATAGATAGAGTGGAGAGCCTTCGCCCGCACGGGTCTGCGCGTGCGCACTTGCGCGAAGATGCCCCAAGCGCCACCCCTGAAAATGACACGAAAATAGACGAAATTTGGCGAGAGTTTAACAACTGGCTGGATGATGAAGACTGAAAACGATTGGCATTGCAGAATGTGTGTTAGATACATACTGGGCGATTGTTCTGGTAAGGTGGAGAAATGCGAAAAGTACGAAACCATACATGATAGAATCCGATGGGAAGAAATAGAAAAGGTGTGTTGAATGTCCTGATAGCATGTGAAGAGAGTCAGGCAGAGTGCAAGGCATTCAGAGAGTTGGGCCACAATGCGTATTCATGTGACATTCAGAAATGCAGGAAGACTGGAAACCCTGATTGGCACATTCATGGTGATGTACTTCCGTATCTCGATGGTAAGACCTATTTCACGACACAGAGCGGGAAAAGGTGTACTGTTCGCCATTGGGATTTGATCATTGCCCATCCTCCATGCACATACATCTGCAAGTTGTCCAGCTGCCAGTTATACAAAGAACCCACAACGGCATGTTCCGTGATGGGTGAAACCATTATCGCTAATTGGGATAGAGTGCAGGCACTTTTGAAAGGCCGTGAATTTTTTATGAGATGCCTGAATGCTAAGTGTGACTACTTGGCCGTAGAGAACCCCATCCCGATGGCACTGGCAAAACTTCCTCGTCCGAGTTGTTTTGCAGATCCATCGTGGTATGGTGTTAAATATACCAAAAAGACGTGCTACTGGCTCAGGAATTTACCACCATTGATGGCCGAGATGATGCACAACAATCCCAAGAGTTATGTGAATGCCAGTCGGGGAAAATACCGAAGCAGAACGTTTCCAGCGATGGCCTGTGCGATTGCAAAACAATGGTCTGAATTTATCCTCGATGAACGAAGTAAGAAACAACAAAAATGAGTTACCCAGATGATACCGATGCAATTTGTGAACGCAGTCAAGGAAATGAGAAGACTGCAAAAGGACTATCAGAAAACTGGCAACATGCGAGTGCGTGCCCTGATGGTGCAGAAAGAAAGTGAAGTGGACTGGCTTATTGACCTATGCGATGCGGAGTATGAACGTATCATGCCAAAACAACAATCACTACCGCTTCAATTCGATGTTACCGAGAATGAACCCAAATAGTTAAACCCTTTAAATTACCTGATTATGGACGTAGAAAAATTCGTTGATTTGGTCGAGAGAATGCGAGATGCTCAGGTGACCTATTTCAAGACAAAGAATCGCAATGCGTTTCAGCGCGCTCTGATACTGGAACCACTTGTCGATGAAGAGATCAAGAAATTCAAAGAAGAGATGGCCGCGAAGAATCGACAACCTGATCTCTTCGATGGTATGACGTGACGGGATGCCACCACCGCCTGCCCGACATCGCCACGCACTCAGGCTTTCGCCTGGCGCGTGTCAATGCCGGGCAGGCTCCCCACCACCACCCCCGTGGGGGGCAAGCCCCCCGTGTCCCCTCCCCCCAAACCCCCTGCCCGCGCCCTCACTACGCAGAGGGCGCAGGCAGGGGAGAGCGGTAGCCCCGTTGGGGCTGGTTTTGCGGGGGCGCATGCCGCCCGCACCCCCCTCTAAAACCCCCTGCCCCAAAATTTTGCGATAATCGTTTTTCATTGTCGAAAGCGACAATGACGATTATCAATTTTG
>JAHLAX010000227.1 GCA_020625875.1 bacterium | reverse complement strand
TGCACAGTAAATGCGAGAAACGGCTCACTCGGTGGCAAGCAAACGCAAGCGAACGCAAGCGAAATGAAGCGAACGCAAGCGAAATCAAGCGATTCGCTTCAAGACAAAGACAAAGAACAAGAAACTAAAGAAATACTCACTAAAGTGAGTACAAAGAAATTCGTCGCGCCATCGCTGACAGAGGTCGAGGAATATATAACGGAGAAGGGCTTGAGCATTGACGGCAAGAAGTTCTTTGAATACTACGACACGCCGAACGCGAATGGCGAGAAGTGGATCGATTCGAAGGGGAACAAGGTCAAAAACTGGAAGCAGAAGCTCCTGACATGGGCGAGCCACGACGGAAAAGAGAAGCCGAAGGGAGATTACGGCTTCGGGAACTATCAGCAAAAGGTCGTTCACATGGACGAGCTGAAGAACCTGATTTGAGGAGGACTATATGACACAGAGCGAGATGGTATTGAAGTATATCGATGATTTCGGGAGCATCACGCAGCTTGAAGCGTTGAACGATCTCGGGATCATGCGGCTGGCTTCTCGAGTGTCCGACCTGCGAAAGAGCGGTGTTCGGCTTGACAGCCGGATGGAAGCAGTCAAGAACCGTTACTGTCAGACGGTCTATGTGAAGCGGTACTTCCGAAGCCTATGAACATTGACCGCATTGAAAAACGCCTGAAAGGGCTATTATTCACGGAATCCGCTTGCTGTGGGGTATTTTACGTCACGAGCAAAGAAGACGATAGAATCGGGCTTATAGTGGGCGATAGAGCCGTTCTGCTGGAACGCGGACAGGCTCGGGCGATCTGCGAAGAGCTGATGACGGTCTTCGACACATTCGTCGGGCGCGGCGCGGTCTCGACGGAGCAGAGAGGGAGGAAGCGGAAACGATGAACAGCAGGGAGAAGGGCAAGCGCGGTGAGCGCGAGCTGGCGCAGGTTCTGCGGGAACACGGATATGACGCGCACCGCGGGCAGCAGTACAAAGGCGGAGCAGATTCGCCGGACGTGACAGGCTTGCCGGGCGTTCACATTGAGTGCAAGCGGGTCGAACGGCTCGATCTAATGGGCGCATACGAGCAGAGCTTCCGCGACGCGGCGGGCGGCGAGATTCCGATCGTGGCGCACAAGCGAAACCGGGAACCGTGGTTCGTCACGCTGACATTAGAGGACTTTTTGAAGATTTACGGAGGGTCAAATGATAACGATTGAAGAGGCGGTAAGGTCGAACGACATCCTCGTCGGGCTGATGGTTTTAGCTATGCTTCTGATCGCGGCGGCGGCGTGGGGGATCTTCGTGCTGAACGACGTGCAGCAGCAGAAGCGGATCAAGAAGGCGATCCGGCACACCGAAGAGCGGATGCAGAAGTTATACTCAGATGATCGGAGAAAGCTCAGTGCGGACTATTTCGCGGCGCGGATGGTATTGAAAGATGAGCTGGAAAAAGAACGCCTTCGCCGGACGGAAGCCGAAGCGGAGCGGGATGCGATCGCGGAGAAGTACGAGAATTTAAAGCGGGACGCGGCGAGCTGCCCTGCATACGGCACGGCGAGCAAGAGAGGAGCGTTTTGAAATGACACGAAGGGAAACGCGTTCCCTGCTTGCAAAGTGGGGAAGGATCGGCGAGGAGATCAAAGCGCAGGAGGATCAATATAAAGCGATCTGTGACGAGATCGATGCCGTGACGGATGTACGCCCGCAGCAGCTCTCGGGAATGCCGCACGTCGAAGGGGTCAAGCATCCGGCAGAAGATGCCGCTCTCCGGCTGATGGGATTAAAAGAGCGATATGCGGACAGGCTTGCGGAGATCGGGCGGAAGATCGAGGAGCTGGAGCGATTCCGCGACAGGATGGAAGGAGCGATCCTCATGGTGAACCCGAACGAGGAAGCCGTTTTAAGGCTGAAATACGAGAAGGGTCTGACATACGAGCAGGTCGCGGAGGAACTGAATTATTCCGATGTACACGTCAAGCGGTTGGAGCTGGCGGCGGTCGGGATCATAACGGACTTTTTAGAGGGAGGACAGCATGACTAATG
>JAHLAX010000122.1 GCA_020625875.1 bacterium | reverse complement strand
CACACGTAGGGTCGTCTGAAAGCCTCAACGTTGAAGACCTCATTGATACCTGTGGGACGCTCATGTACCACATAGTACCTCCATCCTGTGATTCCCATCTGTACATTGTATAGTACGAATTACAATTGTAGCACTCGAAATCATCTGACAGCCTATACTCATATTGCAGGCTCACGTTCTGACAGTCGTTGGAATTGTACTCAACAAGTGTACCGATAGCCGATTCACCTGTCTTTGTCCAAGTCTGCCCTCCGTCAGAAGAAGTCTCATAGTCGTTCCGTGTGTATTTGTCCACGCCGTTACAGAGATAGTACCCGGTGTTATAGTTCCAACGGTAGATGTCACCTGACACATAACCACACTGAGGGTCATCTTCCATGTTGAGGTTATAACGCTGATATTCTTCGGGTTCTGACACATACCACGTTCTGCCTGTGTCCCACGTATATGCACGTCTGAGCGCTGTGTACGAGTCTGTACCGTCGCAGATTATCTTCCCTTCCCAATAAGTCCAACCCCAATCGGGAATGTCAGCATCCTCACAGTCGTCTGAATAGGCTTCGAGAAGTTCGTTCTGTTTGTACGTAACTGTATTTGCCCACGTAATGCCACCGTCCTGACTTACTTGCATTCTCACTCTTGACCATTTATCACCGTCAAGGCAGATAGTACCTTCAACTGCAACCCATCTTCTGTTCCAAGTAGGCTCGTCTGTCGGATAACCGCAAATGATGTCGTCGCTTTTGCGAAGTACATTGCTTAACCGGCATACAGTGTCAGGCGAAGTTACTAAAAACCATTGATTTCCGTCGTATGAATAGTGTTGGCATTCAACGAGATACGTATCATATCCGTCGCATTCGTACTGTCCTTCGTCGACGATGTATTTGTACTGTTTTGTTGTAGGTGTTGTCATACACTCAGAACTTGATGACTCGATGAGTGAGCCAAGTTCATATTCATCTGTCCATGTCCAAGTATTACCTCCGTCGAACGACTCCCTTTTCCTGAAAGCGTTATACAAATCGTGTCCTTGACAGCTTGTGAATCCTTCAACAAAGTCGTTCACATAGTTGTCGTAGTCAATACCACTTTCCTCATTGCAGGCAGGGTCTGATTCTCCGATGAGGCTTCCGGTTGTCTGTTCGCCTGTCCATATGTTTATTTCATCGGGTGTATAGCCTTTGTAATGGCGTATCTTTCGGTATGAGTTGCCGCCTATACAGAGGTATTCACCAACGACTTCACGCCACGTATAGTAAATGACACTTTGGTTGATTGTGATGTATGCGTCTTCGTGATGAGGCGAGCATAGTTTTATCTTATATTGCTTTGTATTGTTCGGGTCTGTGTTTTCAGGAATGTGGATTTCGAGCCTCCGTGTACCATAGATTTTTTCGACTGTCACACCATTTGGAATTTCGCAAACTGTGTAGTCATCGTAGTTAGCAAACACATTTGTTACGACGGTCTGCTCTGCTGCTGTGACATCGTGCGAGTAGGGTTTGAACCAATCAGGCTCTTTTTGACAAATGAATTGAATAACACCTAAATTGT
>JAHLAX010000047.1 GCA_020625875.1 bacterium | reverse complement strand
GGAGTTTTGGATATTTCTTTGATTTTTTCCATACCCGTAGCGTTAAGGTCAAAATCAAAAGTCGCGATTGTCTCGGTGCCGTAATTCGCGTCAACAAGCTCAAACCAGTTGTAGAAATTACAGTCAGAGCAACCTGAAAACTCGCTTTTATACTTGTCGTTTATATATATCTTCAGCAAATCTTTAGAACTGAAATCCGTATTTTGTTCAAGAACAATAATCTTTCCGTCGTTTGAAACGAGGAGTATTCCGGGACCGGTAAAACGCCACTCAACGCCTTCCTGCTGCTCATACATAGGAGGAGCCCAGTCAGGAATATCGGTAAAATCCTCCAAATCGACGATATATCGTCCAATCCATTTTTTCGGAGTTACTCCGAAAAGCGATGAAAGCTGAGAATAAACCGAATCAGATAATCCCGAGCTAAACAGAGTTGTCTCGCCGATAATCGGAGCGCCGCTTCCGTAAGCGTACGCCACAACCGACAAATCATCGTTGCTTATTCCTCCGTTTTTGGGAGAACCTCCGTTGTAATAGCCGAACGAATCATTACCAAGTCCGTAAGCGTCGGACAGATACAAAAGGTCTGGCTTGGTTTTTATGCTCTTAAGAGACGTTTCCTTCGCGGGAGCGCCCTCTTCATCGAGCTTTGGTCCATAATAATCTTCCGTATAATCATAAGCGCTGCCGTCGGATTTAACATATTTTCGTTGATTCAAAATCCAGAACAGCCCTTGATGTTTACGATATACTGTGTCCTTAACAATATCATCATCTTCCGAATATGACAACACCGTTTTGTCAAGCACCGCGACATTGAGCACGCGAGAGGGCTTGATATGCCAAATTAAAAACAGAGAAGCGACAGCCAGCACAACAGCAGCGGCAACCCAATGATACCACTTCAACCGCTTATAGATTTTGAGCTTGCCGAGCTCTTTTTTTCTGCCAGTATTATCGGCGGTATTATTCTGTTTTTTCTTCATAGTTTTTCCCGCCCTTCTTTAGGTACGCTGATTATTCAGTCTCATCAAGACAGAGTATGAAAGGTTCTATAAGCTCAGGGTCAAAAATCACTCCCGAGTTATCCTCAAGATAGTTTATAGCTCTGCTTTTGCTCCACGCCTGTTTATATGAACGCTCAGAAACCAACGCGTCATATACGTCGCAGATTGTTGTAATCCTCGCTGAAAGAGGTATTTCTTCGCCCTTGAGTCCGTAAGAACCTGTTCCGTCGTATCTTTCGTGATGATAACGGGCTATTACAGCCGCTTCGGCAAGCAGCGGATCATCGTCATAAGCGGATAGAATCAAATATCCGAACTTCGCGTGACTGCCGACAATCACCTGCTCCTCCTCGGTCAGCTTGCCGCTTTTGTTAATAATGCTTTTCGGAATAGCGATTTTTCCAATATCGTGCAGTTTTGACGCCAGCGAAATCCTTTTCGCCTCTTCCTCGCTCATTCCAAGCTTCTTACATAAAGCGTATGAATACATACCGATATTCTCAAGATGCTCGGGCGAATAACCGTTATCCATCTCAGTATTAAGCGCCAGCTCTCCGAGAATAATGTTGACCTCGCGGCTGTCATCCAAATCACAAATCTTTTCGTACGCTATTTCAAGTCCGCAAAAAGCTGACTCAATCATACTGATAAACAACGTGTTAAGTCCGTGCGTTATGTTTTCAAAATGCATAATCACACTTGTTTTGCCGCCCTTTTTCAGAGAGAAATCGAAATAAGTGTCTGAAAACAAGCATCCCTTGCTGTTTTCAAGCGAGGACTTTTCTATAAGCTCATAACGGCAGTCCTCAAGACCTTTATTAATAATCTCGTTCCAACAGCCGTCAGTTTTGACAGCGGTTCCGTATCTCACATCTGTATATGATGGATTATACTTTAACAAAAGATCGTTAATCTCATCAACAGCGGTTTTATAAAACACATCTTCGTCTTTACACAAAAGCATATTGTGTATAAACACCGAAACGTTATCTATTGAGTCTCCGTAACGCAGGGTTTCCTTTTGAAGCTCGGAGTTCTTTTCTTTATACCTGTAATCGCTGTAAAAAATGTATCCGAGAGTTCCCGCCAGCACGAGCGCGGGCACAGAAACCGTGTATGTATACATACTCACGCTCCGACTTATCATAAAAAAGCCCGCGAGAGCCGTGACTAAAGCCTCATACACACTGATAACAAACACGGGAACCGCGTACTGTGTACGACGAGAAACATAGCCCACGGCGTTTGAAGAAACGTACACAGCCGCGGCGACAGTAACCGCCGTCGCGACAAACGCGAATATGCCGAAATGCGGCGCTGAAACCGCCAGCATATACGCCGCGGTGCTTATGATACCCGCGGAAACAACAGCCGCTATGAGGTTTTTTCTGTGTTTCATCCAACCGACCAGGCAGAGCAACCCGACTATAAACGTCAGATGTACAAGCGCGCAGCCAATATTAAAAAGAATCGGCGTATTAAACAGATATGTAACCTCAGGCAATCGTCCAAGCATTACCGCGACACCTATATAAGACGTAAAACCGCCTATAGCCACGGAATAAAGCAGTTTCTTTTTTCTGATAGAAATAATCACGAACAAAGCAACTGCCGCTATACCGACTATAAATACAGCCGCTCCAACAAAGAATCTCAAAGAAAAAGAAAACGCGCTCGCGCCGCTTTTTGAGACAAAAGACTCAAATCTGACGGAAAACGGAAGCTTCATAAATACCTCGACTACCTGTTCGCGCGAAGAGCCCTCAAGCTCTACGGCGTTGTAGTTATTGGCAACATAATCAGCTGTTTTGTATTGATTGTCATAAATGATTTTCCCGTTCACCTTTATCATAATCGGCGAGTGGTCGGTTTTAATAACCAGCCCGCGCTTTTTATCCGAAGCGGAAAAAGTTTTTACAAGATAAATATTGCTTCTTCTGACAGAGCTTTCTGTTATAAAGGGATTCTGCTTATTATACACCCTTAGCTCCGTGTCGGGAACCTTATTGACGCGTTCGGTATAGCTATAGTCCCAGTTATACACAGAACCGCTGCGCGCGTAATCAGCCGAAACATAATCAGCGACAAAATAGACCGCTACAGTCAGCGCAAAAATAATCAAAGAAACACCCAAAAGGGGGATCACTCCCCCTTTGTTATCCTTTATGCTTTTGTTATAGCGGTCAAATATTTTTTTAAACATAGTTTTGTTTTTGAGGGACTAGAGTCCCGAGTATTTTTTCAAAAGATTTCTTACATCGTCATCCGTAACATGACCATTGCTTTTGTCTTCAAGCAGGTCAGCTACGCTGTCGAGTGTTGTTTTTAATTCTTCAAGCTGAGCCCGCGCTTTTATAAGCGCTTCGGTCAGACGTTTATTGTCAGCCTCAAGCTGAGTAATATCTTTTTCCATATTAAGCCAATGCCTCTATAACAGGTTTACCGTCCTCAATTTTAACGGTAATCTCGGTACGACCGAGCTTGGTATTCTTTTTAAATTCGTTATAAAATGTAGTAGTAATCACAGCTTTTGAGCCTTTTACTTCAGCGGCGTCAACACGATAAAAAATGTTTGTACCGTATTCAGGCAGCCACATCTCAAACTTGTTTTTCCCCTTATTGTAGAGCATAGATTTCTTTAAATCGATGTTTGCTTTTCCAAAATGCTTTTTAAATTCCTTAAGCACCTGATCCGGGGTTGCCTGTCTGAATTCAGTCACCTTATTGGTTATTTCATAAAAGTTCTTAAAAAAGACATGGATAAAGGCGTACTGAGCCAAAGCGTCAACCGAAGCTTTTTTCACTGACTTAAACTTCGGCTGGGCAAGCATAAAAGCGAGCTCATAGCTTCTAAGAGCGAACGCTTCAACATCAACCTTAACACCCTTTACCTTCAAAGGCGAGGTCATACCGTCGCCATAAGCGTTAAAGCCTTCGAGCAAGCCATCCGAATCTTTAGCCTGAGTTTCCACCTCATATTTTTCCGCCGTGGTTTCTTTTGTCTTAACATTAGGGTCAACACCTATGCAGGAGCAAAGTGTAGCCGACAATGTACACACTAATAATATCGCAATCACGAATTTTTGTAAAGATTTATGTTTCATATTCTCACCATATTTATCACTATAATCATAAATATTCCTTGCCGCGTTAACGGCAAGGAATACTTGTAAACTCAAAATTAATAAGGCCAGTAATAATCAGTGTATGAACGGTCGGGATTCTCAGAGTCAATCTCTACGAAAACATCCGCGTCGCCGATTCTCTCATAATTATTAAACGCTACAGCGTTTACGGTCGAACCGAGAGGAAGGTTAACCGAGAGTGATTCGAGAGGCTTGTTGTACTGGAAATCCTCGAGTGTATTCACGTGTTCCTTACCTGTATCATAAACAACCTTGTCGATACCTGTCTGCTTGTTATAATCCCCCTGGCTGAACTTAAAACGATAAGCCATAAAGCACTTATTGTTGTCAGTTCTGAGGACCGCGTTATTCTTGGGAACAATAAACTTCTTGCTTTCCTTATCAAAGCTCGGTCTTGTTTGTGTTGAAGAAACCTCAAAGCGATAAACTACCGAACCTCTGAGACCGCGTGTGCCGTCCTCATATACGCCGTGATTAGAATGATTCCACGCTGATTCGCTGGGATAGAAGGTCTCATAAGCCTTATGAATCTTCTTTTCCCCGTTAGCGTCTCTTGTGCTCCAATCAACACAGCACATCTGGAAGCAGTATTCTTTGTCAAGTTCAACCTCTGCCTGGTCGCCGCTGTAATATACACCGCCGTTTTCAAATCTAAGCGCCATAGCGAGAGGAGCTACGATTTTGAGGTTGCCTTTCTTTGTTTCGGTTCCCTGAGAACCGCTCTGAGCGCCCTGAGCGTCGCCCTCGGTCTCGTCGTCTTTTATTTCAGCCTTTTTGATATTGGACCAGAGTGATACCGAACCCGCGGGAACTGTGTATCCGCCCTTTTCACCCTTAGTACTTTCAACCTTGATGTCTGTTGTACCTGTAAGCGCCGCAGCCGACTCGTTAAAGAAGTATCTATCAGAACTGCCGAAGTACTCATCGTTAATTGAGAGATTGGCAGCGTCCTTATCAACAGCGTAGGAACCCGCGCTTACTGCGTAAAGCTCAACGTTATCACCGATAGTGATTGACTCGGCAACAGGAATAGCGCCGTCTACAGGAGACTTCTGCTTGCTTGCGCCGATAGCGGGAGCCTGTGTGGCTGAAACAGCTGTAACCTTAGCGGTACCCGCAATTTCAATTGTACCGCCTGAATGTGTTCCGCGTCCGCTTCCGATAGCCGCGCCGCCGCTGTTGAGCTCACTGCTTCTGCTTGTAGCGGAAATCGCGGTTACATCTGCGTTTCCTTTTATTTTAACATTTGATTTATAATAATTCTGATTGTATTTTTCCGCCTTGCTTGTTCCGCGTCCGCCGCCGATACCTGCGCCGCCGCATGAACCGATTGCGATAATTGTACCGCCGTTGATTTCGATGTCGGAAGCCGAAGCGCCGTAACCGCCGCCGATACCCGCCGCGAATGTGCCCGGGTCATTCTCATTGAGCTTAGAAAGATCGCTCAAATCAAAGCTCTGATTCCAAGCTGTAGCGGCGTAAATCTCGCCGCCGTTGATAACGATTTTACCTGAGTCGTATTCGCCGACAGCCGCGACTCCAATCGCGCCGCCGCTTGTGCCGTAGCCGCAGCCGATACCCGCGCCGCATTCGTTACCGTAAG
>JAHLAX010000046.1 GCA_020625875.1 bacterium | reverse complement strand
AGTTGATACGAGGGCAAAGCCCTCTTGTATAAAAATTATCAAAAAAAATTGTAAATCAGCAAGTTAGTTAATTACTACTTGACTTTTTATAGGAGAAATAATATGAGTTATACATACGACATAACAATGTTTAAAGAAACGTTTGAGAGCGAATACACATGGCTCAACGGCTTTATGAGAAACGTTCTCAGGTTCAAGCACAAAACCGCTCTGTTCGACCCGCTCAGCGGCAAAAAATGGAGCTATAACAGGCTTAATCGGGAGTGCAACAAATTCGCGAACGCGATGAAAAAGGACGGCATAAAAAAGAGCGATATAGTTTTCAATCAGCTCTACAACTCGCCCTATTTTGTGTTCTGTTACATAAGCCCCCAAAAGCTCGGCGCTATCGCGAATCCCGCAAACTTCAACCTTTCCCCCGGTGAAACAGCTGAGATAATCAATCACAACAAGCCCGCGGTTTATGTATACGACAGCGCTATAACCGATACAGCCGTAAAAGCTCTTGAATTAGCCGAGCACAAGCCTAAAATTGTTATTATGGCTGATTACCTTAAAAAGTATGACAAAGCTCCCGATGGACATATAAAATACGAGGACTATGTAAAGGGAGCGGACGACGATAACCCGCCTGTTGACTTTTGCCCTCATATTTATGACGAGGTTCTGAGATTACAAACCTCGGGCACAACGGGAACACCCAAGGGTGTTCCGCTCAATAACATTAACGAGGTGCTGTCGGCTCACGACGTAATAATGCACTTCCCCCTTTCCCCGTATGACAAAACGATGAATATGACGCCGTGGTTCCACCGCGGAGGAATACACTCGGGCGGAATTACACCCACACTTTACGCGGGCGGCGAAATCGTTATTATGAGGGATTTCCATCCCAAAACTACACTTGATTATGTCGAAAAATACGGCATCACCTTCCTTATCGGCGTACCGAGCGTACTGGGACTGCTCACAACACGTCAGAAAAAACATCCTAAAGACATCAGCTCGCTCAAGGGCATAATCACAATGGGCAGCCCGCTCGAAACACAGGAGTGCATACGCTTTCAGGAAACTCTCACTCCCAACATTTTTAACGGCTACGGCACCACCGAGAGCTTCTGGAACACATTTTTACGTCCTCAGGATTTGCCCGAGATGTCGGGCACGGCGGGCAGAAGCTGCACAGATGACGAAGTCAGGATTGTCAAAGTTTATGAAGACAGAAAAGCCGAGCCTCACGAGCTTGTGCCTATGGACAACAGAACAGAGGGCGAAATCATCATAAAATGCCCCGCTAAATCAACCTACTGCTACGTAGACAACGAAGAAGTCACCAAGGAAAAATTCTACAGAGGCTGGATGTACACTGGCGACATCGGCACATGGGATGAAAACCAGTTCGTCACCGTAGCGGGCAGAAAAGACGATATGATTATCAGTAAGGGCGAGAACATCTACCCCGCCCGTATCGAAGAAGCTATAAACACCTTTGACAGAGTCAAGGAATGTATCGTAACCTCTGTTCCAGACAAAACCAGAGGCGAGGCAGTTGTCGCGTATGTTATTCCGGAGGACGACGATCTGACTGTAGGCGAGGTTCTGGAATTCTGCAAAAACTCGCCCAACCTGTCGAAATATCAGATTCCGCGTTATTTCAGACTGATTAAAAGCTTCCCAATGACCGCCACAGGCAAAAAGCAGCATTTCAAAATGAAAGCTCAGGCAAGGGAAGATATAGCGAATGGATTATTGCTGAGAAAATAGTATAGTTTTTAGTAAAACGGAGCTCGTTCAAACCGAACGAGCTCCATATATTTGTATATCATAATAATATTAATATGATTGACAATGTATATTATATGTATTATAATATAGATGAAAGGTGGTGTTATTATGGCACAAGCAACCGTTAATATCAGAATGGACGAAATCACAAAAAAGGAATTTGACGCTTTTTGCAGAGAAATCGGCATTTCTGTAAGCGCGGCGTTTAATCTTTTTGCCCGCACAGTAGTAAGAGAGCACAGAATCCCCTTTGAGATAACTACAGAGGTTCCGAATGATGATACTATACGAGCTATCGAGAACGTAAGAAACGGAGTAGGATTAAGCAAAAGTTTTAATTCTGTATCTGCACTTATGGAGGATTTATATGCTGACGATTAGATACGAAACAACCTTTAAAAAAGATTTTAAACGAATCGTTAAACGTGGCTACAAAATCTCTCTGTTAGAAGATGTTATCGAAATGCTGGCTAACGAAAGACCGTTACCTTCAAAGTACAAAGATCATCAGCTGTCAGGTGATTATTCCGATCATAGAGAATGCCATATACTGCCAGATTGGTTATTGATTTACAGAATTACTAAAACAGAACTGGTACTGACTTTGACTCGAACAGGTACACACAGCGACTTATTCAAAAAGTAAAAACAAAGAATCACAGGGAGCTCGTTCAAACCGAACGAGCTCCGTTTATATGTTTCAGATCATTTAGTTTTAATCTTAACGGTTACGCTTTTGTTCAGGCTCTTATAGTTTTTGTTGCCAGCGGCTTTGACTGTAATCTTGACCTTATAGGTCTTACCCTTCTTCAAGCCTTTCGCAACGGTCATTTTGCCGTTTTTGACTGTTACTTTCTTATTATTTGTCTTGTAAGTAACCTTGCCCTTCGCTTTTTTGACTGTAAGCGCCTTTTTGATTGTTGTCTTTTTCTTTGAGTACGCTGTGACAGATTTCTTATAACCGACTGTCATCGGGTTTTTAGCCTTATTTATCTTAAAAGTTTTCGTGATTGTGCCGTAATAACCGCCCTTACCCGTGATTATAACCGTAGCGGTACCGACATTCACATTGTTCTTATAATTTGCAGTAAATACGGCGTATTCGCCGTCCTTTGAAACAATGATATTGCTCTGTTTAAGAGGCTTGCCCGTATATGTCAGATTCTTAATCCCCGTTACCTTCCAGTCTCTGATAGCGGAAGCATTTATATAATTAAATCCGTTATCTTTAGCGTAGGTCTCGGCGGCAGAATCCTTTTGAGTAATGATTGTAAAGTCGTTTATCTTGACATATTCGTCTTTTTCAGAATCATAATAATACCCGAACGCGCAATCCCCGATTGAAGTTATGCTCGACGGAACATACGCTTCTTTCATCTTTGGGCATCGTCCGAAAGCATAATCGCCTACTTTAACGTTGATGCCGTCGGGGAGAATAACCTCGGTAAGATTGCCGCAGGCAAAAGCCAAACTGCCGATTCGATTTACATTCTTAGGAATAGTTACGCTTTTAAGGCCAGCGCTGAAGAATGCCCCAGCCGCGATTTCAGTTAATGATTCAGGCAGAGTTACGCTCTCAAGCTTCTGGCAATCATAAAAAACGTTGTAGCTTATTGATTCAAGGGTATCGGGCAGGGTTACGGATTCAAGACCTGAGAATCCGTCAAAAGCCTCACCTCTGATGTATTTTATCCCGTCGCCTATAACAAGCTTTGTAATAGTTTCGATCCTTTCCCATGAATTCCACGGGTACTTATTGTTTTCATCGATTCTAATCTCAGTACCGCCTGTGATGCGAAGCTCATTAACGGCGTTATAATACGTCCATTTGCAATCACCCACCGTACCTGTAGAAGAAAATTGCTTAATAGCCGAGGCGGATACGACTGAAAGAATTGAAAGTAACATAAGAGTTGCCAGAAGTATACATATTGTTTTTTTCATAGGTTTTCCTCCTAATTTCTTAATCATTATTATAACATAATACATAACAAAATGTTGCACAAATATGTTTATATCAATTTGTAAACAATAAACAAACGGCTCCCGAACGGGAGCCGTTAATGATATGAATTAATGTCTGCGTCTGTCGCCTCTGCCGTGACCGCCTCTGCCGCCGCGGGGACGGGAATTC
This sequence comes from bacterium, assembly GCA_020625875.1. Lineage (GTDB taxonomy): Bacteria > Bacillota > Clostridia > Oscillospirales > Acutalibacteraceae > Ruminococcoides. The sequence goes on along the minus strand of JAHLAX010000046.1, from coordinate 63,894 downwards.
TTCTTGTCCTCCTCGGGATCGTTCTCGGGCTCTAAGCCGTCAACCTCAATGAGTACATCTCTGCGGCTGAGGTTAAGTCTGCCCTTGTCGTCGATTTCCTGAACCTTAACGCGGATAACGTCACCTACGTTTACAACATCGGTTACGTTCTTTGTGCGCTTAACATCAAGCTGGCTGATGTGGCAAAGACCTTCTTTACCGGGAGCAATCTCAACGAACGCGCCGAAGTCCATAATACGTGTTACCTTGCCGTAGAACATAGCGCCCGGCTCGGGATCGTTGGCAATAGTCTGAATCATCTCAAGCGCTCTCTTACACTTGTCAGCGTCGAGACCGGCTACGAATACGTTGCCTGTTGCGCCGTCTTCTTCAATATCAATCTTACACTCGCACTGAGCCTGGATTTCTTTGATGACCTTACCGCTCTTACCGATAACTTCTGAAATCTTCTCAGCGTCGATTGTAGTTGTGAACATCTTGGGAGCGTATTTGGAAAGCTCGGGACGGGGCTCGGCGATAGCCTTGAGCATAACCTCGTCGAGGATATAGTTACGAGCCTTGTGAGTCTTTTCGAGAGCTTCCTTGACCATCTCGGGCAGAAGTCCCGAAATCTTTAAATCCATCTGGATAGCTGTGATGCCGTCCTTTGTACCCGCTACCTTAAAGTCCATATCGCCGAAGAAGTCCTCAAGCCCCTGGATGTCAACCATTGTCATCCAGCGCTCGTTCTCGGTGATAAGACCGCAGGATATACCCGCTACAGGAGCCTTAATCGGAACACCCGCGTCCATAAGCGCGAGGGTTGAGCCGCAGACTGAGCCCTGTGAGGTTGAACCGTTGGACGAAAGAACCTCAGACACGAGTCTTAAAGCGTAGGGGAACTCCTCAACAGGAGGAATAACAGGGAGCAAAGCTCTCTCGGCGAGTGCGCCATGACCGATTTCACGACGGCCTGGGCCGCGGCTGGGCTTTGTCTCACCTACCGAATAGCTCGGGAAGTTGTAGTGGTGCATATATCTCTTTTCGGTCTCGCCGTCAAGTCCGTCAAGCAGCTGTTTCTCAGCTACCGAACCGAGAGTAGCGATTGTAAGAACCTGAGTCTGACCTCTTGTGAACATACCTGAACCGTGAACTCTGGGGAGCACGCCAACCTCGGAAGCGAGAGGACGAATATCGTCCATACCTCTGCCGTCTACACGCTTCTGCTCGTCGAGCAGCCAGCGGCGGACGATAGTCTTCTGAGTTTTGTACATACACTCGTCGATTTTAGCCTCGCACTCGGGATATTCCTCGTCGAATTTCTCGTGAACAGCCTCGTAGATAGGCTTGAGTCTTTCGTCGCGAACAGTCTTGTCATCTGTATCGAGAGCGACTTTAACGTCAGCCTCGGCGAAGTTATAGATAGCCTCGAACATATCGTGGTCGGGCTCGTTTGAGGGATAAGAGAACTTTTCTTTACCGATTTCAGCAACGATGCCGTTGATGAACTCGATAATCTTCTGGTTAGCCTCGTGACCTGCCATAATAGCGTTATACATTGTCTCGTCGTCAACGCAGTTAGCGCCCGCCTCAATCATAGCGATACGCTCTGAGGTTGAAGCGACTGTTGTGGACATATCCGACACAGCGCGCTGTTCCTCGTTGGGGTTGATAACGATTTCGCCGTCAACAAGACCTACCGAGCAACCGCTGATAGGACCGTTCCACGGAACGTCAGAGATAGAAATCGCGATAGATGTACCGATCATAGCGGCAATCTCGGGTGAGCAGTCCATATCGACAGACATAACCGTACAAACTACGGAGCAGTCGTTGCGCATATCCTTGGGGAAAAGCGGACGGATGGGACGGTCGATTACACGGCTTGTGAGGATAGCCTTCTCAGAAGGTCTGCCCTCTCTCTTGAGGAATGAGCCTGGGATGCGGCCCGCGGCGTACTGCTTCTCCTCATAGTCAACTGAAAGCGGGAAGAAGTCGATACCATCTCTGGGCTTAGCCGAAGCAGTTACAGCAACGTGCACTACTGTCTCACCGTAGCGAACGAGGCACGCGCCGTTGGCGAGCTGAGTCATCTTGCCTGTTTCAATGACGAGGGGACGACCGGCGAATTCAGTTTCGAAGGTTTTGTAGTTGTTGAATTCCATTTTCTTATTCATAAAAAATCCTTTCTGAAGCAATATTAAAAAGCTTCACTTTATATTTCACAGGATTTTTCACCGACACTTAAGCAATAAAACCAGTATATTATATATCCCTTCAATGAGCAAAATCTCAGAATGCGTGAATACTATTCTGTCCCTCATCCGTCACGCCTACGGCGTGCCACCTTCCCCCGAGGGAAGGCAAATCAGAAAGGATTAATAGACTCGTTTTACCGCTAAAGCGCAGCGACAAAAAATCCTGTAATAAACGAGTTATAGGGCAAACGTTGCCGCCTGCCCTAACTTCACTAAATTACTTACGAATACCGCATCTCTTGATGATTGAACGATACCTCTCGATGTCAACCTTTGTGAGGTATTTGAGGAGAGAACGTCTCTGACCAACCATTTTGAGAAGACCGCGTCTTGAGTGGTGGTCCTTCTTATGGACTTTGAGATGCTCGGTTAAATCATTGATTCTCTTTGTAAGAAGAGCAATCTGAACCTCGGGAGAACCTGTATCTCCCTCGTGTGTAGCGTACTCGGCAATGATTGCCGCTTTTTCTTCTGGTAACATTGTTATTCCACCTTTATAAAATATTTGCCAAAACGCAGTAGAAGGCTGTGAAAATCCTCATTGAGGCATAATCCCAAAACCGCGTAAAAGCTTAACATTCGATATTATATCACAGCTTTATTAAAAAGTCAAAGCTTTTTTATAAGTCGATATATTAAATAAATTTTATAAAATGTATATTTATACACGATTCGTGAAAATTATTATATATTACTTTAAACGTTCTCAAACAAAAAAGCCGCCCGCAAAACGCGGACGGCTAAGAAAACAATCAACCTTTAACAATCTTAGTGATTTGCTTGCCGATATACTCTTTTTCCTCTGTATTCATACTTCTGTACGCGAGGAGAAGCTGCTCCTCACTGGGAGTAAGAGAACCGAAAGTTTCATCAGTCGCTTCTTCGGAAGCTGCCGCGGCAACAACACCCTCATCCGAATAACCTAGGAGAGTATTAAAATCAACATTGAGAATCTCACATATCTTTTTTAATTTCTCTTGTCCGGGCTCGGATTTTCCTGTCTCATAATAAGTATATGTTGAACGGGAAATATTGAGCTTATCAGCCATTTCCTGTTGTGAGAAATTTGAGTTACTTTTGCGCAAATCTCTAAGATGCCTACCAAACGATTTCGACATAATTAGAAACCACCTTTCTCCAAAATTGGGAAATTAAGAACATCAATACAAAGCGTAAAAGTATTCTTTAGTATAATATAAAATAAAAAATATATAAAGTCAATACAAGTGGATAATTTGTCACAAAAATACGCTAAAAACTTGTAATAATTCACTTTTTTTATTATTAACGACTTGCAAAAACTTATTAATCGAGTTATAATATGTAAGCATCTTGGAATTATATGATAAATATGCTGGTGTAGCTCAGTCGGTAGAGCATCTCACTCGTAATGAGAAGGTCACGTGTTCAAGTCACGCCACCAGCTCCAAAACAAAAAGGCATCCACACGGATGCCTTTTTGTTTTGACGCTGATAAGTGGCGTGACTTGAAAGCCCGTTAAGAAAACGCTTCGGGGAAGCGTTTTTAGGGCGTAGTTCAGCAGAAGCATTTCCCACTAACGTGAACCCCACAAGCGAGGCAGTACATTTAAATCAGATGAACCAAAACGCCACCAGCTCTTTGGGCTGAATTGTGGCGTGACTTGAAAGCAACCGCGTCAAAATATAGTCGCCCTGCGGAGCGCTTGGGGCGCACTCCAAGGGCTCGTTATTTTGCCGAGCGCTTTTGCTCCCTTTTTCCGCCACTGGCGGTGGTCGCAACGCTACATAAAGAAAATGCTTGGGGCTGTCGCGTTAACTTTCGACAGCCCCAAATTGTCATTCTGAGGAACAAAGCGACGAAGAATCTTATTAAGAAAATATAAGATTCTTCGCTTACGCTCAGAATGACAGTGAAGTTGGCTTTTATACCAACGATATTTGCTTTAGTCAATCATCGTTGTTATCCTTTTGATAAGCTTCTCCCCTGCTATGCCGTTCTGTTTATAGCCGAGTTTTTTGAGAACCTGATTGACCGCCTTTTCGGTGCCTTTGCCGAAGCCGCAGTCGTTTTTTACTTTGGCGGCAATTGTGCCTTTATTCTTCAAAAGAATTAAGAGCTGTTTAAGCGCTAAAACGCCGTTGCTTTTATCTCCCTTTTTAAACCCTGTTGTGTCCAAAGCTTTCAATTCAGGCTTCTTCCAGTTGTTATAACCACCTTTTTTGATTATCTCGGGATAGTTCTTGATACACTTATCCTTATCAATTGTTCCGACGCCGCCGATTGAGTTACTTTCGAGGTAGTTAACCTCGCCGCCGTACTGCCACATTCCGAGATTCTTGCCCTTATAATCGCAGGACGAGCTCCACTGAGCCACCCACAAATCATATTTATCTGTAACATCTGTCGAAATATAGTTGCCTATCCACGACAGGCTGGTGTAGAGCATCGGGTAGTAACCCACTTTTTTGATACGGCTCAAAAACGTTTCGCATATATCGGTAATCAGCGACTTTTTCATAGCGCCGTGTTTTAACTTGTAGCCGTCGGCGTCCTCCATATCAAAAGCCACAGGAAGCGTCGGGCGCTTTCCTTTTAAAAGGCGCTTGACGTGTTCCGCCTCGCTCTTAGCCTCTGCTCTGCTTGTGGCATATGAATAAAGATAAACTCCCCACGGCATTTTGAGTTTTTCGGCTTTTTTGACGTTCGCCTCAAACTGAGAATCGTCCTGACTTTCGATATTATCGCCAAAGCCGCAGCGAATCATAACGAAGTCATAACCCGCCTTTTTGATTAAGGACATATCGACATTTTCGTTCAAAGACGAAATGTCAACGCCCTTTTTATCTTTAAGATTCATTTTTATCACCTTTTAATTTGTTCAGCAGCTTATCAGCTTCAAGCGCTTCCATAGTAAAACTGTTATTCTTCCACCAAGCCCAGACAGATGCCGCGGCTGACACTATGATTGACACCGTTTCGTAAACCTCATTGTCCGAGAACGGAAGCGGATTCGCGCCGAAAGCTGTCAAAAGCTGGTTAGCCAAAGCGATAACAAGCACTGCTGTTCTCGCGATTGTTTGTCCTGACACTTTCATATTATGTTCCTTTCTCTAAATCGTCAATTCGATGATTGGCGACAGTAATCTTTTCATCGGTTACGCGCTGGGTTTTTTCGAGCTCAAAAACTCTCTCGATAAGATTATTGTGTTTATCTACCTTCTTTTCAAGCTGTTCAATGCGGTAGTTGCTGAGCTTTGTGTTTATCAGCACGCCGCAAAGCGAGCCTACGGCGGAACCCGCCAGACCGACAAGCGCGACCATTAAATCTACTTGCATATGTTTTTCCTTTCATAATATTAGAAGGCGCGGGGCATACCCTCTACTAATAGCGCAAAAAGAGGGAAAATTGCATTCTTTAATGCAATTTTTTGAAAAAATGTTCATATCAAAAAATTGAATTTTTTTGATATATGAGTTATAATGTCTTTTGGAAAAAAGAAAGAAGGTTTTTACATTGGCTAAAAAGCAATTCAAATCGGAATCCAAAAGGCTTTTGGATTTAATGATTAACTCAATTTACACACACAAGGAGATTTTTCTGCGCGAGCTTATTTCAAACGCGAGCGACGCTATTGATAAGCTCTGCTTTATCTCACTGACAGACGACAAGGTTGGGCTTAACAGAGGTGACTTTAAAATCAACATTACTATTGATAAAGAAAACCGCGTGCTCACAATTGAGGACAACGGCGTTGGTATGGACAAGGAAGACCTAGACAAGAACCTCGGCACAATCGCTTCGTCGGGTTCCTATCGCTTTAAACAGGAAATCGAACAAAGCGACGACGTTGATATTATCGGTCAGTTTGGTGTAGGTTTTTATTCGGCGTTTATGGTTGCTGACAAGGTTGAGGTGTACACCAAAAAATACGGCGCGGACACAGGCTTTATCTGGACCTCCTCGGGCGCTGACGGTTATACAATCAAGGACGCCGACAAGGACAGCGCGGGCACGGTTGTAACCCTGCATATCAAAGAAGACACAGAGAACGAAAACTACAGCGAGTTCCTTGAGCAGTACAGAATCTCTGAGCTCGTAAAAAAATACAGCGACTACATCCGCTATCCTATTATAATGGATATGACACACAGCAAGGTTAAGGAAGGCACCGAGGGCACAGACAATCCCGAGTACGAGAGCGTAACCGAGGCTGAGACGCTCAACTCTATGGTTCCAATCTGGCAGCGTCCCAAGAAGGATGTAACCGACGAGGAATACGAAAAATTCTATCACGATAAGTTCAACGCTTTTGATAAGCCCGCGAAGATTATCACAACCTCGGTTGAGGGCGTTGTAACATATAAGGCGCTGCTCTATATTCCGTCAAAAACTCCGTTTGACTTCTACACCAAGGAGTACAAAAAGGGCTTACAGCTCTACTCAAGCGGCGTGCTTATTATGGAAAACTGCGAGGAGCTTTTGCCCGACCACTTCCGCTTTGTAAAGGGTGTTGTAGACAGCCAGGACTTCTCGCTCAACATCTCGCGTGAGGTGCTCCAGCACAACCATCAGCTCAAAACCGTGGCAAAAACACTTGAGAAGAAAATCAAGAACGAGCTCTCTTCCCTGCTCAAAAAGGACAGAGAAACATACGAGAACTTCTTTAATGAATTCGGCAGACAGCTTAAATACGGAATTGTCAGCAACTACGGTATGCACAAGGACAACATCAAAGACCTTTTGATGTTCCATTCCTCAAACGGTGATAAGCAGACAACACTCGCTGAGTATATTGACCGTATGCCCGAGGAGCAGAAATACATCTACTTCGCCACAGGCGAGAGCGTGGCGGCTATCAGCAAGCTTCCGCAGGCTGAGGTTGTGCTCAACAAGGGTTATGAGCTGCTTTACTGTACACAGGATATTGACGAGTTCACACTTCAGACCTTAGCCGAGTATAACGGCAAGCAGTTCAGAAGCGTTGACAGCGACGACCTCGGAATTGAATCCGAAAATAAAGAAGAAAACGTAGAGGAAAACACAGAAGCGCTCAAGTTCGTGCGCGACGCTCTCGGCGACAAGGTAAGCGAGGTAATCGCAAGCAAAAAGCTCGTAAGCCACCCCGTTTGTATGACAGCAAAGGGCGGCATCAGCTTTGAGATGGAAAAATACTTCAGCGCTATGCAGCCCGAGGCGGGCATGAAAGCGCAGCGCTGTCTTGAGCTCAATATGAATCACGAAGCGGTAAAGGCTATGGTTGAGCTCATCGGCAAGGACGATGACAAGGCGAAGAAATACGCCGAGATTTTCTATAATCAGGCGCTGTTAATCGCGGGACTCCCGATTGAGAACCCCTCGGAATACGCCGATTTGGTTTGTTCAATTATGTGAAAACACTAAAGCGGCAAGTTAATAGTTAACAAAACAACAAAAGAATCAGCAGTAACATCTCGCGGGAGAAGTGCTGCTGATTCTTCTTTTAGATAATCACGTTAATAACTGACTGCTGACTTTCGACAACAGACAAAAAAGCTGACGCTTAGCGCCAGCTTTTTGCTTTCTATTATTGAGAGTATGTTTTTCCGTCTTCGATGTTATACCATTGAGTATTCTGATTATTGTTATTATAACGGAATTCAACACGATTAAACTTACTCGGAACAGTAACCTTGAATTTTGCGTCGCTGACATACTGCATTGTATAGTCGGTATGGTCGTTATAGTTGCCGTCTATGAAGCAGCGCGCCACAGGATCGCTCATAAAGCCTGAGTTATCAAAGTAGAAAGTTACGGTGCCGCTCGGATTAGTCGGGTTTGTGGGAGTAGTCTGAGTCGGGGTGGTCGGATTTGTAACAGGTGTACCGTAACCCGTGCCCGCGCGGTTTCCGCTTGACTTGATACCCGCCAGATACTGTTGAATCAGGTTGGCGTCCTGTATAGCGATTTTGCCGTTGGAGTCAACATCGCCCAGAGTCGCGCCAAGTGTTGACGGTGTATAAGAAGCAATATGAATCAGATTGAACTGAATGAATGTAACATCGTTGATGTTGACCTTATTATCGCAGTTTATATCACCGTAATAATATGAGTACGTTCCGCCTGAGCTTGCGCTTGTCGGATTAGTCGGATTAGTTGGATTTGAGGGCTTGGGGTAATCCTGCCACGAACCGTTGGAATAAATCTTCCATTCGCCCTTGTTTATCACAAGACCAGGTTCATCGGGGTTGTTGTGCTGAGCGCCGCCGCCAAGTTTCGCGAAAATAACCCTGGCGTTCGGGAATGTGTTGTCATCAATAGTATAGCCCCAGAGGTGATCGCCGAGGTCTGTCATTGAAGCGCCAGGCCATCCCGCGTTTGTGATTCCTACATCATCAATATAAACATAGGCGCATACATTTCCCCAGTTTGTGGCTGTATCATCATAAAAAACTACCGTATTGCCTGACATTGACGGTCGGGCTTTTTTGGTAAAGGAATAGCTCTGGGTTACCGTTTTGCCGTTTGTACCTGTACCGTTAAGTACAAGGTTTATAGACTGACCGTCGTTCATTCCCGCGCCTATTGTAATCTTTGTGCCTGTGGTATAGCTCTTCGCGGTGTCGTTGCCGAGCTTATATGTAGCTGAGCTAACGTTAGCGGCGTTAAGAGTGATTGTGGCTGTGCCGTAGAAGTTACCGCCGTAGTTGCCGCCGTTGAAGTCAATCGAAACCGAGGGACCCGCGGGAACAACTGTAGCGTTATAAACAACCGCTACACCCGAGCTGCCGACGTTACCGCTGATTTTGCCGCCCGAAACAGTGAATGTGCCGCCCGAAACCCAGTCTTTGTACTGACCGTCAGCCATTTTGTGAGCTGTGAGCGATACGCTGCCGCCGCCGCCGAGCTTGGCGATAACAACACCGGAGGTGCCGCGCTCGTTATAGGCGCAGTCACCCTGTGAGGAGAGATACTCGTCCTGTCCGTCAAAGAAGTTTTTGAACTTGTTGACTTCGGCTACGGGAGTTGACTTCCATGTTGTATCGGAAGAAGCGTCACCCATATTAGCCGCGGGACGCGCAAAGTAGAGTGCCGAGCACTCAGCGCGGGAACCTACGATAGCCCACGCCTTGATAATATCACTGCTTTGTACACCCGATGTGTTAGCAATACCCGCTGAGCCTGAATTACCCATATATGTATCGTGAGACTCAACCCAAAGAACGGATTTATTCGCCGCGAGTCCGCTCTTTCCGTCACCTGGTGAGTTAGTAGCGAGACCTGAAGCGTTCTTATCACAAGCGCACTTAAGGCGGTAATCGCCCGCGTTGTTATCGGTAACGCTCATATACTGTGTATAATTGCTGATGCTGCATCCGCCGCCAGGACTGTTGAGTATTTCGCCATAGGCGTAAGCGTTGGGAACGCCGCCGAGAACGTTGGGCCAGAACTGGCTTCCGCAGCCGTCATCGTTCGGAAGCTCAATATGCTTAGCCGCGTCAAAACGGAAACCGTCTACACCCTGATTTTTACAATCCTGAAGAAACGCCTTGAACTTATTCTGAATATCGGAGTGTCCCGTATTAAGGTCGGGCATACCGATATGACCCTGTGTAACAGAGTAACGGCTGCCGTCGTTAGCCCAGTCATTTGAGCTGTGGTAATAATCCTCGCGCTTAAGGTCGCCGTCAACTCCGTCGTTAACGTTCCAGTAACCGCCGCCGTCGCTCTTATTGGCTACGTGGTTGGCTACTACGTCGACGATAACCTTAATACCCATATTCTCGGCAGCGGTACACATAGCCTTGAGCTCAGCTTTAGTGCCCAGCCATGTGTTGCCGTCGGCGATACGGATTCCGAGAGGCTGATAGAGTTTCCACCATTGACCGCCTCCTCTTCCTGGAGTACCTGTATCACGGTAACTGCTGCTATAGTCTTTAGGTGGCTGTACAGGCGAAGTCTGAACCGCAGTATAGCCCGCGTCCTTGATAGCCTGCAAGTTGTTTTTGATTGAGTTGTAAGACCAGTCAAAGCAATGGAGAATCGCCGAGCCCTGAATCTTACTCTGAGGTCCCGTGCTTCCGCCTGATGTTGCGTTTTTGGCTGTATCAACCGCGTTAACGGGAATGTTTGATATAACAATACAGCTCAAAAGCATTACAAGCGCAAGCACAATACTGGTGATTTTTAGTTTCATTTCCTTCACTCCTAAATCATAATTTCAAAACTTCATTTATTTAACCTTAACGGTTATGTTGACTTTTTTAGTAGAGCTGTTATACGCGGTATTACCTGCCGCGGTAACCTTTACAACTGCTTTGTATGTAGCTTTCTTTGTACCCTTTTTGACAACAATCTTGCCCTTTGAGGTAACTGAGAGCTTGGCTGAGCCTGAGACTTTTTTATACGAAAGAGAGCCTTTATAATTTTTAACTGTTATTGCTGAAACTGTCTGTTTAGCTTTTTTAACCTTTGAGTACTTAACGCTCTTTGCGGAGGCTTTGACCGTCATACTCTGGTTTTTCTTAACTATTTTGATTGTCAGCTTCTTGCTGACTTTGTTGTTAGTAACCGTGATAGTTACGCTGCCCGCCTTGACGCCCTTGACAACGCCTTTTGAGCTTACTGTCGCGACGCTCTTGTTTGAGGTCTTATACGTTGTAGCGCCAACCGCGTTCTTAACATTGGGCTTGATTGTGGTTGTAGCTCCTACATAGATTGTTGACTTCGCCGCCTTGGGCGCGAGAGTGGTCGGGTCGGGAGCCTCGCTTGAACTCGGCTGAGTTTCGCTGGAAGCAGGCTGTGTCTCGCTTGTGGCGGGAACTGTCGGGTCGGTAATCTCAATCTGATACTCATCGGGAACTACTGTATTATAAAGTGACGAATCATCATACAATACTGTTACGGACTCAGCTTTAATTGTACCGAATAATCTGCCGTTATAAGCATAGAATTGGTCGCCGTCAGCCGCGTCGGTGTATGTACCGTTTTTAAGCTTTGTTTTCTGTCCTAAATCAGCGTCAAGATTCACATCCTCGTCAGAGTTGTTGATAATAACAGCTCCTCTGGTACCTCGTGAAACCATCAACAGTTTTTTGCTGTTTTTGATGTTTTCGATATTCTCGCTTACTCCGAGCATAGCTGTGCTGAACTTGTTGACAGCGACTACCTCGGGATGGAAGTAGTTGTCGTCGCCCGCGATACCGATTTGGTTTTCTCCCCATCTGGGATTGTTGAGCAACGTAACATTTTTTGTTTCAACGCTGCCCTTAGGACGGCTGAAAAACAGCGAGGTGTTGTCCTTGCGCGCAGCGATGAGCGCCCAGCCGCGGCGAACCTGTGAGTTTGACATCCAGAATGACGCGCTGCTATTAACTTTGCCATCGTTATCATTAGCGTATGTATCGTGAGACTCAACCCATGTAACAAGGCGGTCAGCCTTTACAAGGTTGCTGTTATAACTTACGAAGTTGCTTGCGCTTATATTATTGCAGCCGTTATAGAAATAGCTTCTGATACTATCGCCATAATTCGATGCTGTAACGTGCATAATAGCGGCGTAATCCTTGAAGCGGTCATAAGGAGACTGCAGTACCTCGCCGTATTCAAAGGTTGAGCCGTTATCGAGAACTGTCGGCCAGAAATCCGAAGCGTAAGCCTCTTTATCATCTGGTAGCTCAATATGCTTAGCCATATCATAACGGAAGCCGTCGGCGCCGTCAGCTACACAAAGCTTAAGGAAGTTAAGGATTATATTCTGATAATCCTTGTTCTGAGTATTGACATCAGGACAAACACCATAATGCTGAGTCATATTGCGGCGGACATCGGATGATTTGCCGTCGTCAGTATGATAGAGTACGCCCGCGTCCTTAAGCGTTTTGAGGTCGCCTCGTACAAACGCCTTTTGTCCTGTGGTATGGTTGGCGACTATATCAACAATAACCTTTACGCCGTAGCTGTGAGCTGTCTCGCACATATCCTTAAACTCGTCCTCTGTGCCGAGCATAAAGTTGCCGATTGTATAGTTTGTGGGCTGATAGGAATAATACCATTTTCCGCTGCCGTTACTGTAAAGCGACATACCGCTGTTCTCAGCATTCATAATGGCGTTAATCGGCGAGGTTTGAACCGCCGAGTAACCCGCATCGGCGATTTTTTGCATATTTTCCTTAATGGTGTTGAAGCTCCAGCACCAGCAGTGTAGAATACAACCGCCCTCAACGTTTTCAACAAGTCCCTGCTCGTTTACAAGATCTGAAGCTTCTTCAGCGCCCGCGGTAACTGCGAGCCCCGCGAATGTACCGAGTACAAGCGCCAGAGCGAGAACCAGCGAAATTACTGTGTGTTTAATTTTCATAAAATCCATCCTTTCAGTGTTAATTTCAAACTTTATTATATATTATAATTTTGGATTTTTGGAATCGAGATAGTTTTGCAGGATAATTGTCGCCGCGACCGAATCTACAACATTCTTACGCTTAATCCCTCGGGTATTGGTAGCGTTAAGGTAATTGTGGGCGGTTATGGTTGTTCCCCTCTCGTCCTGCATTCGAACAAGAATACCTGTTTTTTCTTTTAGCTTTTTGGCGAAATCACGCGAGTATTCGGCGGACTCGCCTTCGGTTCCGTCCATATTTTTAGGCAATCCGACAATAATCAAATCAACTCCGCGCGCTAAAGCGACATTCGAAACCCTCTCGATGAGTCGGTCGGGATTCTTTTCGCTAATTTGCGCAAGAGGCGAGGCGAGCGTTTCGGTTATGTCCGAAATCGCGAGACCTGTTCTTGCCTTTCCTAAATCAACTGATAAAATAATCATACCGTGTTTTTCCTTTAATATGGTTTAACTGTTCCTGTTAATTCTTTTACAGAATTATACCCTTTGCTGTCCAGATAATTGTTCAGCCCTAGATTAATCTTCATAGGCGCGTACGGGTCGTTAAAGAGCACCGTGCCGATTTGTAAAGCGGAGGCTCCCGCCATAAGCATCTCAACGGCGTCCTGCCATTTTGAGATACCGCCCATTCCGATAATCGGAATCTTGACGGCGTTTGACACCTGCCACACCATTCTCACAGCGACAGGGAATACCGCGGGACCGCTCATTCCGCCTGTGTTGTTATGTATTATCGGGCGTGCCGTGTTGATGTCGATACGCATACCCGTGAGAGTGTTTATCAGCGAAAGAGCGTCAGCGCCCGCGCTTTCGGCGGCTCTGGCGATTTCGGCGATGTCGGTAACATTCGGACTGAGCTTTACAATCAATGGCTTTGTACAATGCTTTCTTACATCATCCGTGATTGAATACACCGAATCGGGATTTGTGCCGAACTGAACTCCGCCGCACTTTACATTGGGGCAGCTTATGTTGAGCTCAATCATATCGACGGGAGAAGCGCTGAGCTTTTCTGCCATAGCGCAATAGTCCTCGGCAGTGTTGCCCGCGATGTTGGCTATTACTACGGTATCCTGAGCCTTAAGCCAATCGAGGTCATACTCAATAAAATGGTCAACACCTGGATTCTGTAAACCGACAGCGTTCAGAATTCCGCTCTCACACTCCGCTATACGCGGGGTAGGATTTCCGTCGCGAGGCTCGAGAGTTATACCCTTGCTGGACACTCCGCCGAGATTAGACAGCGGATAAAGCTCTGAAAACTCCCTGCCGAAGCCGAAGGTTCCCGAAGCGGCTATGAGCGGATTTTTAAACTCAACGCCGCAGATATTTACACTTAAATCAGCCATCGAAGAACACCTCCTCAGCGTCGTATACAGGACCTCGTCTGCACACCTGAGTCATCGCGTAATCATCGCCGACCTTGGTTTTGCACGAGCAGACAAGACAAGCGCCTATCCCGCAGCCCATCCTCTCCTCGAGAGAAACCTGACAACGCTTTTTGCCTTTGCATACTTCGGCAACAGCCTTGAGCATCGGCATCGGACCGCAGGCGCAGACCTCGTCGAATTCATCGAGATGCTCTTTCAGAACATCCGTCACAAAACCGTGAATCCCAGCCGAACCGTCGTCTGTGGTGAGGTAGAGCTCAGAACCTATTGAACTGAATTCATCTTGCAGAATAACAAGGTTTTTACTTCTGAATCCTGTGATTACAAGCGGATTCTCGGTTTGTTTCGCGGCGAAAAGCAGTGGCGGAACGCCTATGCCGCCGCCGACAAAGCAGTATCTTTTGCTCACGTCAATTTCAAAGCCGTGACCAAGAGGCGCTAAGATTTCGACCTCGCTGCCCTCTTTCATCTCGGACATTATTCTTGTGCCCTCACCCTTGACCTGAAACACAAGCCTGAGGGTATTCTCATCAGCGTCACAGATTGATATAGGTCGCCTGAGAACACGCGGAGGAACTTTTACGTTGACGAATTGCCCGCACTCGCACAGCCTGCACAGTTCATCATTCTCAACTGTCCACGAAAAAACTCCGTCGGCTATTCTTTTGTTTTCGAGCAATTTGAATAATCGTGTATCGTAGCTCATATATCCCTCCGTAATATTAATTGTAATTCAAAACGACAACTATCGTTCTCAGCCACTCTCGTTTAAGTACCGAGACCGAGGTCCGCAGCGCGTCGTATCCGAGCTTCGAGTTAGCCTGATCAATATAATCTGAAAACAGGAAAATATCATCTGAAAACAGCTGGTCATAAGTTGTGGTATAATTTAACTTTTTATTAACCGAAATATAAAAATACGGTTCTTTTTTTTCCGCGGCTTTCGCCAAATCATCGACAATTCTATTGTCGCTCATACTTTTGACATTGGTGCCCAAGTATCTGTAGTAATTATATTTTTTTGCGTTACACTGAGGGACTATAAGATTATAGTTGAGAATCTTGCCCGAATTAAAATCCGATGATTCCGAAACAGTGTCAAACAGCTCGGCAATTGAATGCGAATGAGAAAGCTCCTTTGATGTCAGATTAAAATAATCGTACATCACAATATCCTCGGCGTCGTCCCATGTAACATCGGTGTAGTAGTAATCGCCTTCGATTTTGACCGCGTTCCAAACGTGGTCAACGTTGCTGCTGTCCTCGAGCGAGCCGCTGACTCCGTATGATTCTATTCCGCAGTAAGCAAGCAGCTGTTGAAAGGCGTTTTTGTAGCCCTCGCACACAGCGCTCTGCTCAACAAGGCAGCCGTAAATTGTATAGCGGTTATCGTTGTTTGAGGCTTTTTCCTGATATACGCAGTTTTTAACAAGATAGTCGTGAATATACAGCTCGCGCTCAAACTCGCTCATATTCTTTTTTAATCCCGCCAGCACGGAATTTATCACGGAGTTGAGCTGTCCCCTGCGTTTTATCATTTCTTTATAAGTTATAGTCGAGGTGAGTGTAAGCGAAAAGACTCCGTTATCTGTAAGCGTATATGAATAGGGGCTCGCCAGCCAGAAAAAATCGGGTTTGTCAAGTTCAATGGCGAAAAACACCTTGGATAACTCTTTTGAACTTATATCACATTCGTAAAGAGTAAAAGTGGTAATAACATAGTTGCCGTCCTCGTCCTTTGAGCCGTCGGTAAAATCATCGGCGTGCTCCACAATTCCGTTATATACGCGGCGCTCGTTGTCGTTATCAAGACAGTTATAGCCCGTATCAAGCACAATCGGTTTATAATACTGCGAGAGGACGATGTCGCTGTCAATCTTCTTTTTATTGATTTTTATACTGTTTGATTTGTTTGTATTCTTTTTGGGAGATGCTTTTTTAACCGTTGTCGTCACAAAACTACAAGAGCTAAGTAAGGCTATAAGCACCGCCATAAAAAGAATTATAATTCTTTTAAGCAATTATTTTACCCCATTTACCTCATATACCCTATTTATCGGTAATCAATCGGCAAGGTCGCCACAGCGTTAAGGCTTAAGTCGGCGATATTGCCGCTGAGATATTCATAATATCCCTGAGAACCGACCATAGCGGCGTTGTCGGTACAGACGCTTTTGTCGGGTTTATAGAACTTAAAACCTCGGCTTTCGCTCTCCTCGTCAAGTCGTCTGCGAAGCAGCGAGTTTGCCGAAACACCGCCCGCGACCACGAGAGTTTTTACATCATAGTCCTCGCAGGCTTTCATAAAGTTCGACACAAGCAGCTCTACAACCGCGCTTCTGAAGCTTGCGCAGATATTCTCAACGGGGATTTCTTCTCCCCTCTGCTCCATATTATGTATGAGGTTAATTACAGAGGTTTTAAGCCCCGAAAAGCTGAAATCATAGGGCGCGTCGTGAACAACGGGACGCGGAAATTTAAACGCTGTAGGGTCGCCGTTTTCGGCGATTTTGTCCATCTCTATGCCGCCGGGGTACGGAATACCCATAGTGCGCGCGGCTTTATCAAAAGCTTCGCCCGCCGCGTCGTCGCGGGTTCTGCCGATAACTTTCATTTTTGTATAGTCCTCAACCATCACAATATGGCTGTGACCTCCGCTTACGACAAGACACATAAACGGCGGTTTTAATTCTTTGTGAGAAATATAATTGGAAGCTATATGACTTCTCAGATGATGTGTGGGCACAAGCGGTTTTCCTGTTGCCAGAGAAAGCCCTTTGGCGAAGTTCACACCGACGAGCAGAGCTCCTATAAGCCCAGGGGCGTGAGTAACGGCAATTGCGTCAATATCATCTATATTAAGCTTTGCGTCGTCAAGCGACTTTTGAACCACGGGAACTATCGCCTCGGCGTGTCGGCGCGAGGCAATCTCGGGCACCACGCCGCCGTAGAGCTTGTGTTCCTCAACCTGTGAGGCGATAACGGAGCTGAGCACCTCTCGCCCATCCTCGACAACCGCAGCGGCGGTCTCGTCACAGGAGGTTTCGATTGATAGTATTTTCATATGTTTCCCTTATTCATAAACAATGTCAAGATCAACGCGTCCTCTTTGGGTTCGCGGTAATAATCCTTTCTCAAACCCGCCTTTTCAAAACCGAAGCTTTCATAAAGCCTAATTGCCGCCGTATTGGACGGTCTGACCTCCAAGGTCAGAAACGCAAGTTTTTCCTTATATAAACTGATAATATGATTGATAAGCGCTTTAGCGATGCCCTTTCGCCGATAATCGGGTAATACAGCCACATTGAGTATATAGCCCTCGTCGATTATGACGCTCAGCCCGACATATCCCGCGATTACGCCGTCAAACTCGGCGATATAAAAACGATTGGAACTGTTGGCGAATGAGTCATTAATACTGTCCTCAGACCAAGGGTGAGAAAAGCAGCGGCGCTCAATTTCGGCGATTTCAGGAATCTCGGTTTGCGTTAACTCTCTGATTATCATAATTCGTTTATAGAAATTTCAACCGCTTTTCGAATTTCATCCCTGCAAACTCTGTAGGTGTCCAAATCACCGCCGTAGGGGTCGGGGATTCCGCCGTCCTCGGTAGCGAGCACCCAGATTTTGTAAGGATTCGCGCCGAGAGCTATAAGAGCGTTTTTATGCCTTTGGGACATCGTATAAACAGCGTCATACATACTCAAATCTAAAGTACGCACATCAGTAGCTCTGTGGCGGGAAATATCCGCGCCGATTTCACGACAGGCAATTACCGCGTTTTCTGTGGCGGGTTCGCCCTGTTTTACCGAAAGCCCGGCGCTGTCGACTCTGACGGGCAACCGCTCGTCAAAACAGATTTTCTCGCATATGCCCTGCGCCATAGGACTGCGGCACGTGTTGCCCGTGCATACAAACAATACATTTTTCATACAATTACCTTCTTACTGCTTTGTGTCCCTTTTTAAAGGGACCTGAATTGTTACGAACGCAGTGAGTCAATTCAGAGGGATTGTCTAGCGTAGCGGTCCTCTATCAGAACGTTCATAGTAAGGATAGCTAATCCCCGTGAATTGACCGCTTAACGCGATAACAATTCACACCCCTTTAAAAAGGGGTACATTCAACGTTTCCTCTACCCCTTAGCGTCATACCAAGTTTCACCTACGCTCGCCTCGGCGACAAGCGGAACTTTTAATTCTACCGCCTTTTCCATTTCTTCCTGCAGTATCATCGCCACCTGCATAGCTTCATACGCGGGAGCCTCAACAATCAGCTCATCGTGAACCTGAAGAATCAACCTCGCGTCCAGCCCCTCGTCCTTCATTCGCCTGTCAACGTTGACCATAGCGATTTTGATTATGTCGGCGGCTGTGCCCTGAATAGGCATATTGCGCGCCACACGCTCGCCAAAGGCTCTGGTGTTGAAGTTGCCCGTAGTCAGCTCGGGCAGGTAACGCCTGCGACCGAACATAGTGACGGCGTAGCCTGTTTCTTTAGCGCTCTCGACAACTTTTTTCATATAGCTGTCGATGCCGCTGTAATGAGCGAGATATGACTTTATATAATTAGAAGCCTCTTTTGTGCTTACCTTAATATCTTTTCCAAGCGAGAACGCGCCTATTCCGTAAACTATGCCGAAATTGACAGCCTTAGCGCGCGAACGCATCTGCGGCGTAACCATATCAAGCGGCATATTGAAAACCTGTGAGGCGGTAATCGCGTGAATATCGTCGTTATTCTGAAAAGCCTGAATCATATTCTTGTCGCCTGAAAGATGCGCGAGAACTCTCAGCTCAATCTGGCTGTAGTCGGCGTCAATAAGCACACAGCCGTCTTTAGCGACAAAAAACTTTCTCATCTCGCGACCGAGCTCGGTTCGAACGGGGATATTCTGGAGATTAGGCTCGGTAGAGCTTATGCGACCCGTGCGTGTTTCGGTCTGATTGAAGCTGGAGTGAATACGACCGTCATCGCCGATAACTTTTAATAAGCCATCGCAGTATGTCGATTTAAGCTTAGCGAGCGTTCTGTAGCTGAGCACCATCTCCACCACCGGATAGGAGTACCTCAGGCTTTCAAGCACCTCGGCGTTGGTGGAATAACCGCTTTTCGTTTTCTTCTTAGCGGGCAGTCCCAAATCCTCAAACAGAGCCACGCCTAGCTGCTTTGGCGAGTTTATGTTGAACTCATAACCGACTTCGTTGTAAATCTCCTGCTCAAGATTCTTAATCTGAGCACCCAGCATTTCGCCGTAATCGGCTATGCCCTGCTTATCTACTGAGAAGCCGACGTTTTCCATCTTGGCGAGTACATTCGCGAGCGGAATTTCTATATCATCGAGGAGGGAGGTCATCCCCTTTTCCTCAATATCAGCGAGCAGCTTTTCGCTGAGCTTCGGCATAAGATAAACAGCTGAATATAATTCTTTATCAGAATTATCAACAACGGGCAAATCAAATCCGTAGGATATACACAGCTTGTCGAGACTGTAGGATGAGGCCGACGGCTGCAAAAGATAAGCCGCGAGCAGAAGGTCGGTTTTAAGATTTTTTATTTCAAATCCGTTTTTATCGGCGTAGGCAAACAGCGGCTTTGAGTTAAAGGTGTATTTTTCTATGCTGTCATCTTTGAGTAATTCTATAATATTATTTTTCTCTTTTAGAATTAAAACTTCGTTATCACCTGAAACAATCAGCGATATCTCGTCATTTTCAAACTCGGGAACAAAATATAATTCTTTATTAGAATAATTATTTATTTCTTTTATAGAAATATGCTCTTTTTCTTTAGCTTCGGAGGGCACGTCTGATTCAGCCTCACGCAGCTTCATCTGGTCAATCAGCTTGAACAGCTCGAGCGAGCCCATAAAGCGGATTGCCTCTTCCCTGTCGTTGAGCTCAACCTTATAGCTGTCGAGGTTGGTATCAACGGGAATGTCGCGCTTTATCTCGCCGAGCATACGGCTGAGGTAGGCGTTGTCCTTGGAAGCCTTGAGCTTAGTGCGCATACCTTCCTTAATATCTATTGTATCTATATTTTCATATATATAGTCTAAATCGTTAAAACGTGAAATGAGCTCAGTCGCGCCTTTTGGACCGATACCCGCTACGCCTGGGATACAGTCGGAGCTGTCGCCCTGAATAGCCTTAACGTCAATGAGCTGGGCGGGAGTTACGCTGTAATCCTCTTTTACCTTTTCGGGAGTGTAAAATATATTCGCTTTATTAGTCGCCAAATCAACGGTAATGTTCTCATCCACAAGCTGGAGCGAGTCGCGGTCGCCTGTCGCGATAAAACACTTGTCGCCGCTGTTCTGAGCCGCGAGCGAAAGAGTGCCTAGAATATCGTCAGCCTCATAGCCCTCGCAGGTAACCATCTTATAACCCAAAAGCGTGAGCAGCTTTTTTAAGGGTTCGAGCTGAGCCGCCAGCTCCTCGGGCATTCCCTTTCGGTTAGCCTTGTAGCCGTCGTAAGCCTTATGGCGGAAAGTCGGGGCTTTTAAGTCGAACGCTATGGCGACACGGTCAGGGTTGGTGTCGGATTTTATTTTTTCGAGCATAGTCAAAAAACCGTAAATAGCGTTGGTCGGCTGACCGCTCTTGGTACTGAGCGGACGGATTCCGTAAAACGCGCGGTTAAGTATGCTGTTACCGTCGACAACTAAAAGCGTCATAGCTTATACATCACTTCCGTAATCTTATCGTGCCTTACAAAGAAGCGTGGCACGCGCTTTGAGATTGTACATACAACCTCGTAATTTATTGTATCGGCGCAAATAGCCAAATCATCGGCTGTGCGTTCGCCGCTTTCGCCTGTGCCGAACACAAGAACCTCATCGCCGATTTTTACATCGTCAATATCGCTGATGTCAATCATAGTCTGGTCCATACAGATTCTGCCGATTATCGGCGCCTTTTTCCCGCCGACAAGCATATAGCCGTCTTTTGCGTAGGCTCTGATAAATCCGTCAGCGTAGCCTACGGGGACAGTAGCAATTTTTAATTCTTTATCAGAAATAAAAGTCCTTCCGTAAGAAACCGAAGCGCCTTTCTCAATTGTCTTGATATGGGCGATAACTGTTTTCATAGCCATAACCGGCTTTAATCCAGCGTTGTTACCGCAGACAGGAGACGGCTGTAAGCCGTAGAGGATAATCCCCGCTCTGACCATATTGCAGTAGGTTTGGGGATAGTCGAGAGTAGCGCCAGAGTTTGAACAATGGACTATTTCAAACTCTATATTATTTTCTTTTAAAGAATTAACTGTATATGTAAAATTCTCAAACTGCTTTTCGGTAAAAGCCTTTCCCTCATCCGCGCTGTCAGAAACACAGAAGTGGGTAAAGATGCCCTCAGGGTTTAAGCCTTTGAGCGAGCAGGCTTCTTTTATTTCTTTTATAGAATTATTATCTCTCGGGAATTCCTGACACATAAAACCTATGCGGCTCATTCCCGTGTCGAGCTTGATGTGAATTTTTATCGTTAAATTGTGCTTTTCGCACTTAGCGCTGAGCGCCCTTGCGTACTCGAGCGAATACACTGACTGGGTAATGTTGAGCTCAAAAAGCTCGCGGGCGTTCTCGACGGGAGTGTAGCCGAGGATAAGAATCGGGAGCGTGATTCCGTTATCTCTGAGTTCTTTAGCCTCATCAATATTGCTGACAGCGAAGTAGTCCGCGCCAAGGCTCTGATACAAAGTCGCGAGTGCCACAGCGCCGTGACCGTAGCCGTCGGCTTTTACAACGCAGCACAGCTTTGTGTCACCGATTCTATTCTTTATCAATTTGTAGTTTTCACGAGCGTTATCGAGAGAAACCTCGGTCCACGTGCGCCTTACAATATCCATATACTCGCCTTCCGCATTTACGCATAAATATAATTATACATAATAATCCATATTAATCTTATTATATTATAATCTAAACTCGATTTTTAATCAATATTATATATAGAAATAAAATGTAAAAATTTTCACGAAAGAATTGTGCACATTGGTCACTTGAAAAATCCCATATTATATGGTATTATATTCGAGTTAAAAAAATTTTTACTTTATGTTAGTAAAGTAATAAAATCAGGAGGGAAATAATGACAACATCAAACATTATTGTTCTTTGCGCGTTCGCGTTTTATATGCTTGTTATGATAGGCATCGGCGCGTTCTACTCAAGAAAGACAAAGAACAACGAGGACTACTTCCTCGGCGGCCGTGGACTCGGCGCGTGGACAGCGGCTATCTCGGCGGAAGCCTCGGATATGAGCGGCTGGCTGTTGATGGGTTTGCCCGGAGCGTTCTATCTCACAGGCTCGGGCGACATCTGGATTGCCATCGGACTTTTAATCGGTACAATTCTCAACTGGGTATTCGTATCAAAAAGACTCAGAAGATACACCATTAAGGCGGGCAACAGCCTTACAATTCCCAGCTTCTTCGAGAACCGTTTCCGTGATAAAGGCGCGCTGAAGATAGTATCGGCTATTATCATCGCCGTATTCTTCGCGGTATACACAGCGTCGGCTTTCTCAAGCGGAGCAAAGCTGTTCGCAACACTTTTCGGCACAGACGAAAACTACTCTCAGGTTTACTTTATCGGTCTTATTATCGCCGCTGTCGTAATTCTTGTTTACACACTTCTCGGCGGTTTCAGGGCTGTATGTACCACAGACCTTATTCAGGGTATGCTTATGCTCGTGGCTATTATGAGCGTTCCGATTATCGCTTACGCTATTGTTTCGGGCAACGGCGGCTTTGACGCTAACCTCGCCAAGAACGGCATCAGCGATATAGGCTCATTCGTCAACCCGATGACAGTCGGCGGCGAGCCTATCTCATGGACAGGAATCGTATCAGGACTTGGTTGGGGACTCGGTTACTTCGGTATGCCCCATATCCTCGTAAGATTTATGGCTGTTAAGAGCGAGAAAGAAATCAAAAAGTCAGGCTCAATCGCCATCATCTGGGTTACACTCGCGTTCATCGCTTCTTTCTTCATCGGTATTATCGGACGCGCTTTCCTCACAAGCGAACTCAACGACACAACATCAGAAACAGTATTAATCAGAATGATTCAGCAGATTTTCACAGGAAACGGCTTCTTCATCTTTATCGGCGGAATCTTCCTCTGCGGAATTCTGGCGGCTATTATGAGTACCGCCGACAGCCAGCTTCTCGTTACCGCCTCGGCTATCTCTGAGGATATGTACAAGGGCGTTATCAACAAAAAAGCCAGCGAGAAGAGCGCGCTTGTGCTCGGCAGAATCGCTGTTGCGGTAATCGCTGTAATCGCGTTCGTAATCGCTCTTGACCCCAAATCAAGTATTATGGGACTTGTATCAGACGCGTGGGCAGGCTTCGGCGCGGCGTTCGGACCAGTTGTACTGCTCGCACTGTTCTGGAAACGCAGTAACTGGCAGGGCGCTCTCGCGGGTATGATAAGCGGCGCTCTCACCGTTATCGCATGGGACTACATTCCTTTCGTAAGCGGACAGACAATCGGCGCTGCTACAGGCCTCTACTCACTCGCAGTCGGCTTCCCTGTTGCTTTGGTTGTTATGATAATCGTTTCACTCATAACTAAAGCTCCCGACAACGAAATCGTAAAGGAATTCGAGCAGGTTAAAAACGTTGAAGCTTAATTAAAAAACAAACATTGAATTAAAAGCGTCCTTCGGGGCGCTTTTTTCTTTTTTTGGAAATATGTTGAAAATTGTAATAATGGACAAGTTTTTTCATATAAAAACATTAAAATTATGTAATTTTTTTATTGATTTATATTTTGAATTATTTTATAATAAAGATGGTTTCAAACCGAAAAAATATTTTTTTAAGGAGGATTTTCAAAATGAGAAAATTCAGACAGGCTTTAGCTGTTGTTCTCGCGGTTCTTATGATCGCTTCAATAGCTATGGTTAGTGCTTCCGCTAATGATAGCGAGCAAATCGAGCACACTTATGTTGTAGCTGGCGTACCAGCTCTTTGCACTTCCGAGTGGGACGGTGAAGACACAACAAACGCTATGACACTTGCTGAGTCAGGCTTGTATGAGAAAACATTCGAGAGCGTTGCGGTAGGCAGCTACCAGTTCAAGGTAGTTGAAGACGGCGAAAGATGGATTGGCGACGGTGAAGGTAACGCAAACTTTGACATCACTGTATCAGAGGTTTGTAACGTAACAATCACATTCGACCCCACAAATAACGAAGTTGGTTTCTACGGCGACAGTGTCGAAGCAACAACAGGTATTACCATTGACACAATGCAGTTAATGGGCTTCACAACCTGGCAGTTTGCTGACGCTCCTGTAATGACTGCTGAAGACGACGTATACACAGTAACCTGCACAAACGTTGCTGCTGGTTCTTACAGCTATAAGTTCGCCGCTAACGGCAACTGGGACGCTAACTGGGGCGCAGGCGAAGACGCTACTGCTCTCTCAGGTGCCGCTGTATGGAATGCCGCAGGCAACTTCGCACTTGTTCTTACTGAGGCAAAGGACGTAACATTTACACTTGATCTTTCTGAGTTTGATTTTGCTTCAAAGACAGGCGCTACATACTCTGTAGAGCTTTCTGACGCTACAGTTGACCCCTCAACTTCTGAGGGCGAACCCGTAACTTCCGATACAGAGCCCGTTGCTGAAATCGTTCCCGGTTACTACCTCACAGGTTCAGAAGAGGTTTGCGGCACAGAGTGGGGATATGCTGAGGCTTCCACAAACGGCTCACCCAAGCTCACAGCTTCTAACGACGGTTCTTTCTACTACTATGTAGCAACTAACGTTCCTTCCAGCGCAAACAACGTTGACGATAAGGGCATGCCCCGCTACGAGTTCAAGGTAGTTTATATTGACGCAAACGGTAAGGCTACATGGCATCCGGGCGGAATGGGCAACAACACTTATGTAGAGGTTCCCAATGACGGCTCCACAGTAGTATTCAAGTTTGTACAGCTCTCAGCAGCACCCGAAATCGAAGGCGCAAATCCTGAGGCTGTTGTAGCTACAGTTTACGGTCCCGAGGACGAAGTTCCTGTAGTTGACGATACAGTAGCTCCTGTTCCCACACCCGCTAAGATCAGCGTTGCTAAGTGCACAGTAACAGGTCTTAAGACAGTTACTTACAAAGGCAAAGCTATCAAATTATCTGTTAAGGTTAAGAATGGCTCCACTGTTCTTAAGGAAAAGACAGATTACACAGTATCTTATAAGAACAACACAAACGCAGGTAAGGCTACTGTTACTATTACAGGTAAGGGCTCTTACACAGGCACACTCAAGAAGACCTTTACTATCGCTAAGGCTGCTAACACAATGAAGGTTTCAGCTAAGGCTCTTAAGGTTAAGGTAAACGCCAAGAAGACAACATTTAAGGCATCTAAGGCATTCTCAGTTACTAAGGCTAAGGGCGCTGTTTCCTATAAGCAGGCTACCAAAAACAAGTATATTGCAGTTTCCAAGAAGGGCGTTGTAACTGTTAAGAAGGGTCTTAAGAAGAACAAGACTTACAAAATCAACGTTAAGGTTTCCGCTAAGGGCGACAAGAACTACAAGGCTGGTTCTAAGTCTGTAACTCTTAAGGTTAAAGTTGTTAAATAATTAAACTTTTAGTTTATCAGAAAGGCTCGGGCAACCGAGCCTTTCGTTTTTTTAACTGTAGGAGAGCTGGCAAGCCTTCCCCCCTTGGGGGAAGGTGCCGAACATAGTGAGGCGGATGAGGGCAGACATACGTTTAGCATCCGTATACGAAAGTTCCATCTATTATAAATGTCAGTATGCCCTCATCCGACCAAATCGCTTAATGCGATTTGCCCACCTTCCCCCAAAGGGGGAAGGCTCTCTACTCTCTATTTACCACTAATTACAGAACGGTAATTTAAAAATTACATTTTTTAACAAAACACAACATCTTGTGTCGGGTTACAAATTAGACACAATTTGTTGTTTTTTAGCGTTTAATTCCTTTATAAAATATTATCGCGGGTTTCTGCTCATATTGCACAAAAATTATCCTTGTAATTAGTCACTTTTACTAATTGACGAAAAGCGTGAAATCCGATATAATGTGCTGGCAATCTGAGAGATGACACAATATATTGTGTTTTAGAAGAATTAACGTTTACAAAGATGTAACAGGGAGGTAATGACTATGATTACTAAGATTAAAAAGCGCGACGGACGCACAGCAAATTTTGATTTAGAAAAAATCACTCAGGCAATCTACAAGGCGGCTCAGGCTATCGGCGGCACAGACTACGAGACAGCCGAAAAGCTCGCCAAGGAAGTTCTCGCCACACTAGAGGCTGAGGGCGTTACAGAGCCGACTGTTGAACACGTACAGGATACAGTTGAAAAGGTGCTCATCGAAAACGGTCACGCCAGAACCGCCAAGGAGTTCATTCTCTACCGCGCGGAGCGTACCCGTGTTCGCGATATGAACACCAAGCTGATGAAGATTTATGAGGACCTTACATTCAAGGCCGCTAAAGACAACGACGTTAAGCGCGAAAACGCCAACATCGACGGCGACACAGCTATGGGCACAATGCTCAAGTACGGCTCAGAGGGCGCTAAGCAGTTCTATCATATGTATATCCTCAACCCCAAGCACTCAAAGGCTCACCTCGACGGCGACATTCATATTCATGACCTCGACTTTTTGACGCTGACAACAACCTGCTGTCAGATCGACTTATTAAAGCTTTTTAAGGACGGCTTCTCAACAGGTCACGGCTACCTAAGAGAACCTAACGATATTCAGAGCTACTCCGCTCTCGCGTGTATTGCAATTCAGTCCAACCAGAACGACCAGCACGGCGGTCAGAGCGTTCCGAACTTTGACTACTCTATGGCTCCTGGTGTTCGCAAGACATACCGCAAGCGCTATCGCCAGAATCTCGAGAGAGCGATTGAGCTCTTAACAGATGACGAAAACGCCAAGGCTACAACCAAGGAAATCTGCGACAAAGCAGAGGAAATCGCGGGCGAATGGCCGAAGCTCGAGGACAACAGCCCCGACTATAAGGCAGCCGAGAATAAGATTCTCACAGAAAAGTACGGCGAGAAGCTCGCGGGCAAGCTCCAGAGATTCGCGTTCAAACACGCCGAGGTTGAGACTGACAGAGCTACATTCCAGGCTATGGAGGCTCTTATCCACAACCTCAACACAATGCACAGCCGCGCGGGCGCTCAGATTCCGTTCTCATCCCTCAACTACGGCACAGATATTTCGCCCGAGGGCAGAATGGTTATGAAGAACATCCTCAAGGCTACAGACAACGGTCTGGGCAACGGCGAGACACCTATCTTCCCCATTCAGATTTTCAAAGTAAAAGAGGGCGTAAACTACAACCCCGGCGACCCCAACTATGATATTTATAAAGAAACGATGAAGGTCAGCGCGAAGCGCCTCTTCCCCAACTACTCGTTCCTCGACGCTCCCTATAACATCGCTTATTACAAGGAAGGTCATCCCGAGACAGAGGTCGGCTATATGGGATGCCGCACAAGAGTTATCGGCAACATCCACGACCCCGAGCGCGAGATTACCTACGGCAGAGGCAACTTAAGCTTTACATCAATCAACCTCCCCCGCCTCGCTATCCTTTCTAATAAAAATGTTGACTTCTTCTTTGAGCAGCTTGACAGAATGTGCGACCTTTGTGTTGAGCAGCTTTTGGAGAGATTTGAGATTCAGTGCTCCAAGCTCGTCAGAAACTATCCCTTCCTTATGGGACAGGGCGTCTGGATTGACTCCGAAAAACTCGGTCCGAATGATTCAGTCCGCGACGTATTAAAGCACGGCTCACTCACAGTAGGCTTCATCGGTCTCGCGGAATGTCTTAAGGCATTGGTCGGCAAGCACCACGGCGAGAGCGAAAGCTCACAGAAGCTCGGTCTCGAAATCATCGGCTATATGCGCAAGAAGATGAACGAGGCTACTCAGAGACATCAGCTCAACTTCGCCCTTATCGGCACACCAGCTGAAGGACTTTCAGGACGTTTCGTAAGAATCGACCGTGAGCGCTTCGGCAAAATCGAGGGCGTTACAGACAGAGATTATTATACAAACTCCTTCCATATCCCTGTATACTACAACATTTCGGCTATGGAGAAGATTAAGCTCGAAGCTCCATATCACGCTCTTACAAACGGCGGTCACATTTCTTACATTGAGCTCGACGGCGACCCGACTCAGAACCTTGACGCGTTCGAGGCAGTTATCCGTCAGATGAAGGAATGCGGCGTAGGCTACGGCTCAATCAACCATCCCGTAGACCGCGACCCTGTATGCGGACACACAGGCATAATCGGCGATTACTGCCCCGTATGCGGACGTAAGGAAGGCTCGGGCGGCATAGGCTTTGAGCGTATCCGCAGAATCACAGGCTACCTTGTAGGTACGCTCGACCGCTTCAACGACGCCAAGCGCGCCGAGGTTGAAGACAGAGTTAAGCACAATATCGGCGAGAGCCTTGATATGAGCGAGCTTACAGACGAAGCAGTATAAAATGGGTACTAAATTAAATTTAAGCGGGGTCGTCAGCGAGAGTATCGTTGACGGCCCGGGCATTAGAATGACGATTTTTACACAAGGCTGCCCGCACCACTGCAAGGGCTGTCACAATCCCGAAACCTGGGCGTTTGAGCCGAGGCACTCGGGCGACGTTGACAAGATTCTGGCTATAGCCGTAAAGAACAAAATCCTGCAGGGATTGACCTTCTCGGGAGGCGAACCTTTCTGCCAAGCCGAAGCGCTGGCGGAATTGGCTCAGAAATGCCACGAGAACGGTTTAAACGTGATGAGCTACTCAGGATATACCTTTGAAGAACTCATCGCTGGAAGCGAGGAAAAGCCAGAATGGATGGCTCTTTTAAAAAACCTCGACTATCTTGTGGACGGACCTTTTATTGAGGAACAGCGAAGCCTTATGCTTCTGTTCAGAGGCAGCAAAAACCAGCGCTTCCTCGATGTTCCCGAAAGCCTTAAGCAAGGCAAGGCTGTGAGCGTAAACGAGGATACGCTCTACGACGGCACAAAAACAAGAGGATAAAAGATAACGGACGGTTCAGAACACTGAACCGTCCATTTATTATTCAAAAACACTGAGGTTTCGTTTTTCTAATTCGAGGTTTGTTTCGATTAGCGACTTTCCGTCCTTAATCGCGTAAATAATCACCAAATCGCGGTGGTCTCTGGCATAAAGCTCTCGGTTACCGCTAATTTTTATAAACTGCTGAGCTTCACTTAAGTTCAGCTTCAACCCAAAGCAAATCTGAATGATTTTGTCGCGAGTCGCTCCTCTCATCCCCGTAATTATCTGATGGCCAAAATGTCTTTCAATCATCGCTGCCTCAAACACTTTGCCCGACTTCAGATTTTTTGTTTTAAGCTGATAGTCAAAGAACTCCTCCAGACCGTTAAAAAACACATCCTCGGGATTGTTCTTTATAAATTCATCCACATTATCGGTCTGCAGCATCTCGTTCCAGAGGTCATCGGTTGTTTTTTTCATATTGTACATTCCTTTCGTGTATGCTAAAATAATATCATATTAATTTATTGTTTTTCAAGAGGTTCGTATGAATGTTGACGAAAAATTAAGATTGTGGCAATTCACCGAGCTGAATCCGTTGGGCAAAAAATCAACCTTGGTGCGCAACAATTCGGACGGCACGCTGATGGTTAAGTGCGTTTGCAAAGAAGAAAGCTTTGATATATTCGACAGAATATCTCGGCTTGAGCACCCTAATCTTATGCGCGTGTATGACTCTGTAATACAAAACGGAAAATGCGTAAGCGTATGCGAGTATATTGAGGGAGTTACTCTCGACGAAGCGGTCAACTCGAACAGGTTGTTTTCTGAAATCAAGGTTAAAAACATCATAGCCCAGCTGTGCGACGGACTTATAGAACTGCATAAGCTAGGAATCATTCATCGCGACATCAACCCTTCAAATGTTATGATTGACAAAAGCGGCATAGTCAAAATCATCGACTACGACATAGCGCGTTCAGTCAAAAACGGTCAGAGCAAAGACACTCAGGTGTTCGGAACACCCGGTTACGCCGCACCGGAGCAATTCGGCTTTTCACAGACGGACGCCCGCGCCGACATATATTCCTGCGGTGTGCTTATGAATTTTCTTCTGACAGGTAAGCTGCCGAACGAAAAGCTGTATCAAGGCGGTCTTACACCGATAATCCGCAGATGTATCGAGATGGACAGCGACAACAGGTATAACAACGCCGATGATTTAAAGCGTGAGATTCTCGGCAGAAAATTCTACAAAAGAAATAAAACTTCAAAAAAATACATCAATTACGCCATCCCCCCTGGCTTTAGAGGCAAAAATGTTTTTCTTAAGATTCTGACAATTATATTCATAACAGGATATGTCGTGTTTGCTTTCGCTTATTTTAATTATACGATACACTTTCTCGGCACTATGGATCGCCCCGTACGTCAGATACTGACAGGCGTAGACTTTTTGGTGCTGCTAACACTGCTGCCGTATTTAACACTCGGCGACATTGGCGGGCTTTCGAGGTTTATCGTAAAAGGTAAACCACAAATCGGCAGGCGTATTTTTATAGCAATCGGCGTATGCTCGCTGATCGCGGGTGTTGTACTTTTCTGTTTTCTTCCAAGTATGCCCTACTGACATTGTAAAACACAAATAAATAAAAAAGGTATGCAACAAGCATACCAAAAAAGCTTTTAAACCGTGTATTATAAGTACACGGTTATTTTTTACAGTTATTCAAGGAGGTTCTTTATGAAAAACAAAAAACATTTCACAAAACTAATTGCTTTGCTACTCTCATTAACTCTCATTGGCGGATCGGTGTTCCTTTTCAGCTCGTGCGGGGACAATGAAGATGACGATTATTCAAAAATTGAGTGGCCGGACAGCAAAATCGCATCATTGATTCCTAAGCCAAAATCATCCATGGGCGAGATAATAATAGATGATTCTGACAGTTTATCAATAACTATCTCAGAAACGGAGCTTGACGATTATAAAACATATGTAAAAGATTGTAAGAGCAAAGGATTTAAAGTCGATTATTCAAACATGGACGACTACTATTCAGCCGAAAACAAAGATGGCTATTCTCTGACTCTATCATATGATAAAGATGAAAAAACTATGGATATTAGCCTTTATTCCCCGAGCAAAGGCGAAGATAATAAAGACAGCGAAACAAAAGAGACATCAAAAAAATCATCTAAATCATCTAAAACTAAATCCTCTAAGGCTTCTTCCAAATCAAAAGCAGGTACGAGCACAAACTTCAAAAAGACAATGGATGAATACGAGAAGTTTATGAATAAATATGTTGATTTTATGAAAAAATACAATAAATCCGACAATGCTCTTGAACTGCTTTCTGACTATTCAGATATGATGGACAAATACAACAAATTCTCTAAGAAAATAGAGGATATTGATGAAAACTCGCTCTCAACCGAGGATTACGCTTATTACATAGAAGTTACAAACAGAGTTAACAAAAAGCTGCTTGAAGTCGCTTCATAAGATATAAAGAAACAAGCCCCTGACGTGCGTCAGGGGCTTAATTGCTGCTTATAGTTTATTATTCATCAAGCTGAGATGTACAATGAGGGCAGCGGGTAGCTTCGATAGCGATTTCGCTCTTGCAGTAGGGGCACTCCTTGGTTGTAGCCGCTTCTTCTTCCTCTTCCTTCTTTTTGCCGATAGCCATAGCCTTGTTGACAGCCTTGACCATAAGGAAAATGATTAACGCCATAATTATGAAGTTAATTACCGCGGAAATAAACGCGCCGAACTCAATGGGACCAACGTTGAGCACCTTTGTCATCTCGTCAATGCTCTTACCAAAGATAGAACCGATAATAAGCTGAATGAGCGGCGTGATGATCTTGTCGCAAAGAGCGGTTACGATAGCGCCGAACGCCGCGCCGATGATAACAGCTACCGCGAGATCCATAACGTTGCCGCGCATTATGAATTCTTTAAACTCTCCAAAAAACTTTTTCATTTTGTACCTCCATGATTTTTATAATTATTTTAAAAGGGCTTTGTGATAGACTTTCTTACCCTTTTTGATTACTACATAACCGTTCTCGCTGAACATATCCTCAGTCACCTGAGTGAACGGGTCGGTGACCTTTTCGCCGTCGAGCGATACGCCGCCCTGCTGAATGAGGGTTCTGCCCTCTTTGCGCGAACCGATGAGCGAACACTTCTGAAGCAAATCAAGCACAGTAAAGTTATCGGCGAAGTCCTCACCCGAAAGCTCGGTAGTAGGCATATTGTCGGTATTCGCTCCGCTGCCGAACAGCGCGCGCGCAGCTTCCTGAGCTTTCTTCGCCTCTTCCTCGCCGTGAACGAGCTTAGTGAGCTCAAACGCGAGAATCTCTTTGGCTGTATTGAGCTGAGCGCCCTCCCAGCTGTCCATCTTGTCGATTTCCTCAAGCGGAAGGAATGTGAGCATACGGATGCATTTGAGTACGTCAGCGTCAGCCACGTTGCGCCAGTACTGATAGAACTCGTAGGGGCTTGTCTTTTCGGGGTCAAGCCACACGGCGCCGCTCTGGGTTTTGCCCATCTTTTTGCCCTCGGAGTTGAGGAGCAGGGTGATTGTCATAGCGTAGGCGTCCTTGCCTAATTTACGCCTGATAAGCTCTGTGCCGCCGAGCATATTGCTCCACTGGTCGTCGCCGCCGAACTGCATATTGCAACCGTAATCCTGAAAGAGCCTGTAGAAATCGTAGCTCTGCATTATCATATAGTTGAACTCGAGGAAGCTTAAGCCTTTTTCCATACGCTGCTTATAGCACTCGGCTGTCAGCATACGGTTAACACTGAAACACGCGCCGACCTCTCTGAGAACGTCAACATAGTTGAGGTCCAAAAGCCAGTCCGCGTTGTTGACCATAATAGCCTTGCCGTCCGAGAAGTCGATAAACTTAGACATCTGCTCCTTGAATCGGTTGCAGTTGTATTCAATATCTTCCTTTGTAAGCATCTTGCGCATATCGGTACGACCCGAGGGGTCACCTATCATACCCGTGCCGCCGCCTACAAGCGCGATGGGCTTGTTGCCAGCCATCTGTAAGCGCTTCATAAGGCAGAGAGCCATAAAGTGGCCTACATGGAGGCTGTCGGCTGTCGGGTCAAAGCCTATGTAAAAAACAGCTTTTCCGTTATTGACAAGCTCGCGGATTTCCTCCTCGTCGGTAACCTGAGCGATTAAGCCGCGCGCCTGTAATTCTTCATATACTCCTATTGTTCTCACCTCTTGAAATATTCTTAAATAATTATATTAAATCTAAATTTATAAGTCAAGCAAAAGCCACTATCTTTTCTTATTTTTTGGCTTTTTTCGTGAATATTTGTTGTTTTTCTTCGGCTGCTTAGGTACATAATTCTTCGGAGCGGTAATGAGGCAGTTTTTGCCGCTGCCGACAAGGTCAAGCCTGCCCGCGATTTTCAGCGCTTTAAAGACTGTATCCCTGTTTTTTGGAATAAAGTACTGCATAAGAGCCCTTTGCATAGCCTTTTCATTGGGCGATTTGGGAACGTAAATTTCTTCCATCGTATACGGATTAAGACCTGTGTGGAACATAGCGGTTGAGATTGTGCCTGGGGTGGGATAAAAGTCCTGAACCTGCTCGGGATGAATCTTCTCTCGCTTTAAAAACACTGCGAGCTCAACCGCGTCCTTCAGCTTACACCCAGGATGCGAGCTCATAAGATAAGGCACAAGATACTGCTCCTTACCCGCCTGTTTTGTGGCGGCGTAGAACTTTTGCGAAAACTTTTTATAAGCCTCAATATGCGGCTTGCCCATACTGTCGAGCACAACCTCTGAGCAGTGCTCGGGCGCTACTCTGAGCTGACCGCTGACGTGATAGCGTACAAGCTCGTCCAGAAACTCGTCAGACTTATCCTGCAAAAAATAATCGTAGCGAATTCCGCTGCGTATAAATACTCTTTTTATGCCCTTTAGCTTGCGAAGCTTTCTGAGCAGGTCGATATAATCGCTATGGTCGGCGTTGAGATTGCCGCACGGCTTTGGAGCGAGGCACTTTTTATTTTTGCAAAGTCCGTGCTCTCTTTGATAATCGCACGAGGGTATTCTGAAATTCGCGGTAGGACCGCCCACATCGCTGATGTATCCCTTGAAACGCGGATTTTTAAGAAAGCTTTTCGCTTCATTTATTACGCTTTCTTCGCTTCGGACTGTTACCGCTCTGCCTTGATGAAACGCGAGCGAACAGAAGTTGCACGCGCCGAAGCAGCCGCGGTTGTGAGTGATTGAGAACTCAACCTCTTTTATGCCCGGAACACCGCCAAGCTCCTCATAACACTCGGGATAATAACGCTCGTAAGGAAGCGAATAAACCCAATCGAGCTGCTCTGTGTTGAGAGGATACATCGGCGGATTCTGCACCAGAATATACGAGCCGTGTCTTTGAATAACCTTTCGCCCGCGTACGGCGTCAGCCTCCTCGAGCTCCTTGCGCGCGGCTATGGCGTAGTCTTTTTTACTCTCACTCACTCGCTCAAAGCTCGGTAAATCGACCGCCGACTGCGGTGTATAATTCTTTGTAGGAATTAAATAGCAAATACTGCGTATATCATAGAGCGCCTCAATCGGCAGTCCGTCATTAAGTCTTTTTGCTATTTCGATAGTCTGGAGCTCGCCCATTCCGTAGGACAGAATGTCCGCTTTGCTGTCAACAAGCACAGACGGCATAACCTTATCAGCCCAGTAATCGTAATGAGCGAAACGCCTGAGCGAAGCCTCGAGCCCGCCGATAATAACAGGGCAGTCTGGATACAGCTTTTTTACAATATTGCTGTAAACGGTAACGGCTCTGTCGGGGCGCTTGCCCGCCTTGCCACCCGCGGTGTAGGCGTCGTCGCTTCTCTTGCGCTTAGCTACGGTATAGTGAGCCACCATACTGTCGATATTGCCCGCTGAAATAAAAAAGCCCAGACGCGGACGTCCGAATTGCGTAAAATCGCGCTCCGAACGCCAATCGGGCTGAGCAAGAAACGCGACCTTATAACCCTCACTCTCAAGAACTCGGGTAATAATCGCCGCGCCGAAAGACGGATGGTCAACGTAGCTGTCGCCACTTATGTAGACAAAATCCACGCTGTCCCATCCGCGGTCTTTAACTTCTTTAATTGTCATAGGAAGATATGACATTATTATTCCTTTACTTATTTGTGTCCCCTTTTAAGGGGACCGAAATCTTGATTTCGAGGGGTTGTGTAGCCCTTTAGAGGCGGTTTTCTTTATGAACGTTCATATGGAGGATAGATAATCCCCAAGAATTGACACGCAAGCGTGTAACAATTCTTACCCCTTTAAAAAGGGGTACGTCAAGCTTATCAATCCTTATTCAGGTTATTCGCTCTCTCGAGCCACTCGCCGTAGCTCATAAGCACCTTTCTTGGCTTTGAGCCC
Organism: bacterium; assembly: GCA_020625875.1. Lineage (GTDB taxonomy): Bacteria > Bacillota > Clostridia > Oscillospirales > Acutalibacteraceae > Ruminococcoides. Next base: position 28,437 of record JAHLAX010000046.1, on the reverse strand, counting down.
TGATGCGGCTCAACGATGCCGAGCTGCTCCATATCGTCAATCATACGTCCCGCGCGGGCGTAACCGACCTTAAAGCGGCGCTGAATCATTGAGGTTGAGGCTTGTCCCGACTCGATTACATACTTAATCGCGTCCTCCATTTTGCTGTCAAGCTCAATGCCGTCGATGGTGTTGGCTTCATTATTACCCGCACCGTTATCAAGCTCCTCAGCGGCAATACGCTTGATTCGCTCCTCGATTTCCTCGTTGTACTGAGCTGTATATGACTTTTTGATATAGCGTGTAACTCCGCCGATTTCGTCCTCGGTAGCGAAGCAGCCCTGAACACGAATCGGGTTGGGCGCGCCCACAGGCATATAGAGCATATCGCCTCGTCCTATGAGCTTTTCGGCTCCGCCTGTATCCAGTATAATTCGCGAATCCATATTCGAGCCAACCTTGAGCGCAATACGGCTCGGAACATTCGCCTTGATAAGACCTGTGATAACGTTCGCTGTCGGTCGCTGGGTAGCGATAACAAGGTGCATACCCGCGGCACGCGCGAGCTGAGCGAGACGCACAATGCTGTCCTCTACCTCACCTGGCGCTGTCATCATAAGGTCGGCGAGCTCGTCAATAGCGATAACGATACGAGGCAGCTTTTCTTTGGCAACAGGAAGTCCGTTTACCTCGAGTACAGGCTGTTCCTCCTCGTCCTTTTCCTCGTTATATACGGGAGGATTGTCGCGCATATATTCAAGATTACTCTCAATCAGTTTATTATAACCGTCAATATCCTTGCAGTCGTATTCCGAGAACAATTTATAGCGGTTCTGCATTTCGTTGACCGCCCACGCGAGCGCTCCCGCCGCCTTTTTAGCGTCAGAAACTACAGGGATAAGCAGGTGCGGTATTCCCTTGTATTTTGAGAACTCAACCATTTTGGGGTCAATAAGCACAAGCTTGACCTCGTCGGGCGCCGCCTTGTACAGAATACTGATAAGCAGTGAGTTTACGCACACCGATTTACCTGAGCCTGTGGTACCCGCGATAAGCAGGTGAGGCAGCTTAGCAATATCAGTTGTGACAATCTTGCCCGCAATATCTCTGCCGAGTACGCAGGTGAGCTTGCTTTCGCTGGCTTCAAATTCATCAGAATCAATAAGCTCGCGTATACTTACCACGCTGACCGCCTTATTCGGAACCTCGATACCTACCGCGGCTTTGCCTGGGATGGGCGCCTCGATACGGATACCGTTGGCGGCAAGGTTAAGGGCAATATCATCAGAAAGATTGGTGATTTTGTTAATCTTGACGCCCGGAGCAGGATGAAGCTCATATCTCGTAACGGAAGGACCGCGTGAAATATGGGTAATCTCAGCCTTAACGCCGAAGCTGTCAAGAGTAGAAATGAGCTTTTGAGCGTTGGCGCGCATCTCAGCCTCGCCGTCGGCTCCGCTGTTTTTAACCGCTCTGAGCAGTCCGATAGGCGGATACTTATAAGCGGTATGCTCAGCCTTCTCCTGCTCACTCTTGGTTCTGCGGCGTTTGGGAGCGGGCTTTGTCTGCTCAATCGGGACATTCTGGGCGGGCTGATTATCTTCTTTTTCCTCGCCCTGAGCCTTGTTTATAGCCTCAATAAAGTTATCGGCGGGATTTGGAGCGGCCGCGTTTGAATCGTCGTCAATCGAGATGTCGATCTCGCTTCTCTTGCGGCGGCGCGGTTTTTTGGTCGCGTCGTCAATCGGAATATCAATCAGAGTGTCGAAGTTATCGTATGAAAACTCGGGGTCTTTCTTGCGCTCAACTCGTCTTGTCCTGATGCGCTCCCTGCTTCTCTGGGTAGTATCGCTGACCTTATGCCCCACTTTCATAGCGGCGCGGGCAATATCGTTGAGAGAGATTCTGCCGATGATGAGTATCAGAGCGGCGAGAAGCACGAGCACAACGAGTATCGCGGGGACCTTGCTGAACGCGAGCAGAATCGGATAACCGATTATTCCGCTGAAAAGTCCGCCGCCTGTTACAAAGTAGTTTGTTGTATTATAGGCTCTGCCAAACAATGAACCCAAAGCGGCAAAGTAATTCTGGTCGGTAAAGTTGTATTCGCTGAAAAGATAAACAGCTGATTCCGCAAGCAGGATTATCGCGGCGCACATAAACACCTTGGTTTTGAAATGCGCTATTTCTTTTTCGAGCGCCGTGATAAACGCGAGATACGCGAAGGTTATCGGCACAAGAATTGAGCAAATGCCGAATAATCCGAAGAAGATTCCTCTGATTACCATCCATACGCTCGCGCCGGGGAGCAATATCAAAAACAAGGTAAGCAACGCCAATGCCGCGTAGATAATCGCCTCTACCCTATAGTTGCGCTTTTTTTGAGCTCGTTTGTTTCTCTTATGCTGTTGCGAGCGTTTTACTGGCGCTTTTTTGGCATTATTATTTGTCTTTTTCTTGGGTTTTGAAGTCTTTTTTTCTGCCATTTTTCCACTTCCATATTCTTCCATAATTCTTTATCAGAATTCTAATAAAGAATTTTAAACAAACCTTACTACTGTATTTGTAAGCATTTCATAAACGCTGATACCGACTACAGCAAGTCCGACAACAGCGGTATAAATAACAAAAATAATCATCTTGTCAGTCTTTAACAGCCATTTAAAGAGCTTAATCGCTAGATAGCCCACAACCGCCGCGGCGACAACGCCGCACAGCACCGCTATAATCGACTCTGTATTGAGGGAGGATTTCGGTATATCCTTTGCCTCTAATACAGCGGCGGCGATAATTGAGGGAACGCCCAGAACAAAGGTATAGTCGAGCGCCGCCTGCTTGTTGATGCCTCTCATTTCACCGACAGCGAGTGTTGTTCCCGAGCGGGAAAGCCCAGGGAAAAGCGCGGCGAAAAGCTGTCCGAAACCAACAGCTATAGCGTCGAGCACGCCATAGCGTGTGCGTCCGTTGCCCTCATAGTCGTTGTTATCGTCTTTCTTAAAGTGTTTACCCGACGCGCGCTTGTTGCACTGAATGCCGATAAACAACAGCAAGCTTGTGACCAGAAGCGCAATACCCGTTACGATAAACAGGGAACTCTCCTTGAACAAATCCGCCAAATCCTTAAGTTTGTCTACTCCTTCGGCAATCGCGGGGATGGGCAAAAAGAGTAAAAACAGCGGCAAAAGACCGATTATAAGCATAATGATAAGGTTGCGGTCGCCGTCCATCTGTGACCATCTGAACTTGCCTGTAAAAATGTCCTTAATAAGCGAGAAGAACGCTTTTATAAGCCGCCAGATAAGCTTGCGGTAAAAAATCAGCACAGCCGCAAGCGTACCGATATGTAGCATAACGTCGAGGAATATTCCGCCGTCGCTCATACCCATAAGGTGCTCGGCTATGTTGAGGTGTCCGCTGCTGGACACGGGCAAAAACTCCGTGAGTCCCTGAATAATACCGAGAATTACGTTTTGAATAATTTGTGTAATCATATACTCCTCCTACAGCAATCATTTATTGTGTCATTCTGAGGCAGAGCCGAAGAATCTTAAAGATCCTTCGCTGACGCTCAGGATGACACTTTTATAACATTTTTACGGGAGCGGCGGGTGACTCCTCCACTGGAGGAGATGTCGCGAATGCGACAAAGGTGGTGCCGTCTGCGGCTTAGCAACAGCTCCCCTACAATATGGTTTGAGGGAGCGGCGGGAGCAGCTCCCCTACAATAAACGGGTGCGGGTATCCCGCCGTTCACTGATCACTGATCACTGATCACTAATCACTGATCACTGACCACCTTTATACTCTTTTATCATCTCATAGAGGCAATCGAGCGCCTCTTTGAGAGTTCCGACGCAATCTACCAAACCTACCTCAACAGCCCTTTGACCGTCTAGAATAGTGCCAATATCCATAACGAGCTCGCCCGTGTTCATAACAAGGCTTTCGTAATCTTCTTTTGAGATTCTTGAATTATCGACAATAAAACTAGTGATTCTGTCCTGCATCCGCTGATAATACTCAAACGTCTGCCACACGCCTATTGTAAGCCCCGTGCTTCGTACAGGGTGAGCGGTCATCGACGCGCTCTTGGCGATAAAGCTCTTTTTAGCCGAAACCGCGAGCGGAATCCCGATTGAGTGACCGCCGCCGAGCACAATTGAAACCGTGGGCTTTTTCATACCCGAAATAAGCTCCGCTATAGCGAGCCCAGCCTCAACGTCGCCGCCGACAGTGTTGAGCAAAATCAGCAGCCCGTCAATTCTCGGATCCTCGTCAATCGCCACAAGCATGGGAATAACGTGCTCGTACTTGGTGGTTTTGTTATTCTGAGGGAGCAGGTAATGCCCCTCAATCTGTCCGACAATCGTAAGGCAGTGAATGACCGAGCCGTCACGCTCCGTAATCACAGCGCCGCTGTCCTGAATACGCTCAAAGCTGTTTTCATCGGCTGGATTATCGGTTTTTTGGTCTCCGTCCTCCTCGCAGGGATTGCGGATAAATTCGTCGTCATTTGTTTTGTCGTTGTTCATAACGCGCACCTCCGCGTTTATTATTCCCAAAAGGCGCGCATACACACTGTAATTATATCATTTTATGTAATATAATTCAAGAAAATTATTCTTTTTTCTAAATAAAAATTATTTTTTAAAAGAATTATAGTATGCTAATGAGAGAAATATTTATGGAAGTGATACTTTTTGGAAGTTCAAACGTGGCAAATAATTGTAATTGTACTCTGTATTTTGCTTTCCGCCTTCTTCAGTTCGGTTGAAACAGCGTTTTCGTTTGTAAACGTCATCCGCATTCAGAGCTACGCCGACGACGGCAACAAAAAGGCTAAAAGCGTTTTGTACATTACAAATCATTTTGACAACGCTTTGACAGCGATATTAATCTGCAACAACATAGTTAATCTCGGGTGTTCATCACTCGCCACAGCTGTATGTCTGGAGCTTTTCGGCGATGTGGGTACCGCGATAGCCACAGGCGCGACAACGCTTCTGGTGCTGACCTTCGGCGAAATAATCCCGAAGTGCCTCGCCAAGGAGCACGCGGAGAGTTATTCTCTCGCTACCGCGGGAATACTCAAGGCAATCACAATCGTACTCTCCCCGATAGTTTTTCTTTTTGTCAAGCTCAAGGGCGGCGCGCTGAAAATCGCGGGCACAAAGGAAGAGCAGCCATCTGTAACAGAGGACGAGCTCAAACAGATTGTTGAAAATATCGAGGGCGAAGGCGTACTCGAAGAGGACGAGAGCGAGATGGTTCAGTCTGTACTCGACTTTGACGACAAAACCGTGCTCGAAGTCCTGACGCCGCGTGTTGATATGACAGCTATAGACATAACCGATACGCCCGAAAAACTAAAGCACATTGTAATGGAGAGCCGCTATTCGCGTATCCCCGTTTATAAGGACACTATTGACCACATCATCGGCATACTTCATACGCGCGACTACTTAGAGGAGCTCGCGCAGAACCGCGAGCCGAATATCGGCAAGCTGATTCAGCCCGCGTACTTCATTTTTAACAACCAGAATCTTTCAAAAACTCTCAGCGATTTCAAGCGCAAAAGACTTCATATCGCTATTGTCACCGATGAATACGGCGGCACTCTTGGTATTGTCACCATGGAGGACTTGCTTGAAGAAATCGTCGGCGAAATCTGGGATGAGGATGAGGAAATCGAGAATGACTGCACCAAGATTTCCGACACCGAATACATAGTCAGCGGAGATATGCCGCTTGAGGATTTGTTTGAACTTGCGGACATCGACCCCGATGATGTCGAAACCGACGCTGTGACGGTCGGCGGATTTATTCTGGAGCACTTCTCCACTATCCCCCGCCGCAAGGCAAAATTCAGCTACCGCAATCTTACGCTCGTGGTTCAGCAGGTAAACAGCCAGAGAATTATAGCTGTTAATGTTTATATCGAGCCTAAGATAACCGATGAGGAAGATTAATTTTAAATAAAAACAACCGAGCTTTGGTAATACTAAGCTCGGTTGTTTTATTTATTCAGCATTTCTTTTAATTCTTCTAAAGAATATAAGCAATTGAGCGCGGCGAGCATCGCGTTGGTTGAGAGATAGGTCGGGAGTTCAAGCTTTTTAAGTAGCCTTTCTCTCATAATCGCTGAATTCTCTCTGCCCGTAAGCCCAAGCTCATACAAGTCGCTCTTGGTAATCTCGCTTTTTTTGATTTGATTATCCTCGCCGAGAACACTCGCGCCGCTCTTTCGCACGGCGTCAAGGATTATTTCGGCGCTCACTCCCTCAACACCTAGGAGCCCTTCCTTTGAGGCTTCGGCTTTGCGCTTTTCTTTACCCTTCAGCTGAGGAATATAGGCGTGCTTTATTCTGTCCTCGGGCACGCTTCCCTTTAAAAAGTTGCGTATAACAAATCCCGCGGAATCGCTGTCGGTAAGCACAAGTATTCCTCTGCGCTCGGCTATCTGGCGGATAAGATTCTGCTTTTCTTTATCCTTAAAAATTCTGAATCCGCCTGTTTCGATAATCGGCGTGTCGATAACCTGCGACAGCTTGATTTTGTCGTATCTGCCCTCAACAATGACGGCCTCTTTAATGCTTATCATCTTTCGCCCGCCAACAGAAGCAGCTTCGCCACAAGATTATCCAGAGCCAGCCGCTTATTAAATGTCATTGAATGAAAATCGGCTACTGTCTGTGTGATAACGTCAAGGCTCTCACGCAGGGCACTTGTAGGGATTCTGCTGATTTTCGGAAGCGCTTTTTTCAATACGAACTCGCGCCTGCCGTAGTTGAAATCCGCGGCAATATCTTTCATCGAAGCTCCGCTCTCGAGCCCTACTCTCGCGCGGTAATAATCTATATACGCCTTGCTCAGCACGCTTAAAATGCTCTCGGGCTCAGCCTTTTGATAAAAGAGCGCGTCGAGCATTGTATAAGCGCGGTCGCTGTGTTCGGCGACTATCTCATCCGCGAGATAAAAAATGTTCGCCTCGAGTCGTTTTGAAACGAGCAGCTCAATTTCTTTGCCTGTAATCAGCCCGCCTTCGCCCACATAATTGCAGAGCTTGTCGAGCTCGTTTTTGATAGTGTTCAAATCGTCGCCCACATACTCCTGGAGCTTATAGGCGTCAGCCTGCTCGATTTTAATATCGCGTTTATCCGCCCAGCGCACAATCTGACGAGCAAGAGAAATATCGGTTTCTCTGCCGTCAAAGCACACAACGCCGTTTTTCTTAACGTAGTTTTTAACTTTGCTAAAACCCGCTCCCTGCTTTTTCATATCCTGCTCGAGCGTCGGCATAGTCAGGATAAGCACGGTGGTATCGGGCACATTTTCGAGCACAGCCATAAACTGCTCGAGCTCTTCTTTTTTGAGCGCGTTAAAATCAAAATCAGCGACCTTGACGCAGTTATACTCGCTCGTAAACGGCACAACCTGCACAGCCACGGCAATATCGTCAATACTGCACGGATAACTAAAGCTGTGGAAGTTGAACTCGGAAGGCTCCTTGCCCATCAGCTTGGTTATCAAAAACTCTGTATCGAGCTTTACGTACATTTTTTCGTCGCCGTAGATAAGGTTAAGACTGCTGTATTCTTTTTTGTTTATTCTTTGTTTAAAATCCTTGCGGGACAGCTCGGGCATAAGCCCAACCTCCTATTTAAGTCTTATACTCGTTACTTTATTACTTCCGCCCGTAACAAACACGGTGTCACTCTTGCCGAGCAGATTTATATTCTCTGTTTCAGAACCGCACACTACGACATCCGCGGTTCTGTATTTTTCGTCCAGACGCAGAACGTCAGCTTTGTCGGGAACAATGAGCACAGACGTCTTTTTATTATCGACATACTGCCATACTTTCTTTCCGTCATGGATTATCGTGTCGGTAATACCTTTGCCGAGGTTTAGCCTGACAATATCCGAGTTATAGAACTCCTTGTAATTATTGCGGCTCAAAGCCTTGAGCTCGGTGTCTTTAGCGGTTCTGTTACTATGATACATCATTACACTCTCAACGTCAAATGTGTCCATAATATTATTTGCGATTCGAGAGGTTTTGAGCGAGTCATTCGGTATTACAAGCGTTCTTACATCGCCGAACGAGCTGTGCAGATTGCGTAAAAGCTCGTCGGTTTCATCATAAGCACAACCGTATGACAACAGCGCTTCTACACCTCCGCCCGTAACGCTGACCGAGGGCGAAGCGGTCCCGTAGATTTTCAGAGTAACACTATTTTGGTGAATAATAAATTTCGCGCTGTAGCAGCCCGCAAGAAAAACAAGCGACAACAAAAACGCGGCAATCATAATCTTTTTGTCACGCTTCAAAACTATCGCCAGTATAACAAGCACAGCGAGCACAGAAAGCCAAAGCCATACAATATCGCGGTCAAGATAAAGAGTAAGATAGTCAGCGGAATAAATTATACGTACAACAGATATGATAACATTTGAAGCAAAATCCGCGACCGCTCCGATGAAATATGACACAGAACTAAGGAACGGGATATAAACCACCGCGGCAATCAACAGCGAAAGCACCAGCACGCACATAACAAGAGGCGTCAGGATGACAGATGTAAGTATTGTGGTCGGGTTGACATAGCCTATCGTCAAGCTAACAATCGGCATACTCGCGATTATCGCCGACAGCGATACAAAAATTATTTTTATCAGACCGTCGTAAATATTCAGAAGCGACATCCTAACTCTGAACGCCAGCTGTCGTTTGCGCTGATTGGTTCTTTTTATTTCATTGTAATAGTCTATCTTTTGCGCAAGACAGTAATCCTCGAATCTTCGATACAGCTTCGGGAAGAAATACACGATTCCCAAAACAGACGAAAACGACAACAGCATCGAGGTATCACCGACAGCGTACGGATTGGCGACAATAAGCACAAAAGCCGCGAATCCGAGATTATTATACATATCGCTCCTTCGATTGAACGCGACGGCTATAACCATAGAAATAACAGCAATTCCCGACCTCACAACCGAAGCTGTCCAACCTGTTATCAGCATATATAATATAATAATAAGCACGGTTATCAAACAACGTATGGTATTGCCGAATCTGCGCTTGCCCAAAGGTTTCAGCACAAAGAGCAAAAACGCCGAAGCGATACTCATATGAAGTCCTGAAATAACTATCAGAAAGCTCAGCCCTGTCGACGTAAACATCCTGTCGATGTCGTCAGACAGTCCGTTCCTGTCGCCGAACGCTACCGCGGCGCACAACTCGCCGCTGCTGCCCGGCACTACACTCTTTATTGCTTCTGACAAGCTTTTCTGAATCTCGCTCGGGATGTGCCAAATATCCGTTTCGCCTTGCTTCAAAACTTTATAATCAAGCTTATACTCATCACCCGCAGCCGAACAGACAAAGCCTTTGGAACGGTGATAGTTGTCATCACACATTTTCAGTCGGGCTTTCACTTTTATTGTGTCGCCGTAACCGCAAGAAAGAAAAAAGTTGCTGTAAAGCATAACTTTAATATCGGTTTTTTCGCTATCTATTCTCTCGGCTTTGAGCTCATATGTATACATACCGTTTCGCTTTACGCCGTCGGAGTTTACTTTAGCTGTCATACTGACCGTATCACCCGCATACCGCTCTCCAAATGATTTAAAAACGCCGTCGTACACACTGAATAGAAGCGTCGAAACCAAAACCGTCACGGCAATAAACACAAACACTCTCCGCGATATATTTGAGCCTTTAATAAAAACCGCGCGGATAATCAAGCCCGCAAAAACCAGACCCGCCGCGCAAATTCCGTATATACCAAAATAAAAAACGACTGTATACACCGAGAGCATAGTTAGCCCTAAGTACGCAAACAGTCGTTTAGTCATTTCAGTTACCTCTTACTTTGGAAAAACAGGAAGCTTATCAAGGAAAATAATATCGTCACGGTCAGCGGCGTCGCCCTCAGCGAGCACGGTCGCCTTACCTACAACGTTTCCGCCGGCTTTGTTGACAAGCTGCTCAAGAGCGATTAAGCTCTCGCCTGTGGAAATAACGTCATCAACAATAATAACCTTTTTGTCTTTAATCTTGTTTATATCATCTGTGCCGATATAAAGTCTCTGAACAGACAGAGTTGTAATCGAGCGAACCTCAACGTTAATATATTCGGGCATATAAACCTTAAGTCCCTTACGCGCTACAACATAGTTCTTGCCCGACTGACGAGCCATCTCATAACCGAGCGGAATTCCCTTAGCCTCGGCGGTAACGATAATATCAAAATCAGGGCATTTTTCAAGCAATTCCTTTGCCGCCGCTACAGTAACCTCTACGTCGCCGAACATAATAAATGCGGCAATATCAAGATGTTCGCTTACCTCGCAAAGCGGAAGCTCACGCTCACAGCCCGCGATTGTCATTTTATAAGTCTTACCCATTTTTATTCCTCCATCTGCTAAGTACCCCTTTTTAAAGGGGTCAAAATTGCTAAACGCTTGCGTTTCAATTTTGGGGGATTGTGTAGCGTAGCGGTCCTCTACCAGAACGTTCATAAAGAGGAAAGATAATCCCCGCAAATTGGCTCACGCTGTTCGCAACAATTTGCACCCCTTTAAAAAGGGGTACATTCAGTTTTTATACCATTGTGCCAAGCTGTTTTCCGCCCATAAGGTGGAAGTGGATATGGAACACAGTCTGTCCGCCGTCGGGTCCGCAGTTATTGACTATACGATAGCCGTTCTTAAGTCCAAGGCTCTTGGCGATTTCGCCCGCCTTTGAGAAGATATGAGCGACATACTTAACGTTCTCCTCGTTGAGAGCGTCAGCGCTCTCGATATGCGCTTTGGGCACCATTACAACGTGAACGGGAGCCGCGGGCTCAATATCGTGAAAAGCGAGCATCATATCGTCTTCGTATACCTTTTTTGACGGAATAGAACCGTCGATTATCTTACAAAAAATACAGTCCATTTTCTATTCTCCTGAAAAGCAAATCTTTAACCCAAAAACTACTCACACTTCACTCCGTCAGTTTTTCATACAAGTTATCAGTGGTCAGTAGTCAGTTGTCAGTAATAATGGTGGGCTTCGCCCACACCCTATATTATAATACTACGTTAATTATTTTTCAACAATTATTTTTTTGCTTTGATTTTCTTCTCCTCGCCTCTGATAAGACGCTTGATATTTGAGGAATGCTTAATCACAACGAACACGCACGTACCTATCGCGCAAAGCGTACACAGCCAAACATAGAGTATCGGGTATCCGCCGCCCTGATAATCAAAGAAGAAGGTCAGAATAAAGGTATAAACAGGGAACATACAAGCGCTGATTATACTCGCGAGAGAGATTATTCTCGAGATAATAAACACAATCAAAAATGTTCCAAGAATCATAAGGAACACACGCCAGTCGGCAACGAGCATCATACCAGCGGCGGTAACAATTCCCTTGCCGCCTCTGAAGTGAAAATAAATCGGATAGCTGTGACCGAGAATACAGAAAAAGCCGCAGATATACTTGCCTATTCTGATAACGGCGTCAATGTTCTCGCTGTTGCCCGCGGCTATCGAGAATAAAATTCCGCCTATAAGCACAGCGATAACAGATTTCAAAAGGTCGCACACTATAGTGAGAATAGCGGGCACCTTGCCCACAGAGCGCAACACGTTTGTAAAACCCGCGTTGCCGCTGCCCATCTCTCGGATGTCCTCTTTACCCTTTGTAAAAATCTTGGTGACAATAACAGCCGTGTTTACACTGCCCAAAAGATAAGCGATGACGACAGCGATTAATACCCAGTACCATTGAGTCTGCAGAAAGCTCATCATTCCGCTCAATTCTTCTCTCCCCTTTCACGAATAATCATTCTAATAGGCGTACCGTCAAGCGCGAAGGTCTCGCGGATACGGTTTTCGATATATCTTTGATATGAAAAATGGAATAGTTCCTTGTTATTACAGAAGCACACAAACGTTGGCGGCTTGACAGAAGCTTGAGTCATATAGAAGATTTTGAGCCTCTTGCCCTTATCGGTAGGCGGCTGAACGCGCGTGGTAATCTGAGCGAGCAGCTCATTAAGCGTACCTGTCTTGATACGCGTGGCGCTATTGGCGGCAACCGCTGTAACGGTCCTCAGAAGCAAGTCAACGCGCTGACCTGTTTTAGCGGATATATACACAACGGGAGCCCAAGGCATAAACGCGAAATCAACCGCAATCTTCTTGTTGAATTCACGCATTGTCTTGTCGTTCTTCTCGATAGCGTCCCATTTGTTGACCGCAATAACGCACGCCTTGCCCGCGTCGAGCGCGAGCCCCGCGACCTTTGTGTCCTGCTCGGTGCAGCCGACCTCGGCGTCAATCATAATAACGCACACATCGCTTCGCTCAATCGCCATTTTGGCGCGGATAATGCTGTATTTTTCAATATCATCAACGATTCTGCTTTTGCGTCTTAAGCCCGCGGTATCAATAAAGGTAAATGTACCTTCTTTGGTTTCGACCTTTGTATCTATGCTGTCGCGCGTCGTGCCCGCGACATCAGACACAATCACTCTGTCCTCTTTTGTTAGAAAGTTGACAAGCGAGCTTTTGCCGACATTCGGCTTGCCGATTACGGCGACATTAATAACGCTCTCGTCGTCCTCACCCTCGGCTTCTTCGGGCAAGTGCTCAAACACCTCATCGAGCAAATCGCCCGTGCCGTGACCGTGTACCGCCGAAACCTGAACAGGATCGCCCAGACCGAGGTTATAAAACTCATAAAACTCCGGCTGTGGCTCGCCTATAGTATCGCACTTATTGACGCAGAGCACCAAAGGCTTGCCCGACTTCTGAAGCATATCGGCAACGTCCATATCGGTAGCAACCAAGCCCGCCTTCATATCGGTCACAAGGATAATAACGTGAGCGGTCTCAATCGCGAGCTGAGCCTGACGGCGCATCTGTGACAGGATTACATCGTCTGACTTTGGCTCAATACCGCCTGTGTCAATCACGATAGCCTTTCGGTTCTGCCACTCGAGCTCACCGTAGATTCTGTCGCGGGTAACGCCCGGGGTATCGTCAACTATTGACAGCCTTTGCCCTATTAACTTGTTGAATAAAGTAGACTTACCGACATTAGGTCTGCCTACAATTGCTATAACGGGTTTTGACATTTTTAGTTCTCCTTATAAGCCCTCCCTTGGGAAATTCCCCTTGCAGGGGAAATGTCGGCAACGCCGACAAAAGGGTTGCCGTTCCTGCTAAGGAAAGGGTGGGCAAATCGCCCAAAGGCGATTTGGTCGGGAGAGGGTCAACTTTAGAAATGCTCGAAATACTAAACGTTATTATATAATCCCTTTTCAAGTGGACCCTCTTAAGTCAGCCTGCGGCTGACAGCTTCCCCCAAGGGAAGCCTATTCCTTTTTTATTATCTCACGTACAACCGCGTCGCCGCTGTTGTCGGTTACTTTTACGTTTATATTCAGCTGCTCTCTTACGTCGTCAACGCTCACGTCATCGAGGAAAATATCCCCCTCAAAACGCAGCATACAGGACGGTATCAAAAGCTTGTCACCTAAGTCCTTGCCCTTAAGTTGATTAATCAAATCGCCGCCCGTGACAAGTCCCGTGACGTCAATCTGACCGCCAAAAAAGTCGTTCTTTATCTTTTGAACGTTAATATTGATGTTGGGAAACTTTACGTTTATAAGTGAAAGCGTCTTTTTAAGTTCTTCATAGGTGCACTCGCCGCACGCAACAGTCACCTTATGGTTTAGCGTTTCGTCAGGTTCAAATTCCTCAAGCGCGAACTCGACTTCTTCCCTTAAAAGTGTCACGAGCCCGACGCCGTTTTCGAGCGCGGGATAGCCCTCGTAATACTCAGGCGGAGGGAGCGCTCTGCCCGCCTTTATATAAAACTCATCAGCGGCGTAGACAGTACGCCTGCCGTATTTTTCTTTGCATTTGTCGCCGAAACGCTCAATAATATCCAGCGTTTCGGCAGCCGTTTCGCTGTTATAAGGCGTCAGCGGATAAAGATTCTCTCTGTAGCGCGTCAGCCCGACGGGCACTACCGCCACGCACTGAACGCCGAGCTCTTCCAAATCCGACAGAGTGCGTCTGAGCTCGTCGCCGTCGTTTATCCCGGGGCACGCCACAATCTGGCAGTTCATCATAAGCCCCGCCTCTGAAAAACGCCTCAAAGCGTCGAGCGCGCTGCCCGCGAATCGGTTGTTCATCATCTTGCACCTGAGCTCTGGATTAGTGGTATGAACCGACACATTAATCGGGCTTATGTGCATTTTTATTATTCTGCTGATTTCGTGCTCAGTCAGATTCGTAAGAGTTATATAGTTGCCGAACAAAAACGAAAGTCTGCTGTCGTCGTCTTTAAAATAGAGCGTCTCGCGCATACCCTTCGGCAACTGGTCTATAAAACAGAATATGCACTTATTTTTGCAGGAATGCTCCTTATCCATAAGGTAGGTGTCGAACTCAAGCCCGAGCTCCTCATATTCCTGCTTCTTTATTTTAATCTTTTTAACTTTATCGTCAGGCTTTTGGATTTCAAGCTCAAGCTTGCTGTTCACCTGATAAAAGCGGTAGTCAAGCACATCGACAATCTCGTTGCCGTTTATTGAAACCAGAGTATCGCCCGACCTTACGCCTTTTTTATAAGCGCGGCTTTTTTCGTCAACGTCTTTAATTTTAACAGACATACCGCGCCTCCCTTTTTATTCTAATTCAGAATTATAATATTACATATAATACGAAAACAGGGCGGCTGGTATATCCTGCCGCCCGACGTTTCATAAATTACTTTTTAGCTGTTGCGTCTTCCATAACGACAACCTGTCTGCCCTTATACATACCGCAGTTTACGCAAGCCTTGTGAGCCGCTGTCAATGTACCGCAGTTGGGACAAGTTGTGAGTGTGGGAGCGTCAAGCTTGTAGTTAGCTGAGCGTCTTGAGCTCTTTCTTTTGTGAGAAGTTTTTCCGGTAGGTACTGCCATTTTTATTCCTCCTTAAAAGTAAATATACTAATCAATTAAATCTTTTAAAGCCTCGAGCCTCGGGTCAATCTTTTGTTTATCGCAGCCGCAGTCGCCTTCGTTGAGGTTAGCGCCGCAATCAGGACACAAGCCCTTGCAATCGTCACGGCAGAGCATCTTGCTCGGCAAATTGAGCAGAATGTCCGAAATGACTAGATCGTCAAGCTCGAGCGTATAATCAGGTGTTTCAATATAGTCGTCGTTTTCTTCGTCTATCAACTCGACAGCGAGTCCGTGGGTAAATGATAGCTTCATATGCTTCGTCATAGGAACAAAGCATCTGTCGCAGCGGGTGGTATAATCAAAAACCGCGTCTACATTAAGCTCCACAAGCCCTGCCCGATTGACCGCCGTCGCCAAAACCCTGACAGGAGATTTGAATGGATAATCCCCGTTAATGTCAAGCTCAGCGAGCGGCAAGGAATAGTCAACTTCCGAGCGGCTGCCTTCGTTAATAAAGACGTCCTTCAACTTTAGAAGCATAAGCACCTCCAAGTTATATTAAAACGCTGTGTACTATTTTACAAAATGTAGAGAATTTTGTCAAGACTTTCTTTTAAAAAGTTTGCGTATCTTAAAAGCTGATATTTTATCGCGATACATATAGTTAATCTGTATACCCCACACAAGCGCGTAAATGCAAAAATACGCCCATACCATCACAAGCGTCATCGACGCCAGACTGCCATAAATACTGAATCCGTTAAAGTAATTTACATAAATCTTAAAGCCCAGCGAAAGCACCACCCAGCTCGCGGCGGCAATCAACGCCCCGGGCAGCTGACACTTAAACGAGGCGTAGCGCTTATCCTCTACCCTGCTCCTTAAATACAGTTTAAACGCCACGGATAAGAGCAATACAATCAATACGAATACAATCAGATACCTGAGCGTATACAGAACATAAACGATATTCGGCAAGGTCTTTATAATCGGTTTGATTACATCATCGACAAATTCAGAAAGAACAAGTCCAATCGTCGACAAAAGAATAGCTATAAAAAGCAAAGCCGTGTAACCCATCGAAAAAAGCCTTTTAATAAGCCAGTTGTGTCGGTTGGGCAAATTGTAAATTACCCTTATTCCCTCAGTTATGGAGTAAACTCCCTTACCCGCTGACCAAAGCGCGGCGATAATTGTTGTAATCGCGACTCCTGTCGAGTAAGAATAAATCTCATAAAAAATGTTTTTCAGCCATGCGTTCAGGGATTCGTCTATAAAAACGTTCTCAAATACACCCTCAAAGACTGACTGTGTAACCCCAAAATGAGAAAAAATCGCCAAAGTGAACATAAGGAACGGCACAAACGAAAGGATTATAAAAAACGCCGACTGAGCAGCTATGGCTGATACATTATCCTTTGAGTTTTTATTTAAGATCAATTTTATATTCTTAATTAGAATTTTAATCCAATTCAAAAGCTTACTCATAAAACGCTTAGCCCTTTACTTTAGCCAGAAACGCCCTTACTCTGTCGTTAGCGGGATTGTCGATAACATCCTCGGGAGCGCCCTGTTCTATTATGTAGCCCTCGTCCATAAATATTACTCTGTCGGACACGTTGCGGGCGAACTCGATTTCGTGAGTTACGATAACCATAGTCATCTTCTTCTCGGCTAGCTGACGGAGCACTTTTAAGATTTCAGCTGTAAGCTCAGGGTCGAGCGCCGAGGTGGGCTCGTCAAAAAACAGAATCTTCGGATTCATCGCGAGCGCTCTGGCAATAGCCACACGCTGCTGCTGTCCGCCCGAAAGCTGACACGGCAGGTAATCCGCCCTGTCCTCAATTCCCATCTGTTTTAACAGGCTCATAGCCTCATCATATACTTCTTTCTTATCACGTTTTTGTACGTGAACAGGCGCGTCCATAATATTTTTGAGCACCGTAAAATGCGGGAAGAGATTGAAATTCTGGAACACTAGTCCATAGTAATTCATAATCCTTTTGAGGTCGTGCTTGCTTGCGTATACGGATTTTCCGTTTACATCCTTTACGGCTTCCTCGCCGCAGTAATACATACTGCCCGCGTCCATTGTTTCGAGGAACGTAGCGCAGCGCAGAAGCGTCGATTTGCCCGAGCCCGAGGGTCCGAGGATTGAGACAACCTCTCCCTCCTCGACAGAGATTGAAATGTCTTTTAATACCTCTAAATCATCAAAGGTTTTCTTTATATTATTAATTTCTAACAGCTTCATAATTCAACCTCCTACTTTGTATAATAGTTCATCTTCTTCTCGATTAAACCCATAACAAAAGCAACGAGAAGGTTGAAAAGATAGTAGAACAAGCCCGCGACAAACAGCGCCAGAATACTGCTCTGAGCCGCCGCTACCTGCTTGGCGAGAGTGAACATCTCAACATACGCGATAGCGTAAGCGAGCGATGTATCCTTAACGAGAGTGATAATTTCGTTTGTAACAGGCGGCAGCACATGGCGGACCATCTGGGGGAAAACTATTTTAATAAAAGTCTGCTGGCGCGAATATCCGAGCACCTTAGCCGCCTCGTAATGTCCCTTCGGCACAGCCTCGATACCGCTGCGGTAAATCTCGGCAAAATAAGCCGCGTAGTTGAGTGAAAAACCGATGATAGCCGCGTAAAAACGATAGTCTGAACTCAGCGGAATCTTGAAAATATAATAAGGCGCGAAATACACAACAATCAGCTGAAGCATAAGCGGAGTACCGCGCATTACAGAGATATAAAACTTTGTAATCATCTCAATGACCTTAAAGCGCGAACGGCGCGCGAAGGTTATCAAAAGACCTATCGGCATCGAGAAAACGAGCGTCAATGTAAAAAGAATCAGCGAAGCCCACATACCGCTCGAAATCTGAGCGACAATGCCTGTCAGATTAGTAAAATTCTCGTTGCCCGTTATATTTATACCGCTGCAGATTGCTATAATAGCGGGTATAAGCAGCGCCACAAACACAACGGCGGCAACAATAACATATTTTTTCTTCATAGTTATCATCCTTTTTTCAAAAGACTCGATTATTGAGAAAAGGGCTGTCCCAAAAGAGACAGCCCGTGTAATCAACTATTAATCCTTACCGAGGCAAACTGCGTCCTGAAGCTTATATTTCTTAGCGATTTTAGCGAACTTGCCGTTCTTAACAAGCTTCATAAGTTCTTTTTCAACCTTATCCTTGAGCTCTGTGTTGCCCTTCTTGAAGCCGATACCGTACTGCTCTGTTGAAACGATTTCGTCAAGCATTTTGTACTTATCTTTGGTATCCGCGATTTTAGCCTGAGCTACACCAATATCCATACATACAGCTTCAACAGCGCCCGCGTCAAGATTCATAAGAGCGTCGTTGTAGTTGCCTACCTGCTGGAGTTCCTTGAAGGATTTTGCGAGCTTCTTGTTTTCTTTTGTAGCGTCATCGCCCTCAAACGCAGCCAAAGCTGATGAGTCAGCCTGAACGGCTACAACCTTGCCGCTTAAGTCGTTGAGCTTCTTGATGTCAGAATCCTTCTTTACAACAACTACCTGAGAGTTGTCAACATAGGGAACAGACCATGTATACTTATCCTCACGGCCGTTGATTGTAAAGCCGTTCCAGATGCAGTCGATTGTGCCTGAGTTAAGCTCGCTGTCCTTGTTGTCCCAGTCGATGGGCTGCTTCTTAAGCTCCCAGCCTAAGTTGTCACAAACAGCCTGAGCAAGCTCAAGGTCAAAGCCTGTGTACTCGTTTGTCTTTTCGTCAAGATAGCCGTAGGGCTCGAACTCAGCGTCAAATCCTACTGTGAATGTAGTTTTGTCGGCGGTTTTAGCGTCTGATGACTTTGTGTCTGATGAGCCGCAGCCCGCGAAAACACAAACTGCCATTACGGCTATGAGAGCCAATGCGATAAATCTTTTCATATTTTTCACCTCATAAAAATTTTAAATATTTCAAAGCCTTATTATAGTATCACATCATCACGCTAAAGTCAATTAAAAACCGCAATTTTTCTAACTTTTTGAAAAAATAGCCTCCCTTTACGAAAGGGAGGTGGCTGAGCGTAGCGAAGTCGGTGGGATTGGAGTTAATATCAGATGTATGCTTTGTTTCATACTTCAATCCCCCTTGAAATCAACAAGTTGATTTCTTTTCCCCTTTAGAAAAGGGGGACTCTGGAGCAGCATGAGCGGCTCCCCTACAATTATCAATTTTATATAAGTCCCACAAGCTTGAGCTGCAGCATTGTGGCGTCGTTGATATTAAAAACGCAATCGCCGTTGAAATCGCAGTTATCGGCGTAAAAATTGGTTTTATAGCCCGCGAGCTCACGCTGAATAAACGTGACGTCGTTGATGGTCAGCTCGCTGTCGCCGTTAGTGTCGCCGAGCAGGCGCGACGGTAAGTTTTCCTCACTCAGAGCTGCGCAGGTGATGCCGTTTCCCTCACAGTATTCCCACATCGCGCTACCCTCGGGAGTATAGACGGTCACGTTGTTTGAACCGTGAAAAACATCGGTACCGATAACCGTAACTGACGCGGGTACATAGATTTCTTTGAGCTTATCACAATATGCAAAGCTTCGCGCGCCGATGGTAGTTGTTTTGCTCGGCAGCACAAGCTTTCTGATAGAGGTTTTATTAAATACAGTACCGTCAATCTGCTCAAGCGTATCAGGAAGCGACAGATACTCTAAGTTGTTGCACTCCATATACGCGCCGTCACCGAGTTGCCTTACGGCTGTGTTACGCAAGAGCGCCGAGGTGATATTTTCGTTGTTATAAGCCAGAGCGTACGATTCAATAACCTCGAGCTTTTGGGAGTAAAATACATACGACAGATTTGGGCACTGATACATAGCCCGCTCTCTGATAATTGTCATATTGTCGTGCATTATTACGCTTTCGAGCGCTTCGTTGCCTTTGAGCGACTTTTTTCCTAAGCGCAGAACGTTCTTGCCGTAAACAGTTTCGGGAATTACCAGCACGGAATCTGTACCGGTATAACCCGAAACATAAAGATTATCGTCAAAATCATTGGTAAAATCTATATTGGGATAATCAGGCGACACAAACGCGCCCGCCGAAAACAGCGAAGCCGCCGCGATTATTATCGCCAGTAATATTGAAACTGTCTTTTTCATATTTTCAACTCCAATAGAATCTATGTAGATTTTAACACAAAAGAACGTATTATTCAAGAGAAACTATTGTACCCCTTTTTAAAGGGGTCAAAATAGTTACGGATAACATCCGTCAATTTTGGGGGATTATGCTTCCTTTTTATGAACGTTCATAGCAAGGAAATACAATCCCCCGAAATCGAAGATTTCGACCCCTTTAAAAAGGGGTACAGATATTGTTTTTTACAAAATCATCAGATAACTTCACAAACTGCGTTGATATCGCTGGGTAAATCTTCTTCAGCCGCTGAGATGAGGACTACCATATTGGCGCCAGAGTACTCGCTGAGTGACTGAAGCTTCTTTGTAAATTCATCAATGCCGCCGATAGCCTCGGGAGCAATCTTGAATGTGGAATCAATAAGAATATCAGTAACGTCATAGTTGCCCGCGCATATGCCGCTGATAAAACCATACAGCATATCGTAGCCCTTAACAGCGTACTGGTCGGTATCAATAAGACGAGCCTTCGAGGTAATATCGTAGGTGAGCTTGGCTCCCTTTTCGATAACAACTACGTTGCCCTGAGAAGCAGCTACAGCCTCGTTAGCGAGCTGAATGAGCTTCTTTGTTTTGCCTGAACCTTTTTTTCCGATAAGTAAAGTAACCATACTTTTACTCCTCCTTATTTTTCATATTTTTAATACTATAAATAATCTGTATTATTAACCAAGTCTTGCTTCTAACTCCGCCTTCTGGTCTTCATAACCAGGCTTGCCGAGCAGCGCAAACATATTCTTCTTATAGCTCTCTACACCAGGCTGATTGAACGGATTGACGCCGAGAATATATCCGGAAATAGCGCAAGCCTTCTCGAGGAAGTAGATGAGATAACCGAGGTTCAACTCGTCCATAGCCTCAACATTGAGCACTACGTTGGGAACACCGCCGTCGTTATGCGCGAGCACTGTACCCTCGAACGCCTTGCGGTTTACAAAGTCCATAGTCTTGCCGGCTAAGAAGTTGAGGCCGTCAACGTTTGTAGGATCCTCGCCGAGTGTAATCGGCTTCTTGCACTTATCAAAAAGAACTACCGTCTCAAACAGGTTGCGTCTGCCGTCCTGAATGTACTGACCGAGTGAATGAAGGTCTGTCGAGAAAATTACGCTCGCGGGGAAGATACCCTTCTTGTCCTTGCCCTCACTCTCGCCGTAAAGCTGCTTGAACCACTCGTTCATAAGTGTGTACGCAGGCTCGTAGCTGACCATAATCTCGGTTGTGCATCCCTTATTATAAAGAATGTTGCGGATAGCCGCGTATTTGTAGCAGTCGTTCGAGAACAAATCATCGTTGTCAAACTCGTCCTGAGCCTTCTTCGCGCCTGTCATAAGAGCGTCGATGTCAGCGCCCGCTACAGCGATGGGCAGAAGACCTACGGCTGTGAGCACTGAAAAACGTCCGCCTACATCGTCGGGAACTACAAAAGTCTCGTAGCCTTCTTTGTCGGCAAGCTGCTTTAATGTACCTTTAGCCTTGTCGGTTGTGCAGTAGATACGCTCCTTGGCGCCGTCCTTGCCGTACTTCTTCTCGAGCAGGTCACGGAATACGCGGAAAGCGATAGCGGGCTCGGTGGTTGTGCCCGACTTTGAAATCATATTAATCGAAACATCCTTGCCCTCGCAGAGCTCAATAATATCGCTGAGCGCGTCGGATGAAATGGAATTACCTGTGAAATAAATCTGAGGAGTGTCTTTAGCTAAAGCGTTGTAGTTAGGCGAAGTCAAGAACTCGATAGCCGCTCTCGCGCCGAGATATGAACCGCCAATACCGATTACCACAAAAACATCGGTGTCGTTCTTAATCTTCGCGGCAGCTTTTTTTATGCGGTCAAATTCCTCTTTATCATAATTTGTGGGAAGGTCAACCCATCCGATAAAGTCATTGCCGAGACCTGTGCCGTCGTGCAACGCCTTATGAGCGACTTTAACCTGAGAGGCGATACCCTTGTATTCATCCTCGCTGATAAATCCTTTTAAATACTTGTCAGTTAATTTTGTTGACATTAGATTACCCCCAAAAGCGTACTATTACGCTATTTTGTATTATTAATGATATTTTACCACAAAATGGGAGTATATGCAAGGGGTAAATAAGAAATGAGAAAGGATAAATGAGAAAATAATTATAATTCCAATAACGAATTAAACAACTTGTTTAATACTGTTCCGAATGTCATTTTCTCAATCGAGTTACCCGCGGTAATCGGGCAGGTTTTTACTATTTCACCGTTGAGATAATAATTGACCTCGCCCATTCTGTCGCCTTTTTTGACGGGAGCTTTCACCTCTTTTTTGATTTTGCACTCGGTTGTAACTTTGTCGCTCGCCATTCTGCCCACTATAGTATTCCCGGGCTGAGGGCATTTTAAATGTAGAGTATCATCCATTCCGCCCTCGACCTTAATATCCTCGGTCGCCTGTTTGGGGAGCTTTAGTTTTTCAACCGCGAAGTTAGCGAAGCCGTAGTCGAGCAGGCTCGCAGCGTCCTTAAAGCGCTCCTTGCCGCTGTCACAGCCGAGCACAACAGCAATAAGACTGAGCCCGTCACGCTTGGCTGTGGCGCTTATACAGCAGCCCGCCTCGCCTGTTGTACCTGTCTTTAAACCTGTGATTCCATTGTAGGTTTTGAGCAGCTTGTTGGTATTGACAAGCTGAGTTTTGCCGCCGCGCAGGTTGTCAATCCAGATTGACGTGTAGTCAAAGATTTTGGGATACTTTATCAATTCGCGCGACATAACAGCAACGTCGTTCGCTGAGGTAAGGTGTCCCTTTTCGTCAAGCCCGTTGCAGTTTTTAAAAGTTGTGTTCTTCATACCAAGCGCCTTGCCGCGCTTGTTCATTTCGGCGACAAACGCCTCCTCGCTGCCCGATATTGCCTCAGCGAGCACCACAGCCGCGTCGTTCGCCGAAGCTACAGCGGTAGCTTTTATCAAATCATCAACACTCATCTTTTCATTAGGCTCGAGCCAAATATCCGAGCCGCCCATTGACGCGGCGTGCTCAGACGCGGTGAGCGTATCGGTAAGTTTTATTTTGCCGTTTTCGAGCGCCTCCATAACGAGCAGTAACGTCATAACCTTTGTAATTGACGCGCAGGCTCTCTTTTCGTCTTTATTTTTCTCAAAAAGAATTTTGCCCGTCTCCGCTTCCATAAGCACAGCCGCGGGTGAGCTTAGGATAACCGTGGGCTTTTCCGCCTTGGCAAAAGCGCAAACAGGCGTCGTCAAAACCGCGATTATCAACATAAAAGAAATCAATTTTTTAAACATAAAAAAGCACCTCGTTCAAGCTTATGAACGAGGCGTAGTTTTTATTCATTTTGTATTGCATTTATCGAACATTTGTGTTATAATAGCTTTACGGAGTTGTCCGAACAACGGAAGCGGTTAACCCTTTCTTTTTTACAACTAAAGGAAAGGGGGTGTCAGCATTGTCCGAATACATACTACTCATAATTTTTATGGTAGTTTTATCGGAGCTAATCAAAGACATAAAAAAATAACCGCCAAAATGCCACAGTAGCGGTTATTTTTTATAAATAACTAACTCTACAGGTTAACCGTTTCGTTCGGTCAACTCTGTTTCTATATTCATTATATCATACATAAATTATTTGTCAACAATTTTCAATCAAACACACAGCGTGGGCTGAGATTCCCTCGCCCGAGCCCGTAAAGCCGAGCTTTTCCTCAGTGGTAGCTTTGACGCTTATCTGGCTCGTTTCAACGCCGCAGGCGTTCGCGATATTGCCGCGCATTGTAACGATATAGTCCTTGAGCTTCGGTCGTTGGGCAATCACGGTCGAGTCAATATTAACTATTCTATAACCATTCTCAGAAAGCACGCGGCAGACTTCTTTGAGCAAAAGAATGCTGTCGGCTCCCTTAAAACGCTCGTCTGTATCGGGGAACAGCTTGCCTATATCCCCCAGCGCCGCGGCGCCAAGCAACGCGTCCATAATCGCGTGTAAAAGCACATCAGCGTCGCTGTGACCGAGCAGCCCCTTTTCGTAGGGAATATCCACCCCGCCGAGTATCAGCTTTCTGCCCTCAACAAGCTTGTGCACGTCATATCCGTGTCCTATTCGCATCTAATCACCGCCCGATAGATTATAGAAGAATAATAACACATAATAGTGTTTTATTCAAGATTTTTATAGCCGATTACAAAAAGGCTTTTCGACTCAGATAATCTTCAAGCACGGTATCAAAATGAACAAGCTCTAAATCAAGCTCGCTGCACATCTCACAAAACTCGGTCAACGCCTCGCGGTTGTGAGAAATGTCGTAATAATACTTTGTGCTTACAGCCTTTATGCCGTAACCATCAGCTTCGTTTTCGGGACAAACAATACTGTATTCCGCCATAATAAGCCTCCCGACTTATAACTATGTGAATAATATTTACATTATTGATTCTAAAGTCTCATCTTCAAAATGTCAATATTTTTTACATTAATGTAAATACAGTATCTTTATTGATACTAAAAGACTCAGGGCAACCCTGTGGTTGCCCTGTTGTGTTACTTATTCAGAAAGCTCTCGGCTATTATAATATCATTCTTCGTAGTGAGCTTTATATTACGCTCGCTGCCGAGGACGATTTTCACTTTCTCCCCTATACTCTCGACGAGCTGGCAGTCGTCGGTAATACCCTTGTTGCTGCCCTTTTCGAGCGCTTTGAGGTACAGATTTTTCTCAAAAACCTGTGGCGTCTGAACCGCTCTGAGCGCGCTTCTGTCGGGAGTCGAGATGATGTTGTCGTTTTCATCCACAACTTTTATTGTGTCGGTTACAAGCGTACCGAGAGCCGCTGCTTTGTATTTTATCGCTTCATTTACTACCGCTTTAATATCCTTGTCGGAAACAAGCGGTCTGGCGCCGTCGTGAATAGCAAAGTGAGAAGTGCGTTCGTCGCAGGCGAGCACGCCGTTTTTGACGCTGATGTCGCGCGTCTTTCCGCCGTAAACCACAGCTTTAACCTTACAAAAGCCGCCGCTTCTTATCACGTCTTTAATATCCTTTTCGTCCTGCTCGCGGCATACGACAACAATAGAATCTATAACATTCGAGATTTCAAACGCCCAAAGGGTGTGTTTTATTACGGGCTCGCCTTTGAGTTCAATAAACTGCTTGCTTTTGCCTATACCCATACGCGTGGAGTTGCCCGCCGCGACAATAATCGCGCTTACAAACGCGCTCATTATACGTTATCAATCGCCTGTTTTAAGTCGGCGATAATATCCTCGGCGTTTTCAATGCCGACTGAGAAGCGAATCATACTCGGGCTGATTCCCGCCGCCTCAAGCTGTTCGTCTGTCATCTGGCGGTGAGTTGAGCTTGCGGGATGCAGACAGCATGTGCGCGCGTCGGCAACGTGAGTAACGATAGCCGCGAGCTTTAGTGAAGCCATAAGCTTTTCAGCCGCTTTTCGTCCGCCCTTAACTCCGAACGAAACTACGCCGCAGGTACCGTTAGGCATATACTTCTGAACTCTGTCGTAGTATTTGCTGCTCTTTAATGAGGGATAATTTACCCACTCGATTTTGTCATTGCTCTCGAGGAACTCGGCAACCTTCATAGCGTTCTCGCAGTGGCGCGGAATTCTGAGAAAAAGCGTTTCAAGTCCGAGATTTAGCAAAAAGCCGTTCATCGGAGACATCTGCGGTCCCATATCGCGCATAATGTGTGTGCGGGCTTTTGTGATGAAAGCCGCCTTGCCGAACTGCTCGGTATATACAACGCCGTGATAGGTCTCGTCGGGAGTGCTGAGCATCGGGAACTTGCCGTTAGTCCAGTCAAAGTTGCCGCTGTCAACCACAACGCCGCCGAGCGCCACAGCGTGACCGTCCATATATTTTGAGGTGGAGTGAACAACAATATCCGCGCCCCATTCAATAGGTCTGAAGTTAATCGGCGTCGGGAAGGTGTTATCAACGCAGAGCGGAACGCCGTGAGCGTGAGCGCACTTGGCGAACATCTCAACGTCGGCAACGTCAAGCGACGGGTTGGTAACAGACTCGGTAAATACGAGTTTTGTATTTTCTTTAAAAGAATTATTAAGTTCTTCCTCTGTGACATCAGCGGCGACAAATGTGCAGTCGATACCGAGGTCAACGAGCGTTTTCGCGAACAGATTAAATGTGCCGCCGTAAACCGCGCTGGAACAGATAACATGGTCGCCCGCTTTACAGATATTCGTAACAACCGAAAGCGTGGCAGCCTGTCCGGACGAGGTGAGCATAGCGCCCACGCCGCCCTCTAAGTCGGCGATTTTCTTTTCAACAGCGTCAAGCGTCGGGTTGGCAAGACGTGTATAGAAGAATCCCGCCGCTTCCAAATCGAACAGCGCGCCCATAGCCTCGCTTGTCTCGTACTTAAAGGTTGTGCTCTGCACAATCGGAATCACTCTGGGCTCGCCGTTCTTCGGCTCATAGCCAGACTGAATACATTTTGTTTCAATATTTTTATAGCTCATTTTCGTTCTCCTTTTCTTTTTAGCCTTCCCTTGGGGGAAGGTGGCTGAGCGAAGCGAAGTCGGATGAGGGACTACCCTTCCTTTATCAGTTGTTTTCAACGTAAATATATAGGCAACCAAATCCCTCATCAGTCAGGCTTCGCCTGACAGCTTTTCCCTAGCGGGAGACCGCCACCCTTTTGTCACTTCGTGACATTTCCCCTATTGGGGAATTTCCCAAGGGAAGCCTTTTTATTTAAACAATTCAGTAATAAACTTCATAATATAGTCAACGCCGTATATTACGAGCGCCACAACAACAATCAGCAAAATTGCCGAAACAACCCTGACTGTCGTGCGCTTTGAGCGAGACATCTGCTCCAGCGGATGAGGCTCAATTTCTTCAATATTATCATCCTCTATAATCTGCTCACCCTCAAGCTTTATCGCGCCGATACCGACAGCAATATCGTACGCCTTATCATACAATTCATAAGGCACGAGAATATCGAATCCGTCAAAATCCTGACCTGTAACCACCTGAGAATTCGCGGTAACACCATGACGCACATAAACGCTCGGCACACCGTTGTCTTCTAGCGCCGCCTGCACCCTGTCGCGCTCAATAACGTCGCCCGAGCAGAGATAAACCGAGGTTGTTTCGTCCTCAACAGGCTTCAGCGCCTTGTGCTTGCAGTCGTCGCGCGCGCAGTTGGTTTCTTCGTCATTATACATTCGTTTACATTTGGGGCAATATTTCAATGGAAAATCCCTCCTTTGATACACAATAGAGTATATCAAAGGAGAGCCGAATTTGCAAGAGGTAATAAAACAGCTTCAAAATAACTGTAGGGGAGCCGCTCCTGCCGCTCCCCTATATAATCTAAAATCCTCACTTAACTTTAATCTTAACCGTCACAGTCTTGCTCTTGCTCGTATATTCATCGTTTCCCGCGGCAGTAACCTTGAGCTTAACCTTGTAGGTACCCCTTTTGTAAGTACCCTTCTTAAAAGTAATTGCTCCCGTCTTCTTCGCTATGGTAATTTTTTTATAAATCTTACTCGTAGTGCCTTTCTTTATCTTTTTAACCGTAACCTTACCCCGCGCCTTTTTGATTGAAACAGGATTGACAGTTTGCTGTGCTTTTTTCAAAGCGGAAGCTTTCAAGGATTTTGCGGCTGTTTTGACAGAAAGTGTATTAGCGCGCTTAACGGTAATCCTTATCACATCCTGAGCCTCCAGTATTTTACCGTTCAGATAATACCACTTGCCCGTTGAGTATTCAACAAAACCGTTCTCAGTGCTATGATAACAAATGCAATATAAAACGTAACTGCCAATATCTCTAAAGTTCAACTTAGCTGTCAATATCTGTCCTTTTTTAGTGTACTTTAAATCTTTATAACCCAGTTTGGTACCGTCACCGGAATATATTTTTATCTCACAATAGTTTTCTTTTCCTTCAACAAAATCTTGTGTCTTAATCTTGACCTTAACATTGCCGGGACCGGTTACAACAGTGTTGTTTGCCGGCGAGACAAACTCAGCGGCAAAAACAGATATTTGAGCAACAGACATAATCATAATCACCGCAAGAACAATGCTGATTGTTTTTCTTAGTTTTGTCATTTTAATCTCTCCTTTCTTTGCCTCCCTATGCTAAAGGAAGGCGGGCAAATCGCTTGCGATTTGACGGTGGGATTGAAGTTCCACTTATGTCATTCTGAGGAACAGTTCTTCCTCTGTCATTCTGAAGAGCAAAGCGACGAAGAATCTTTAAGATCCTTCGCTTACGCTCAGGATGACAGTAACTAATAGGTTAGAAACGTAATCCCCCTTGAAATCAGCAAGT